>NZ_JABWDV010000222.1 GCF_013362995.1 Streptomyces sp. TRM64462 | reverse complement strand
GACGCGGCCGGCTCCGGCGGCGCGGCCCAGGGCGCCATCGGCACCCGGCCGCCCGTATGCGCCGTGGCCGACGCCGCGCTCTACTGCGCCGCGCCCGGTGTGAAGGCGGCCCGTCTGCGGCTCGTCGACGGGGCGCGGGCCTGGTCCGTGCCCTCCGGCGCGCCCGACGCCGCCCCGGACGAGGCCGCTGCCCTGGTCCCGAACGGCGGGCTGCTGCACACGGTCAGCCCCGGGGCGGCGAGCGGGGGCGGCGCCCGCCTTGAGGCGCTCGACCCCGGTAGCGGTGCCGTGCGGTGGGGCGTCGGCCTCGGGGCGTACGCGCAGGTCGTGCACAGCGACGGCACAGTGCTGACCGTCCTCGCCGACGGCCGCGTGCGGGCCCTGGACGCCGCGACCGGCGTCGAGCGCTGGACGAAGCGCCTGGCCGCCGGCGGCGCCCAGTGGGTGGCGGGCCCTGCCGGCGGCGGCGCCCCGGCCCGTACCGTCTTCGCGGCCGCCGTCGCCGCCGACGGGGCGTCCACCCTGGTCACCGCCGTCGACCCGGCGAACGGCACGGTCCGCTGGAGCGAGCGGCTGAAGGGCTCCCTCACCCCCGTACAGGCGACGGCGGACGCGCTCGTGCTGCTGTCCGCCGACAAGGAGCAGTACACGGACGCGGTCGTACGGCTCGACACCCGCGACCGGAGCCGGCGGCGGGTGGCGCTCACCGCGGCCGTGGACCAGGCGCAGGCGGCGGTGGACGGCGACACGGTGTACGTCGTCGGGTCCGGCGGGGCGCTCACGGCGGTCGACCTGGACGGGCGTACGGAACGGTGGCGCCTGGAGACGGGCGCCGCGCGCGTGTCACGGCCGGTCGTCGCGCCGAACGGGCACGTCGTGCTGTCGGCGGGCGACGGGCGGCTGCTCGCGGTGGACGCCACGCGGGGCGTGCTGGCCGGGCAGACCCCGCCGCGTATGGCGGCGGGCGGGCGCGGGGGCCTCGCGCCGCTGCTGCCGGCGCCGGTCGTCACGGACGGCAAGGTGTTCGCGTCGGCGCCCGACGGGTCGGTCTTCGCCGTGGAGGCGGACGACCCGGCGCGGTGGTGAACCGCACCGGGTCGCTCGTACTGCTCGTACTGCTCGTACTGCTCCCTGGGGCAGGGCGCCGGGGCCGGCGCGGGACCGGGTCGTCCGGGCGCCGGGTGCCGGGCGCCTGGCAGGGCAGAGCCTCAGGCGAGCTTCGTGACGTCCCGGACCGCGCCCTTGTCGGCGCTCGTCGCCATCGCCGCGTACGCGCGCAGGGCCGCCGACACCTTGCGGTCGCGGTTCTTCGGCGCGTACACGCCGTTCAGCGCCGCGCGCCGGGCGTCGAGCGTGGCGTCGTCGACGAGCAGCTCGATCGCGCGGTTCGGGATGTCGATGCGGATGCGGTCGCCGTCCTCGACCAGGGCGATCGTGCCGCCGCTCGCCGCCTCCGGTGACGCGTGGCCGATGGACAGGCCGGACGTGCCGCCCGAGAAGCGGCCGTCGGTGATCAGGGCGCAGGTCTTGCCCAGGCCCCGGCCCTTGAGGAACGACGTCGGGTACAGCATCTCCTGCATGCCGGGGCCGCCCTTGGGGCCCTCGTAGCGGATGACGACGACGTCGCCGTCCTTGACCTGCTTGTTGAGGATCTTCTCGACGGCCTCGTCCTGCGACTCGCAGACGACGGCGGGGCCTTCGAACGTCCAGATCGACTCGTCGACGCCGGCCGTCTTCACAACGCAGCCGTCCACGGCGAGGTTGCCCCTCAGCACCGCGAGGCCGCCGTCCTTGGAGTACGCGTGCTCGGCGGAGCGGATGCAGCCGCCCTCGGCGTCCTCGTCCAGCTCCTCCCAGCGCTCGGACTGCGAGAAGGCCTCGGCGGAGCGCCGGCAGCCCGGTGCCGCGTGCCACAGTTCGACGGCCTCGGCGGACGGGGAGCCGCCGCGCACGTCCCAGGTCTTCAGCCAGTCCGCGAGGGACGGGCTGTGCACGGAGGTCACGTCCTCGTTGAGGAGGCCGGCGCGGTGCAGCTCGCCCAGGAGGGCGGGGATGCCGCCGGCGCGGTGCACGTCCTCCATGTAGTACGTGCGGTCCTTGGCGACGTTCGGCGCGACCTTCGCCAGGCAGGGGACGCGGCGCGAGACGGCGTCGATCTCCTCCAGGCCGAACGGGACGCCCGCCTCCTGGGCGGCGGCCAGCAGGTGCAGGATCGTGTTGGTGGAGCCGCCCATGGCGATGTCGAGGGCCATGGCGTTCTCGAACGCCGCGAACGACGCGATGGAGCGCGGCAGGACCGACGCGTCGCCCTCCTCGTAGTAGCGCTTCGTGAGCTCGACGACCGTGCGCCCGGCGTTCTCGTACAGCGCCTTGCGGGCGGTGTGCGTGGCGAGGACCGAGCCGTTGCCGGGGAGGGAGAGGCCGATGGCCTCGGTCAGGCAGTTCATCGAGTTGGCGGTGAACATGCCGGAACAGGATCCGCAGGTCGGGCAGGCGTTCTCCTCGATACGGAGGATGTCCTCGTCCGAGATCTTGTCGTTGACGGCGTCCGAGATGGCGTCGACGAGGTCGAGTGTGCGGACCGTGCCGTCGACGAGGGTGGCGCGGCCGGACTCCATGGGGCCGCCGGAGACGAAGACCGTCGGGATGTCGAGGCGCAGCGCGGCCATCAGCATGCCGGGGGTGATCTTGTCGCAGTTGGAGATGCAGATGAGCGCGTCGGCGCAGTGCGCCTCGACCATGTACTCCACGCTGTCCGCGATCAGGTCGCGGGAGGGCAGCGAGTAGAGCATGCCGCCGTGGCCCATGGCGATGCCGTCGTCGACGGCGATCGTGTTGAACTCGCGCGGGATGGCGCCCGCGGCCTTGATGGCCTCGCTGACGATCCGGCCGACCGGCTGGAGGTGCGTGTGGCCGGGGACGAACTCCGTGAAGGAGTTGGCGACGGCGATGATGGGCTTGCGGCCGATGTCCTCGCCCGCTACACCGGAGGCGCGCATAAGGGCGCGTGCGCCCGCCATGTTGCGGCCGTGGGTGACAGTGCGGGACCTCAGCTCGGGCATCGTCGCTCGCTCCTCAAACAAAGAGATCTGAAAAGAGATCTGGTCAGAGAGATCTGACGTCTACGAGCGTACGCCGCTGCTCCAAGATCTGGACAGTTCGTCCGGATAGCGGGACGCGATGCTCACGCTTCGGTGAGGTACCGCTGGAGGGTCGGGGCCACCATCGCCACGATGGCGTCCGGGTCGGCCGACGCGAGCGGCTCCACCTTGATCACATATCGCAGGATCGCGATGCCGATCATGTGGGACGCCGCCAGCTCCGCCCGGAACTTCGGGTCGGGTACGCGCAGCTCGGCGGCGACCCGCTCCAGGATGCGGCGCAGCACGAAGCCGCGCAGCACCTTGGCGGCGGCCTCGTGGGTGAGGGCGGAGCGGATGATCGCCAGGAGCGGGGTCCTGGTCGCGGGGTTCTCCCAGACGCCGATGAAGTAGCGGGCCAGCCGCTCGCCGATGCCTTCGGGGCCCGCCCCGAGGACGGCCGGGACGACCAGGGCGGGCTCGAAGGACACCTCGATGGCGGCCGCGAAGACCTCGTCCTTCGTACCGAAGTAGTGGTGGACGAGGGCGGCGTCGACCCCGGCCGCCTTGGCGATGCCGCGGACGGACGTCTTGTCGTAGCCGCGCTCCGCGAACTCGGTGCGGGCGGCCTCCAGGATCCGCTCGCGGGCGCCGGGGCCCTCGGTGCGCTCCGCGGCGGGCGGGCGGCCGCGGCCCCTACGCGCGCGTGGGGCGCCGGTCACGGGACGCGGGCGGCCGACGCCAGGTGCAGCCGCGTGAAGGCCAGGGCCTCGGCGAGGTCGGCCTCGCGTTCGGCGGCGGACATGGCGCGCCGGGTGTTGACCTCGATGACGACGTGCCCGTCGAAGCCGGTACGGGCCAGGTGCTCCAGGAGCTCGGCGCACGGCTGCGTGCCGCGGCCGGGCACCAGGTGCTCGTCCTTCGCGGAGCCGCGCCCGTCCGCGAGGTGGACGTGGCCGAGGCGGTCGCCCATGCGGGACGCCATGGCGAGGGCGTCGGTGCGGGCGGTGGCGGTGTGGGACAGGTCGATCGTGAAGTGGCGGTAGTCGTCCTTGGTGACGTCCCACTCGGGTGCGTACGCGAGCATCTCGCGGTCGCGGTAGCGCCACGGGTACATGTTCTCGACGGCGAACCGTACGTCCGTCTCGTGGGCCATCCGCCAGATGCCGGTGACGAAGTCGCGCGCGTACTGGCGCTGCCAGCGGAACGGCGGGTGCACGACGACGGTCGACGCGCCGAGCTTCTCGGCGGCGGCGCGGGCGCGCTGGAGCTTGACCCACGGGTCGGTGGACCAGACGCGCTGGGTGATCAGCAGGCAGGGGGCGTGGACGGCGAGGACGGGCACCTGGTGGTAGTCGGAGAGGCGGCGCAGCGCCTCCAGGTCCTGGCTGACGGGGTCGGTCCACACCATGACCTCGACCCCGTCGTAGCCGAGGCGGGAGGCCACCTCGAAGGCGGTGGCGGTCGACTCGGGGTAGACCGAGGCCGTGGACAGGGCGATCTTCGCGTCGGGGACGCGCAGGACGGACTCCGCGGCCGGTTCGTGCGGCCGCGCCGCCGGCTCCCGGTGCTCCGCCGGCCCCGCCGGCCGTGTCGGCACTGTCGTCCCCGCGGGCTGCTGGCGCTCTCGCCGCTCCTGCCGCCTCGACGCACGCCGTTCAGCGGTCCGTCCAGCGGTCCGTTCCGCGGTCGGGCCCGCCGCCGACTCCTCCGCCGCTCGTTCTGCCACGAGGGACAGCGTACGGGCCCGAACTGTCACTCGGGGAGGTGGTCGAGGCGGCGCAGGATGACGCCCTCGCGCAGCGCCCAGGGGCAGATCTCCAGCTCCTCGACCCCGAACAGGTCCATCGCGCCCTCCGCGACCAGCGCCCCGGCCAGGAGCTGTGCGGCCCGGCCCTCCGACACGCCGGGCAGGTCGCGGCGCTGTTCGACGGTCATGGCGGCGAGCTTCGGGACCCAGCCCTCGAGTGACGTACGACTCAGGACGCGCTGCACGTAGAGGCCCTCGCCGGAGCCGGGCGCGCCGGCGATGCGGGCGAGCTGCTTGAACGTCTTGGACGTGGCGACGACGTGGTCGGGCCTGCCGAACCGCGCGAACTCACCGACCGTCCGCGCTATCTGCGCCCGTACGTGGCGGCGCAGCGCCTTCACGTCGGCGGGGTCCGGCGGGTTGCCGGGCAGCCAGCCGGCGGTGAGCCGTCCGGCGCCGAGCGGCAGGGACACGGCCGCGTCGGGCTCCTCGTCCATGCCGTACGCGATCTCCAGGGAGCCGCCGCCGATGTCGAGGAGCAGCAGTTTGCCGGCGGACCAGCCGAACCAGCGACGGGCGGCCAGGAAGGTGAGCCGGGCCTCTTCCTCACCGGTCAGCACCTGGAGGTCGACGCCGGTCTCGGCCTGCACGCGCGCGAGGACGGCGTCGGCGTTGGAGGCGTCGCGGATCGCGGAGGTCGCGAAGGGGAGGACGGCCTCGCAGCCCTTCTCCTCGGCGGTGTGCACGGCGTCCCCGATGATCGTGACGAGCCGGTCGACGCCCGGCGCGCCGACCGCACCGTCCGCGTCGAGCAGTTCGGCGAGGCGCAGCTCCGCCTTGTGCGAGTGGGCGGGCAGCGGCCGGGCGCCGGGGTGCGCGTCCATGACCAGCAGGTGCACCGTGTTCGAACCGACGTCGAGGACTCCGAGTCTCATGCCTGAACGCTAACCCCGTCGGTGGGCGGGCTCCGCATACGCTGGAGCTGTGCCAAAGACGAAGAAGGCCAAGCCGGGCAAATCCGGGGCCGGCAAGAAGCGCGACAAGGCCCGGGAGGGCGCGGTGGCGATGGTTCCGGATGCCCGGGATGCCTCGGACGTCCCGGGCACCCAGGACGTGAGCGGCGAGGACGTGAGCGACGAGAAGGGCCTCGACTTCCCGCGCGCGTGGGTGGAGTTCCCGGACCCGGCGGACGAGGAGCAGGTCTTCCGCTGCGACCTGACGTGGCTCACGTCGCGGTGGACGTGCGTCTTCGGCAGCGGCTGCCAGGGCATCCAGGCGGGCCGGGCGGACGACGGCTGCTGCACGCTGGGCGCGCACTTCTCGGACGAGGAGGACGAGCAGCGGGTCGCGACGCATGTGGCCCGTCTCACGCCGGAGCTGTGGCAGTTCCACGACGTGGGCGCCGAGAGCGGCTGGGTGCAGCTCGACGAGGACGGTGAGCGGCAGACGCGGCGCTGGAAGGGCTCGTGCGTCTTCCAGAACCGGCCGGGCTTCGCGGGCGGTGCCGGGTGCGCGCTGCACATCCTGGCGCTGCGGGAGGGCAAGGAGCCGCTGGAGACCAAGCCGGACGTCTGCTGGCAGCTCCCGGTCCGGCGTACGTACGACTGGATCGAGCGGCCGGACGACACGAAGGTCCTCCAGGTGTCGATCGGTGAGTACGACCGCAGGGGCTGGGGTCCGGGCGGCCATGACCTGCACTGGTGGTGCACGTCGGCGACGTCGGCGCACGGCGCGGGCGAGCCGGTGTACGTGACGTACCGGCCTGAGCTGACCGAGCTGATGGGCAAGGCGGCGTACGACGTGCTGGTCGGGCTGTGCGAGGCGCGGCTCGCGTCGCAGCTCCCGCTGGTGGCCCCGCACCCGGCGGATCCGGCGCGGTAGGACGGCGGCTGCGGGGGGGCGGCCCGGAGGGGGTCGGCCCGGGGAGTCGGCCCGGGAGTCAGCATGGGGGGCAGCCGGTGGTCAGCCCGTCGGGGCCGGGGAGCCGGCGGGCTCGTTCGGCGGGGGCGGGGCCGGCTCCGGTGGCGGGTCGTCGGCCGGGGGCGGTGCGCTCGACGAGGGCGGGGGTGTCGACGACGGCGGTTCGGAGGAGGGCGGGGGCGTGCCCGGGTCGGTGCCGGTGCCGGGGCCCGGCGACGTCGAGGACGGCGGAGGTGTGGGGCGGGGCGCGGGGCTCGCCGTACCGGGGGGCGACGATGGCTGCGGCCTCGGGTCCGGCGTGGGCCGTCCAGTGTGCGTGGGGGGCTGCTGGGCGGGCGGCCGCTTGGGCCCGTTGCCCTCGATGCCGATGACCGCGCCGGACGGGTTGACGCCGACGCGCGCGCTCCAGGCGCCCCGCGGCTGCCGGTCGTGGTCGACGGTGATGTACACGGTCTCGGACCGGCCGGGCTCCAGCCTGCCGGACGTGCGGCTCGCGTACAGCCAGGGCGCGTCCGTCCACAGGGACCAGGCGACGGGGCCGCCGCCGGACGCGGTGAGCTTGAGCATCGTGGTGTCGCCGTGGGGCTGCGCGGCAACCGTGATCCTGCCGGGCCCGCCGGGCTGTCCGGAGCTCGTGGAGGGCAGCGGGGTGCCGGGCGTGATGACCTCGACCGTGACGTCGGGGGCCTGGCTGGGCGTACGGAAGCGGGGGTCGGGGCCGCCGGTGCGGGTGTTGCCGGTGTTCTCGTAGTGCTGCCGGCCCTGGCGGCCCGCGGCTTCGGAGCCGGTCTCGTCGGCGGCCGTGACGGCGGGGTCGCCGCGCCCGTCGCCGGCCGCCTGGTCGCCCCGGTAGGCGGCCCACAGGGCGAGGACGGGCGCGGCGATGACGGTGGCGACGACCGTGGTGGTCACCGCGCGGGCGCGCATCCGGTCGCGGCGGGCCGCGTGGTCCTTCGGGTCCAGCGGGAAGCCGTCGCGGCCGAACCGGGGCCCGGCCGAGCGGGCGCGGGGCGCGTGCACCATCGCCACGTACGCGGCGGACCGCGGCGCCTCGACCAGCGGCAGCGTCGCGGGCGTGACCGTCGAGCCGGGCCAGGGCCCCGCGGCCTCGGCGCGCTCGGCGACGCGGCGGCACAGCGGGCAGTCGTCGACGTGCCGGACGAGCTCGCGGCGCAGCGCCGCCGACAGCAGCACCTGGTGGTCGCCGGTGAGCCGGGCGACGGCCGAGCACGTGCCGGTCTCGACGACGGCGAGCGCGGCGCGGGTGCGCTCGACCTCGCAGGCGGCCGTGGACAGCAGCTCTCGGGCGGTCTGCGGGGCCATGCCGAGCACGGCGGCGACCTCGGGCGCGCCGAGCTGGTGGCGTACGGCCAGCTCCAGGGCCTCGCGCTGCTCCGGGGTGGTGCCGGCGGCCTCGGGCCAGGCCAGCAGGGCAAGCTCGCGGCGGCGCTCGTCGGTGGTCTCCTCGCCGGCCCGCGGGGCCTCCTCGGTGGCGGGCGGCCGGGCCGGGGGGCGGGTCTGCGTACGGCCGTACGGCCGACGCCCGGACGGGGGACGCCCGGAGGCGTGGGCGGCCTGACGGCCCGCGTGGGCGCCCTGCCGGCGGCGGCGCTGCTCGGTGAGCGCGCGGAGGCAGGCCCAACGGGCGAGGGCGTACAGCCACGCCTTGCGGCGGGGCTCTTCCGCGGGCGAGCGCCCGTACTGGCGTTCGGCGATGGCCAGGACGTCACCGAGTACGGCGGTGGCCGTTTCGTGGTCGCAGAGCACCGAGAGGCAGTATGTGAACAGGCCGTCGAGGTACGGCTCGTACCGGGCGGGCGGGCTCTGCGCGAGCGTCCGGGACCCGCTCCGGGGCGCACTGCCCTGCGCCCGGTGTGCGCCGGTGGTGTACGTGGGGGGTTCCAGCCTGCTGCTCGTCACCCGGCGACCGTAGGCGGCTGAAGGCACACTCTTCGTAGCCCTTGGGCACTTTTAAGCCTTACGGGTGAACGTATCCCTCAAAAGAGGACAGTGGACTTTGCCTTGTGGCAGGCGTGGGCGCTATAGGGCGCGGGCATATGCGGCGCGTCCACACGGGTTGCCCGGCGGGCTGTCCGGCGGGTTGTCCACAGGCGGCGCGCGGTGTCACTGGGCGCGGCTACGGTGTGGCGCATGGCTGCCCGTACGAAATCGTCGAAGGACCGGCCGTCGTACCGCTGCACGGAGTGCGGCTGGACGACGGCCAAGTGGCTCGGCCGCTGCCCCGAATGCCAGGCGTGGGGCACGGTCGAGGAGTACGGGGCGGCGCCCGCCGTGCGGACCACGGCGGCCGGGCGGGTGTCGGCGGCCGCGCTGCCGATCGGCCAGGTCGACGGGCGGCAGGCCACGGCGCGCTCGACGGGCGTGGACGAGCTGGACCGGGTCCTGGGCGGCGGGCTCGTGCCGGGCGCCGTGGTGCTGCTGGCGGGCGAGCCGGGCGTGGGCAAGTCGACGCTGCTGCTGGACGTGGCGGCGAAGGCGGCGAGCCCGGAGCACCCGACGCTGTACGTGACGGGTGAGGAGTCCGCGAGCCAGGTGCGGATGCGGGCCGACCGGATCGGGGCGCTGCACGACCATCTGTACCTGGCGGCCGAGACGGACCTGTCGGCGGTGCTCGGGCACCTGGACGCGGTGAAGCCGTCGCTCCTGATCATGGACTCGGTCCAGACCGTGGCGTCGCCCGAGATCGACGGGGCGCCGGGCGGCATGGCGCAGGTACGGGAGGTGGCGGGCGCGCTGATCCGGGCGTCCAAGGAGCGGGGCATGGCCACGCTGCTGGTGGGCCACGTCACGAAGGACGGGGCGATCGCGGGGCCGCGGCTCCTGGAGCACCTGGTGGACGTGGTGCTGCACTTCGAGGGCGACCGGCACGCGCGGCTGCGGCTGGTGCGGGGCGTCAAGAACCGGTACGGGGCGACGGACGAGGTCGGCTGCTTCGAGCTGCACGACGAGGGGATCACGGGCCTGGCCGACCCGAGCGGGCTCTTCCTGACGCGGCGCGCCGAGCCCGTGCCGGGCACGTGCCTGACGGTGACGCTGGAGGGGCGGCGGCCGCTGGTGGCCGAGGTGCAGGCGCTCACGGTGGACTCGCAGATCCCGTCGCCGCGGCGGACCACGTCGGGGCTTGAGACGTCCCGCGTCTCGATGATGCTGGCGGTGCTGGAGCAGCGGGGGCGGATCAGCGCGCTGGGCAAGCGGGACATCTACAGCGCGACGGTCGGCGGCGTGAAGCTGTCGGAGCCGGCCGCCGACCTGGCGGTGGCGCTGGCGCTGGCGTCGGCGGCGAGCGACACGCCCCTGCCGAAGAACCTGGTCGCGATCGGGGAGGTGGGGCTCGCGGGTGAGGTGCGCCGGGTGACGGGGGTGCAGCGGCGGCTGGCGGAGGCGCACCGGCTGGGGTTCACGCACGCGCTGGTGCCGTCGGACCCGGGGAAGGTGCCGGCGGGGATGCGGGTCCAGGAGGTCGCGGACGTGGGCGAGGCCCTGCGGGTGCTGCCGCGGACGCGGCGCGCGGCACGGGACGATGCGGAGACGGAGCGGCAGCCGGGGGCGGGCGCGCGGTAGGAGGCGCCGCGGGCAGGGCGGCCCGGCGCGGGGCTCCGCTGTGCCCGCCCGCCCGCAGCGAGGCGGCGGCGGGGCGGCGTCGGCGCGGCGGGGCGGGGCGACGGCCGTCGAGGTTGTCGGAGCCGCAGCCCCCGGGAAGGCGGGTCGCTAGACTTTGCCCTGGTCTCGCCCATCCGTACGAGCCGGAGGAGTGCAGTGGCAGCCAACGACCGGGCATCTACACCCGGAAAGTCCGGCGGAGGCTCCGGCAACGAAGCGCTCATGCGCGCGTCCCTGAGCGCGGTCGCGCCGGGCACGGCGCTGCGGGACGGCCTGGAGCGCATCCTCCGCGGCAACACGGGCGGTCTGATCGTCCTCGGCATGGACAAGACGGTCGAGTCCATGTGCACCGGCGGCTTCGTGCTGGACGTCGAGTTCACCGCGACCCGCCTGCGCGAGCTGTGCAAGCTCGACGGTGCGCTGATCCTCGACAAGGACATCACCAAGATCCTCCGCGCCGGCGTGCAGCTCGTGCCCGACGCCTCCATCCCCACCGAGGAGACCGGCACGCGGCACCGCACCGCCGACCGCGTCTCCAAGCAGTGCGGGTTCCCCGTGATCTCCGTGTCGCAGTCGATGCGGCTGATCGCCCTGTACGTGGACGGTGAGCGGCGGGTGCTGGAGGAGTCCGCCGCGATCCTCTCCCGCGCCAACCAGGCCCTCGCCACGCTGGAGCGGTACAAGCTGCGCCTCGACGAGGTCGCGGGGACGCTCTCCGCGCTGGAGATCGAGGACCTGGTGACCGTCCGGGACGTCACCGCCGTCGCGCAGCGCCTGGAGATGGTGCGGCGGATCGCCACCGAGATCGCCGAGTACGTCGTCGAGCTCGGCACCGACGGACGCCTCCTGGCCCTCCAGCTCGACGAGCTGATCGCGGGCGTCGAGCCCGAGCGCGAGCTCGTCGTACGGGACTACGTGCCCGAGCCGACGGTCAAGCGGTCCCGTACGGTCGCGGAAGCGCTCACCGAGCTGGACGAGCTGTCGCACTCCGAGCTCCTGGAGCTGCCGACCGTGGCCCGCGCCCTCGGCTACAGCGGTTCGCCCGAGACCCTCGACTCGGCGGTCTCGCCGCGCGGCTACCGGCTGCTGGCGAAGGTGCCCCGGCTGCCCGGCGCGATCATCGAGCGGCTCGTCGAGCACTTCGGCGGCCTGCAGAAGCTGCTCGCGGCGAGCGTCGACGACCTCCAGGCCGTGGACGGCGTCGGTGAGCTGCGGGCCCGCAGCGTCCGCGAGGGCCTGTCGCGGCTCGCGGAGTCGTCGATCCTCGAACGGTACGTCTGAGTTCGTCGTCCGAGGATCAGTCCTTGGCGAGGGTGATCGCCGCGCGCAGGACGCCCTTCGCACCCGGCACCGTCGCCTCCGCCAGGTAGGTACCGGGGCCGGCGACCCGCGTCGACGGGGTGCCGCACCGCGTCGTGCTGTGGCGGCGGTCCCACTCGGCGGTGTACGTGGCGGTGCCGCCCGCCGGGACGGCGACGTACACGCTGCCGGAGCTCTTGGGGCAGTCCTCGGACGACCAGATCTCCTCGTCCGAGTCGTCGCTGATGGTCAGCACGGCCGTGGCCGGGCCGAGGTCGGTCTTGCATGTGGTGGCCGAGGTGTTGCGGGCGGTCAGCCGGAACCGGGGCTTCTCGCCGGGCGCGTAGGACACCTTGGAGCTGCTGAGCGTGAACTGGAGTGCGCCCGGGGCGCAGTTCGGGAGGGCGGAGTTCGCCGGGACCTGCTCGGCTGACCCGGATGCGCTGCCGGGCCCGGATCCGCTGCCGCCGGAGCCGCCGGAAGCGGAGCCGCCCGTACCGCCCGTACCGCCGTTCGCGCCACCGCCGTCCGCGCCCGTACCGCCTCCGGTGCCGCCCGCGCCGCCGCTCTGGTCGCCGCCGCCGGCCGCTCCGCCGCCCGTACCGCCCGTGTCGCCCTCGGTGGCGCCCGCCTCGTCGCGGCCGCCCGGCTGGGAGCTGATGGCGGGGCCGGACGGCGTGGGCCCGGGCGTGATGGTGGACGGCGCGGCCGACGTCGCACTCGCGCCGCCGCTGCCCTTCTGTCCACTGTCGTCACCGGAACTGACGAACCATACGATCAGCACGGCGAGCAGCGCGACCACGCTCGCGGCGACTGCCCTCCGCCGCCAGTAGATGGAGGAGGGAAGCGGCCCGACCGGATTGCGCAGAGATCCCACGGCCCAAACTGTACGAGAGATCGTCGCCAACTCCCGCCCCACCCGCCGCTCCTGCGCCGGTTTTTGCCGATCATCACATCGTTCCGGGCGTTCCTCGCGGATGGCGGTGAACGGGTGCCTCCGCGGGCCAGGTACCGTCCGTAACCATGAGTCAGGACCTCTACCGCGCCATCACCGACTTCGCCCAGACAACGCCGCACTGGGTACACGTGTTCGCCGAGATCGGCACCGACGCCGGACTGCTGGTGTTCGGCGTGCTGTTCGTCGTCGCCTGGTGGCGGGCGCGCCCCGCCGGTTCGCGGGCCATGGCGCTCGCCGCGCTCACCGCAGTCGCCACGGCCTTCGGCTACGTCGTGAGCGAGACCCTGAAGTCGTTCATCCAGGAGGAGCGGCCGTGCCGGGCCGTGGCCGGGGCGGTCGCGTCGATCGCGGAGTGCCCGCCGTACGGGGACTGGTCGTTCCCGAGCAACCACGCGGCCATCGCGGGCGCGTCGGCCATGGCGCTGGCGCTGGCGTGGCGGCGGATCGCCTGGTTCACGATGCCGCTGGCCGTGCTGATGGCGTTCTCGCGCGTGTTCGTGGGCGTGCACTACCCGCACGACGTGGCGGCGGGCCTGGTCGTGGGCGCGCTCGCGGTGTGGGCGTTCGTCCGGCTGCTGACCGGCCCGACGCGGAAGCTGGTCGAGACGATGCGCGGCAGCCGGTCCGGCGCGGCGCGGTGGCTCGCCGGGCCCGGTGACGCGACGGAGCACGGGCGCGGAGAGGCCGGGCGCACGGAGGCCGGGCGTGCGGAGGCCGAGCGTGCGGGCGGCGCGGCGACCGTGCACCGGCAGCGCGGCGCGCACCGGCAGCGCCGGGAGCCGGCCGTGGGCACCGAGCGCCAGGAGGCGGCGGGGCACCGGCGCGTGTCCTGACGTACGGCGGCGGTGAGGGGCCCGGGACACGGGACGTGCCAGGATCAGCAGTGCCATGACTACGACCGAGACTCCTCCCCCCGCCGCCTCCTCATCCGCCTCATCCGCCGCCTCCTCCGCGCAGTTGCACGGCCCCGTCATCGCGTGGTTCGAGCAGCACGCGCGCGACCTGCCCTGGCGCCGCCCCGAAGCGGGCGCGTGGGGCGTGATGGTCAGCGAGTTCATGCTCCAGCAGACCCCGGTCAACCGCGTCCTGCCGGTGTACGAGCAGTGGCTGGCCCGCTGGCCGCGCCCCGCCGCGCTGGCGGCCGAGGCGCCCGGCGAGGCGGTACGCGCCTGGGGGCGGCTCGGCTACCCGCGGCGCGCGCTGCGGCTGCACGGGGCGGCCGTCGCGATAACGGAGCGGCACGGCGGTGACGTACCACGCGACCATGCCCAGCTCCTCGCGCTGCCCGGGATCGGCGAGTACACGGCCGCGGCGGTGGCGTCGTTCGCGTACGGGCAGCGGCACGCGGTCCTGGACACCAACGTGCGGCGGGTGTTCGCCCGCGCGGTGACCGGCGTGCAGTACCCGCCGAACGCGACCACGGCCGCCGAGCGGCGGCTCGCCCGGGCCCTGCTGCCGGACGACGACGGCAGGGCGGCGCGCTGGGCCGCGGCGTCCATGGAGCTGGGCGCGCTGGTCTGCACGGCCAGGAACGAGGAGTGCGGGCGCTGCCCGATCGCCCGCGCCTGCGCCTGGCGCCTCGCGGGCAAGCCCGCCCACGACGGCCCGCCGCGGCGCGGCCAGACGTACGCGGGCACCGACCGGCAGGTGCGCGGCAAGCTGCTGGCCGTGCTGCGCGACGCGCGGCACCCGGTCCCGCAGGCCGCGCTGGACGCGGTGTGGCACGACCCGGTCCAGCGGGCCCGCGCCCTGGACGGGCTGGTCGCGGACGGCCTGGTCGAGCCCCTGGCGGACGGCCGCTACCGCCTCCCGGCGGGCTGACCCGTACGGCTCCCGCACCGCCTCCCGTACCGGCTCCCGCCCTCCTTCCCGTTTCCCGCACCGCCGCACCGCCTCCCGTACCGGCTCCGCACAGGGCGTGTGCGGGGTCGTACAGGGCCGTTACACAACCGATGGACAGCCGTGCGTCCGTCGAAGGGTGCTTCGGACAGGCCCGTGACAACAGCTCCGTAGTTTCTCGTGATGTCAGCGAGCGCGACCGGCTCAGGAAGCTGACGCCACGGAAGCGAACGATGCGGACCGCCACAGGCCTCCGCATGTCACGGGGAAACGGAGGCGATTCGGGATGTCGCACGGCGAGGTGCTCGAATTCGAGGAGTACGTACGCACCCGGCAGGACGCCCTGCTGCGGAGCGCCCGACGTCTCGTCCCGGACCCCGTGGACGCGCAGGACCTGCTGCAGACGGCCCTGGCCCGTACGTACGGCCGCTGGGACGGCATAGCCGACAAGACGCTGGCCGACGCCTACCTCCGCCGCGTCATGATCAACACCCGTACCGAGTGGTGGCGGGCCCGCAAGCTGGAGGAGGTCCCGACCGAGCAGCTCCCGGACGCGTCCGTCGACGACGCGACCGAGCAGCACGCCGACCGGGCCCTGCTCATGGACGTCCTGAAGGTGCTGGCGCCGAAGCAGCGCAGCGTGGTCGTCCTGCGGCACTGGGAGCAGATGAGCACCGAGGAGACCGCCGCCGCGCTCGGGATGTCGACCGGTACGGTGAAGAGCACACTTCACCGGGCGCTGGCCCGCCTCCGGCAGGAGCTGGAGAGCCGGGACATCGACGCCGCCCGCGCACTGGGCGGCGGCGAGGCCGGGGGGCAGGGACGGGCGGGGCGCGCCGGGCGGCGCGCGGACGGACGTCGTCACGGACGGGAGCAGGAGCGGTGCGCGGCCTGAACGGCAGACGCGAGAACGGCGTGACCGGCGTGACCGGCGTGACCGGCCGGAACGGCCGGAACGGCGGCATGACCGGTCCCAGGGCGGCGAGTACGACGGCGGTGGCCGTGACCGTGCTCGCCGCCGTCGGCCTGTTCGCGACCGGGTGCTCCACCGGCGGCACGGGCGCGCGCGACGAGGGCGCGGCGCCGCAGGACCAGGGCGGTCCCGCGCTGGCCACGCCGACGCCGTCGGCCTCCTCGTCGCCGGCGTTCCGGCGCGTGGACGTCGTACGGCTGATCAAGGACGATCCGAAGGTCAGCGAGCGCGTCAAGAACGACCTGAAGCCGTGCGTCGCGGACGCGTACCCGGTCGACACCTCGTACGGGAACCTCACCGGCACCGGGGCGCCGGACGTCGTCGTGAACGTGCTGACGTGCGGCGACGCCGTCGGCATAGGAACGTATGTGTACCGGTTGCGGGACGACGACCGTACGTACGAGAACGTGTTCGCACTGGAGGAGCCCGCGGTGTACTCGGCGATCGACCGCGGCGACCTGATCGTCACCAAGCAGCGGTACGAGAAGGACGACCCGGTCGCGTACCCGTCCGGCGAGGACGTGGTCACCTTCCGGTGGGCGGGGAACAGGTTCACGCAGCACGACATCGTGCGCAACGAGTACAGCAAGGCGGTCGACGGCGGCGACTTCACCGGTCCCGCGCCGACCACCGCGCCGGGCGACAACTGACACGTCACAAACTGACAGCTGAGGGCGGCGCGGGAGCGCGGGAGGAACGAGGAACGCGGGATGGCAGAGACTCATGTGCTGTTCGTCGAGGACGACGACGTCATCCGGGAGGCCACGCAGCTCGCGCTGGAGCGGGACGGCTTCGCGGTGACGGCCATGCCGGACGGGCTGTCCGGCCTGGAGTCGTTCCGGGCGCGGCAGCCGGACATCGCGCTGCTGGACGTGATGCTGCCGGGCATGGACGGCGTGAGCCTGTGCCGCCGCATCCGGGACGAGTCGACCGTGCCGGTGATCATGCTGTCGGCGCGTGCCGACTCGATCGACGTGGTGCTGGGCCTGGAGGCCGGCGCCGACGACTACGTCACCAAGCCGTTCGACGGTGCGGTGCTCGTCGCGCGGATCCGGGCGGTGCTGCGGCGCTTCGGCCACGCATCGGGCGGTGCGCACGGCGGTGACGGGGCGGACGGGTCCGGCGGGCAGGGCGAGCGCGGGCTGCTGGTCTTCGGGGACCTGGAGGTGGACACCGAGGGCATGGAGGTCCGCCGCGGCGGGGCGCCGGTGGCGCTGACGCCGACGGAGATGCGGCTGCTGCCGGAGTTCTCGTCGGCGCCCGGCACGGTCCTGTCGCGCGACAAGCTCCTGGAGCGGGTCTGGGACTACGGCTGGGGCGGCGACACCCGGGTGGTGGACGTCCATGTGCAGCGGCTGCGCACGAAGATCGGCCAGGACCGGATCGAGACGGTGCGCGGCTTCGGCTACAAACTCAAGGCGTAGCGGCGCCGGCCGCCCACAGGCACGCGTACAGACCGACACGGAGAACAGGACAGCGCCCCCATGAAGCCGCCCACCCTGCGCACCGGCGTGCGATGACTGCATCTCCCGGGGGACAACCCCCGCACCCCCGGCAGCACTCCGGAGCCGCCCTGTAGAACCCCGGCCCGCACGCCCAGCCCGCAGCACACCCACGGAACAGAACAGGACAGCGCCCCGATGAAGCCGCCCACCTTGCGCACCGGTGTGCGATGGAAGATCGCCATCGCCATCGCCGCCGTGGGCGCCCTGGTCGCGGTGACGCTCAGCCTGGTCGTCCACAACGCCGCCCGCAACTCGATGCTGGACAACGCGCGCGACGTCCAGCTGGAGCGGCTGAAGTTCGCGCAGCGCATGTACGAGTCGTCGAAGCCCAAGGAACCGAAGTTCGGTACGAAGCTGAACGACCCCGCCCTCCCCAAGGAGCTCGACCGCCTGGTGCGGGACAAGCACCGCGGCACCTACGTGCAGGAGCACGGCGACGGCGTGCCGGACGTGTGGGCGGCCGTGCCGCTCGGCAACGGGGACGTGCTGTCGCTGCACAGCCGGTACCCCGACCGCAGCGCGACGATCATGAAGAAGCTGGACGAGGCGCTGATCGTCGGCTCGGTCTCGGTCGTCTTCGGCGGCAGCGCCCTGGGCGTGCTGATCGGCGGCCAGCTCTCGCGCCGGCTGCGCAAGGCGGCCACCGCGGCCGGCAAGGTCGCGCAGGGCAACACGGACGTACGGGTCCGGGAGGCCATCGGCGGGGTCGTACGGGACGAGACGGACGAGCTGGCGCGGGCCGTGGACGCGCTGACCGACGCGCTGAACGAGCGGATCGAGGCGGAGCGCCGGGTCACCGCCGACATCGCGCACGAGCTGCGCACCCCGGTCACGGGGCTGCTCACGGCCGCCGAGCTGCTGCCGCCCGGCCGCCCGACCGAGCTGGTACGGGACAGGGCGCGGGCCATGCGGACGCTGGTCGAGGACGTGCTGGAGGTGGCGCGGCTCGACAGCGCGTCGGAGCGGGCCGAGCTCCAGGAGATCGCGCTCGGCGAGTTCGTCAGCCGCCGGGTCGCGGTGCTGAACCCGGACGCGGTGGTGCGGGTGGTGCACGAGTCGTGGGTGAACACCGACCCGCGGCGCCTTGAGCGCATCCTGGGCAACCTGCTCACGAACGCCGCCCGGTACGGCAAGGCGCCGGTGGAGGTCACCGTCGAGGGCCGCGTGCTGCGGGTGCGGGACCACGGGCCCGGGTTCCCGGAGGCGCTGCTGCGCGAGGGGCCGAGCCGGTTCCGTACGGGTGCGAGTGACCGCGCGGGCGCGGGCCACGGCCTGGGCCTCACCATCGCGGCGGGCCAGGCGCGGGTGCTGGGCGCCCGCCTCACGTTCCGCAACGCCGCCCCGGAGGGCACCGCCCCGGAGGCCGGGGGCGCGGGGGGCGCGTCCGGCGCCATCGCGGTGCTGTGGCTGCCGGAGCACGCCCCGACGAACACGGGGAGCTTCCCGATCCTCACGTTCCCGGACGGGAACGGCCAGGACTGACCGGCGGCGCGCCGGCCCGCCGGCCGGCCGTCAGGCTCAGCGGGCTCCGCGGGCCCAGCGGGCTCAGCGGGCCCAGCGGGCTCAGCGGGCTCAGATGCGGACGCCCTCGTTCAGCAGGAACTTCGCCGGGTTCAGCGAGGAGCCGTAGTTCGGGGTCGTACGGATCTCGAAGTGCAGGTGCGGCCCGGACGAGTTGCCGGTGTTGCCGGAGCGGGCGATGACCTGGCCGGTCTTCACCTTCGAGCCGATCTTGACGTTGATCTTCGACAGATGGGCGTACTGCGAGTACGTGCCGTTGGCGTGCTTGATCACGATGGCGTTGCCGTAGGCGGGGCCGTCGCCGCCGCCGTTCGGGCCGGCCTTGACGACGGTGCCGGAGTGCACGGCCTTGACCGGGGTGCCGATCGGCACGGCGAAGTCCTGGCCGGAGTGCTTGTTCGTCCACATGGCGCCGCCCTGGTTGTAGCCGGCGGTCAGCGTGTAGCCGGCGACGGGCTTGACCCAGTCGACGGCCTTGGCGGCGGCGGCTGCCTTCGCGGCCTTCGCCTTCGCGGCGGCGGCCTTGACCGCGGCGGCCTTCGTCTTCGCCGCTGCGGCGGCCTTCGCCTTGGCGGCAGCGGCCTTGGCCTGCGCGGCCTGCACCTCGGCGACCTTGGCCTGCGCCTCGGCCTGCGCGGCGACGGCGGTGGCGGTGTTCACGGCGAGCGGGGCGGCCTGCGCCGCCTGGGCCGCCTTGGCCTCGGACCCGGCGGCGACGGCCGACGCACCGGCCCCGAGCACCGACGCGGCTCCCATGCCGACGACGGCGAGGGCGACGACGGCGGTACGGGGGGAATGCTTGGCGCGCTGCGACATACGGGGGAAACCTCCGGGCTCCGGACAACAAGGGACCCGACGCGAGCGGCGCGCCGGGCATCTGGTCATCCTTGGTACCGGGTCATCCCGCGATGCCCCAAACACCCCGTCTACGACGTTCGGTCGTAGCCCCGCCCCTGTGACGCACACGCTTGACGCAGCCGCCCGGACCCGTGCGACACCATGGATATGCTGACAAAACGGGCACCCGGGCCCCGCGCCGAAGGCGTACGGACCTCGCCGGCCACCGGAGTGCGGCACCCCGGGCCCGGCGCCCCTGCAGGGCGCGCGGGCGGCCGACCGGGGCGGCCCGGCCCCGGTGCGGCTTCACTATTCCCCCTAGTACGTCCGAAATGCCCTGTGCGGCTTGTCACGCAACGCCTCCTTCCTGATCTCCGTCCGCTCCGGGATGCTCCTGTCCCATGAGCCTCCTGACACGGAAGAGCACCGCGAAGATCCGGCCGCGGCCGTTAACGGCAGCCCGCCGCCCCCTTCGCCGTCCCGCGGCCCTCGGCCTCGCCGCCGCGCTGGCCTGGGCCACCCTCGCCCTGACCACCGGCGCGCCGCCCGCCGACGCGGGCCCCTCCGACACCGGCCTCAAGGGCGCCATCGACCGGATCCTCACCGACCCGCGCCTCGACGGCGGCGCCGTCAGCGTGGTCGTCGCGGACGCGGCGACCGGCGAGACGCTGTACCAGCGGGACGGCACCGACCGCCTCCTCCCCGCCTCCAACACCAAGCTCGCGACATCCGCCGCCGCCATGGCCCTGCTGGGCCCGGACCACCGCTTCCGTACGGACGTACTGGCCACCGGCCGGCAGCGCGGCGGCACCCTCCGCGGCGACCTGCACCTGCGGGGCGGCGGCGACCCGACCACGCTCGCCGCCGACTACGACCGGCTCGCCGCACGGGTCGCCGCGTCCGGCATCCGGCGGGTCACCGGCCGCGTACTCGCGGACGACACCCTGTTCGACACGCGGCGGCTCGGCCGCTCCTGGGCCGCCGACGACGAGTCCTCGTACTACTCGGCGCAGATCTCGCCGCTCACCGTCGCCCCGGACACCGACTACGACTCCGGCACGGTCGTCGTCCAGGCGTCGACGGGCCCGTCCGCGGGCGCCCGGCCGCGCGTCGCGCTGACGCCGAAGACCGACTACGTACGGATCGAGAACCGCGCCACCACCGTCCCCGCCGGCCGGCCCGACACGCTCGCGATCGAGCGCGCCCACGGCACGAACACCATCGTGATCACCGGCGAGATCCCCCTCCAGGCGTCGCCCACGAAGGAGTGGATCACCGTCGACGAGCCGACCGGCTACGCCGCAGCCGTCTTCGCGGACGCCCTCGCCGCCCACGGCGTACGCGTCGAGCGGCCGGCGCGCCTCGGCGTGAAGACCCCGGCCGGCGCCCGGCTCCTCGCCAGGCACAGCTCCATGCCGTTGAAGGAGCTGATGCTGCCGTTCATGAAGCTGTCCAACAACATGCACGCCGAGACGCTCACCAAGGCCATCGGCCACAAGGTCTCCGGCAGCGGCACCTGGGACGCGGGGCTCGCCGCCATCGAGGCGTACCTGAAGGAGCAGGGCGTCGACACCGGGCAGCTCCGCCAGGCCGACGGCTCGGGCCTGTCCCGGATGAACCTGTTCCCGGCCGCCCAGCTCACACGGCTCCTCGTCGCCGTGCGGGACGCGCCCTGGTACGCCGACTGGTACGCCTCCCTGCCCGTCGCCTGTGCCCCGGACCGGCCGGTCGGCGGCACGCTGCGCAGCCGCATGTGCGACACGCCGGCGGCGCTCAACGCCCGTGCCAAGACGGGGTCGTTGACGGCGGCGTCGGCGCTGTCCGGGTACGTCACGGACAGGGCGGGGCGGGAGCTGGCCTTCAGCGTCGTCCTGAACAACTACCTGGCGCCGTCGGTGAAGAGCGTCGAGGACGCGGTCGTGGTGACCCTCGCGTCCTCGGACACGGCGAAGGGCGAGACGCCCGAGCAGGCACCCGAGCAGGCACCCGAGCCGCGCTCCCGGCGGACCGCGGAAGAGCCGGCGGCCGCCGCCGAATGCGCTTGGCGGAAGCCCGAGTTGATCTGCTGAAGCCGCGTCATGGCCCGGACCGTACGGGGTACGGGTCCGGGCCATGACGGACATCGAACTCGCCGACGCCATCGCCTCCGTACGCGACCAGCTCATCGACGCCGCGCGACGGGCCACCGGACACCCGGTCGCCTTCGAGATGGGCGAGATCCAGATGGAGTTCACGATCGAACTCCGGAAGGAGCTCAAGGGCGGTACGAAGGTCAAGGCGTGGGTCGTCGAGGCCGGCGCCGACGGCACCCGCACCTCCGGGCGCACCCACCGCGTGGCGTTCACGCTGAAGCCGCAGGACGCGCGGACGGGTGAGCCGTGGAAGGTGGCGAACGAGGACACCGGGGTGGACGTGGGTGACTTCGGCTCGCTGGAGCCGCGGTGAACGCACGGGGCGCCGTCGCCGTTCTCGGTGACCGGCGGCAGGGCAGCGGGGTACTTCTGACACCGGACCTGGTCCTGACCGCGGAGCACGTCCTCGGCGGCAGAGGCGTCTGCGACGTGGCGTTCCCGGGCCACACCAGGTTGTTCGCGGGCACCGCCGTCTGGTCCGACCCCGGGCTGGACGCCGCCCTCCTCCATGTGTCCCGCGGCCCGGAGGACTGGTTCGGATCGCTGCTGCGGACCGTGGCGACCGACCGCCCCGTACCGCACTGCGAGATCCTCGGCTTCCCCCAGATCCAGCGGTACGACCACGGCGGCAAGCTCGATCTGGACCAGTACACCGGGACCGTGCTGCCCATGGCGGGGCTGATCCAGCGGACCATGGTCTTCGAGTTCGACCGCCCTCCGGCCGTCGAGCGCCCCGACGGCCGCTCACCGCTCGCCGGGCTGTCCGGCGCGCCCGTCTTCGCGGGGGACGGGCTGATCGGCATCGTGAAGGAGGTCCCGGCGGGGCGCGGCCACCGCAGGGTGCACTGCGTCCCGCTCGGCGTCCTCGCCAAGAACCCGAAGTTCCGGCAGACGTACATGGTGGTCACGCGGCTGCCGCTGCCCGACCGCCTGACCGGCACCACCGGCGCGCACCCCGAGGACCGGGTGTACGCCGAGGAGTACGCGGAGGCGCTCGGCGCCGCGTACCGCCGTACGAGGATCTTCGGCCTGGACGACCTGGGCCGGCGCGACGCGGAGTGGGACCTCGACACGGCGTACCTGTCCCTGGAGGCGGCGTCCGGGGACCCGGCGCCGCAGCGGGTCGACGACCTGCTGGGCTCCCGGCCGCGGGTGCTGCTGCGCGGCGACGCGGGGGCCGGGAAGACGACCCTGGTGTGGTGGCTGGCCGCGCACGCGGCGGCGGGCACGCTGGGCCCGGAGCTGGGCGAGCTGAACGGCCTGGTGCCGTTCGTGGTGCCGCTGCGGTCCCTCCGCGCGCGTAGCGGGGCGTTACCCGCGCCGGCGGACCTGCCGGGCGTGGCCCGCCTGCCGGTGGACGCGCCCCCGGACGGCTGGGCGGGCCGCGTCCTCAAGGCGGGCCGTGGGCTGCTTCTGGTGGACGGCCTGGACGAGGTGCCGCAGGACGACCGGGAGGCCGCCCACACGTGGCTGTGCGCCCTCCTGGACCGCTTCCCGGACACCCGCTGCCTCGCGACCGTACGGCCCCTGGCGGTGGAACCGGGGTGGCTGGAGCCGGCCGGCTTCGAGGAGCTGACCCTGCTGCCCCTGCGGGACGCGGACATCAGGGCCTTCGTCGCCGCCTGGCACCGCGCGGCCCGCCTGGACGCGGACCCTCGCGAGGACCTGGACGCCCTGGAGCGCGACCTTGTCCAGCAGTTCGAACGGAACCCCACGCTCGCGGACCTGGCCCGCACCCCCCTGCTGGCGGCCGTCATATGCGCCCTGCACCGCCTCCGCCAGGGCTTCCTGCCCGAGAGCCGCTGGGCCCTGTACGACTCCGCCCTGCGGATGCTCCTGGGCACCCGCGACAAGCGGCGCAGCGTGTCCGCCCCGGAGGGCGTGACCCTGTCCGTGGAGGAGCACCACCAGCTCCTCCAGCGCGTCGCCGCCTGGCTGGTACGGGGCGGCCAGACCGAATTCACCCGCGACCAGGCCCTCCACCAGCTGACCCGCGCCCTGCCCGGCATGCCCGGCGTCCGCGACCAGGGCGGCCCGGAGCTGATCCTCACCCACCTCCTCAACCGCACGGGCCTCCTCCAGGAGCGCTCGGACGACGTCTTCCAGTTCACGCACCGCACCTTCCAGGACTTCCTGGCCGCGAAGGAGTTCGTCGAGGACGACAACGTGAAGGAGATGCTCGGCCACGCCCACGACCAGCAGTGGCACGACGTGCTGCTGCTGGCGGCCGGCCACTGCGCGCGCCGCCAGCTCCCGGTCCTGGTGAACGGGCTCCTGCACGCGGGCGACGCGTCCCGCGCGGACCGCCGTACGACCCTGTACGTCCTGGCGGCCCTGTGCGCCCAGCACGCGGCCTGGCTGGACGAACGGACCGACGCGAGAGTGCGCGGCGCCGTACGGGGCCTCCTGCCGCCCGGCAACGCCGGCCGGCGGTCGGAGCTGGCCCGGCTCGGCCCGTACGTCCTGCCGCTGCTGCCGGAGCCGGACGACCGGCTCGACCGGCTCGACCGGCAGCAGCGGACCCTGGCGCTGATCCACGAGGTCGGCGGCCGCGAGGCCGTGCCGTACGCCCGCCGCTTCGCCACCGGCGGGACGCCGACCTGGCTGTTCAGCTCCGACTGGGACCGTTACCCGACACGTGAGTACGCCCGCGAGGTGCTCGACCGCCTGGACCTGCGGCACACGCCGCTGCGGCTGACCACCCGCGCCCAGCTGGCGGAGCTGCCCGGGCTGCCCGGCGCGGGCAACCTCGTCGTGGCGGGCGACTTCACGGCCGACGAGCTGGCCGTCGCCCTGGACGGGCACGCGGCCCGCCGCGTGCGCATCGAGAACAACCGGTTCCTGGAGGGCCTCGGCTTCCTGGAGGCCTGCCCGTGCCTTGAGGTGCTGGAGCTCCACCGCTGCACGGCGCTGCCGTCGGTGGCGGTCCCGCCGGGCCTGGGCGGCCTCACGAGCCTGACGCTGGCGTCGGTGCGGGTGTCGACGGCCGGCCTGGAGGCGCTGGCCCGGCTCCCCAGGCTGCAGTCGCTGTACGTCGAGCAGCCGGTCCTCGAGGGCGACCGGCTCGGCCTGGCACCGCTGTGCAGGCTCCCGGACCTCGCCGTCCACATCACGGGTCTGCCGCAGAACCGGATCAGCGGCCACCGGCTGCTCAGCGACCGCCTGATCATCGACTGACCACGCGGGTCGGCCGGCCACGCGCGTCGGCCGGCCACGCGAAAGGGCCGCCCCCGGCACCGTACGAGACGGTCCGGGGGCGGCCCCATGAGCGGCGGCTCACGCCGCCTGCGTGTTACGCGTCCTTGGACAGGTTCGGCCCCGCCCCGCCGGCCGCCTCGATCGGCGGGACGTCGGGCAGCGCGGACTTCTCCTCGCCGCGGAAGGTGAACTTCTTCTCCTCACCCTCGCCCTCGGTGTCCACGACCACGATGTGACCGGGCCGCAGCTCGCCGAAGAGGATCTTCTCCGACAGCACGTCCTCGATCTCGCGCTGGATGGTCCGGCGCAGCGGCCGCGCACCCATCACCGGGTCGTAGCCGTGCTTCGCCAGGAGCTCCTTCGCGGAACCGCTGAGCTCGATGCCCATGTCGCGGTCCTTCAGACGCTCGTCCACCTTGGCGATCATCAGGTCGACGATCTGGATGATGTCGTCCTGGCTGAGCTGGTGGAAGACGACGGTGTCGTCGACACGGTTCAGGAACTCGGGGCGGAAGTGCTGCTTCAGCTCCTCGTTGACCTTCGCCTTCATCCGGTCGTATCCGGTCTTGACGTCGCCCTGGGCGGCGAAGCCCAGGTTGAAGCCCTTCGAGATGTCCCGGGTCCCGAGGTTGGTCGTCATGATGATGACCGTGTTCTTGAAGTCCACGACCCGGCCCTGGGAGTCGGTCAGGCGACCGTCCTCCAGGATCTGGAGAAGGGAATTGAAGATATCGGGGTGGGCCTTCTCGACCTCGTCGAAGAGGACGACGGAGAACGGCTTGCGGCGCACCTTCTCGGTGAGCTGACCGCCCTCCTCGTAACCCACGTATCCGGGCGGGGAGCCGAAGAGGCGGGAAACCGTGTGCTTCTCGCTGAACTCCGACATGTCGAGCGAGATCATCGCGTCCTCGTCGCCGAAGAGGAATTCGGCGAGCGTCTTGGACAGCTCGGTCTTACCGACACCGGACGGGCCGGCGAAGATGAACGAGCCACCGGGACGCTTCGGGTCCTTGAGGCCGGCCCGCGTACGGCGGATGGCCTGCGACAGGGCCTTGATGGCGTCCTTCTGGCCGATGACGCGCTTGTGGAGCTCGTCCTCCATGCGGAGCAGACGGGAGGACTCCTCCTCCGTCAGCTTGAAGACCGGGATGCCGGTGGCGGTCGCGAGGACCTCGGCGATCAGCTCGCCGTCGACCTCCGCGACGACGTCCATGTCGCCGGCCTTCCACTCCTTCTCCCGCTTGGCCTTCGCCGCGAGGAGCTGCTTCTCCTTGTCGCGGAGGGAGGCCGCCTTCTCGAAGTCCTGGGCGTCGATCGCGGACTCCTTGTCCCGGCGGACACCCGCGATCTTCTCGTCGAACTCGCGGAGGTCCGGCGGCGCGGTCATCCGGCGGATGCGCATCCGGGAACCGGCCTCGTCGATCAGGTCGATCGCCTTGTCCGGCAGGAAGCGGTCCGAGATGTACCGGTCGGCCAGGGTGGCGGCCTGAACGAGGGCCTCGTCCGTGATGGAGACACGGTGGTGGGCCTCGTACCGGTCGCGCAGACCCTTGAGGATCTCGATCGTGTGCGGCAGCGACGGCTCCGCGACCTGGATGGGCTGGAAGCGGCGCTCCAGCGCGGCGTCCTTCTCCAGGTACTTGCGGTACTCGTCGAGCGTCGTGGCGCCGATGGTCTGGAGCTCACCGCGGGCCAGCATCGGCTTCAGGATGGACGCCGCGTCGATGGCGCCCTCGGCGGCACCCGCACCCACGAGGGTGTGGAGCTCGTCGATGAACAGGATGATGTCGCCGCGGGTGCGGATCTCCTTGAGCACCTTCTTCAGGCGCTCCTCGAAGTCACCGCGGTACCGGGAGCCGGCGACCAGCGCGCCCAGGTCCAGGGTGTAGAGGTGCTTGTCCTTGAGGGTCTCGGGCACCTCGCCCTTGACGATGGCCTGCGCCAGGCCCTCGACGACCGCCGTCTTGCCGACGCCGGGCTCGCCGATGAGGACCGGGTTGTTCTTCGTACGGCGGGACAGCACCTGCATGACCCGCTCGATCTCCTTCTCGCGCCCGATGACCGGGTCGAGCTTGGATTCGCGAGCGGCCTGGGTGAGGTTCCGGCCGAACTGGTCGAGCACCAGGGACGTCGAGGGCGTGCCCTCGGCGGGACCGCCGGCGGTGGCGGCCTCCTTGCCCCCGGAGTAACCGGAGAGCAGCTGGATGACCTGCTGCCGCACCCGGTTGAGATCGGCGCCCAGCTTCACGAGGACCTGGGCGGCGACGCCCTCGCCCTCGCGGATCAGGCCGAGCAGGATGTGCTCGGTGCCGATGTAGTTGTGGCCGAGCTGAAGGGCCTCGCGGAGCGACAGCTCCAGGACCTTCTTGGCACGGGGCGTGAAGGGGATGTGCCCGGACGGGGCCTGCTGGCCCTGGCCGATGATCTCCTCCACCTGCTGGCGGACCGCCTCGAGCGAAATCCCGAGGCTCTCCAGGGCCTTAGCGGCGACACCCTCACCCTCGTGGATCAGGCCCAGGAGGATGTGCTCGGTGCCGATGTAGTTGTGGTTGAGCATCCGGGCTTCTTCCTGAGCCAGGACGACAACCCGCCGCGCGCGGTCGGTGAACCTCTCGAACATCGTTAATCGCTCCTCAGAGCGGTCAGGCAGTAAGGGGTCGGTCCCCTCCCTGTCCTTCCGCAGCTTAGTCCCGCAAGCGGGGACCGCTCATTCCAACTGCCGACACCCGTCGATGGCCTCCTGACCCCGAACGCCGACAACTGCTCCAACCCGATGGTGCGAGACGATGTTCCCGCAGGCCAGGCAGATACCCGCCCCGGCAGTACGCCGATGGCGAACGTGAGACGCCCGGGACTGCGTGTCGCCCCTCCCCACTAGGGAATGTCTTACCCGTAACTGGTGACGGTCCATGCGGTACACCCCGGTCGCCTCAGCTACGGGCGAACATCCTTGCGCTGCCGACGGCGCCCGTACGCCCCCGCGCCGGGAACGTAGCGCAATCAGCCTCGCACTCTCCGTAACTTACGGGGCGGGCCGGGAGTTCCCCGTTCATGTCCCCCCGCACCGTTCCGTCCCCCGCGGTCCACTCGCCGGTGCTTCCCCCGGTCGCCGTCCCCGCGCCGCGCCCGCCGCTCGACGGGCCGGCGAGCGATCGCGTCGCGCGCTGGTACGAGGACGAGCTCGGGTGGGCGACGGCCTCGGCGTCACCGGCCGGGTCACCGGCCCGGTCGCCGGCCGAGCGCCCTGCGGGGGCGCCGGTGCGGCTGCTGACCGGACTGCGGTTCGACGTCCTGGAGCTCCCCGCGGCCGCCGGGTTCGCCGTGCTGCGGCGGGTGGGAGGCGAGTGGCCGGTCGCGCTCGCCGGGCACCGGATGCGGATGCTCGTGGCCGCGGGCAGCGCCGAGGAGCTTCCCGGGCTCCTCGACTGGCTCGAATGGAGCGGTGTCGGGCTGGATCTGGCCGCCTGCGGAACGGGCGGCCGGATCACCGCCCCCACTCCCCCCGGGTGGGGCGGATCCGGCACGCCCGGCGCCGCCGTGTGGCTGCGGCCGCCCGTGCCGGGACGCGAGGTGGAGCCGACGCTCCCGGGGATGTCGGCACTCCCGGGCCTGTCGGCGCTCCCCGGGCCGCAGGACGTCCCGGGATCGCCGGGAGGCGGCCCCGAGGGGCCCGGTCTCGTGCGGCTCGTCGCCGTGGCGGCGGCGGAATGCCACCGGGTCCGGCTCCTGGCCGCCCGCGTCCGGCGTCAGGAGGGCGCTGATCAGCGGTTGGCGTCCTCGTAGGCCTGCTTGATCTCGGCCGGGACGCGACCGCGGTCGTTCACGCTGTAGCCGTGCTCCTTGGCCCACGCGCGGATCTTCGCGGTGTCCGGGCTGCCACCCGCGGCGGCGCGGCCCTTGCCACGGCCGCCGGCGGCACGGCCACCGGTGCGCCGGCCGCTCTTGGTGTACGGCTCGAGCAGGCCGCGGAGCTTGTCCGCGTTGGCGGTGGTGAGGTCGATCTCGTAGGTCTTGCCGTCCAGAGCGAACGTCACGGTCTCGTCCGCCTCGCCGCCGTCGAGGTCGTCGACAAGAAGGACCTGAACCTTCTGTGCCACCGGATTTCCTTTCATCGAAAATGCAGTACGCGGAAAGGAAACCGCTTTTCTCTGGAAAACACAAACCCTTGGGACAGGTTCAGAACCGCGAGAACACGGGAAACATACGCGATTCGGACATAGGGTTCGGGCCGCTGCGCACCGATCACAGGTGCAGAAGCATCCGGCTGTTGCCCAAGGTGTTCGGCTTCACCCGTTCGAGACCGAGGAACTCGGCGACACCCTCGTCATAGGAACGGAGGAGCTCGGCGTAGACATCTCCGTCGACCGGCGTCTCACCGATCTCGACGAAGCCGTGCTTGGCGAAGAAGTCCACTTCGAAGGTCAGGCAGAAAACCCGGCGCACCCCGAGCCAGCGGGCCGTGTGCAGCAACTTGTCCAGCACCTGATGCCCCACACCGGCGCCCTTGAAGTCGGGGTCGACCGCGAGGGTGCGGACTTCGGCGAGATCTTCCCACATCACATGGAGGGCGCCGCAACCGACGACCGTCGCGTCCTCGTCGCGTTCCGCGACCCAGAACTCCTGGATGTCCTCGTAAAGCGTCACGGTCGCTTTGTCGAGCAGGATCCCGCGGGTCACGTAGGGATCGACCAGGCGCCGTACGGCCGGGACGTCGCTGGTCCGGGCACGGCGGACGGTGACCGCTTTCGACGGGGGCGCGGCGGATCCGGACGGCGTGGAGGACGTGGAGGACGCCGACGACGGTGACACGGAAGGCGGCCGGGAAGACGACGTTGAAGGCGACGCGGAAGACGGCTCTGAGGACGACGCGGAAGACAGCTCGGAGGACGACTCGGGAGGCGACGCGAAAGACGGCCCGGAAGGCGGCTCGGAAGGCGTGGACGACATGGCTCGGAACGCTATCGCCCGGCGGCCGGCCCGCCGTCGGCGCCCTGGTCGCGGCCCTGTCCGCGGTCAGCGTGCGGCGGCTTTTGGGCGGGCGGTTCTTCCCGCTGTTCCGGTTCCTCTTGTTCCGGTTCTGCGGGAACGCCTTCCTGGGTGTCCCGCTGGGCGATGCGGATGGCGTCGCCCAGCGCTTCCCGCTGCTCCGGCGACATCATGTCGAAGAAGGCGATGAGCGCGGCGGCGGGGTTGTCGCTCAGGGCCCACGCCTCGTTCATCAGTGCGGCCGAGTAGGCGGCCCGCGTGGAGACCGCCGTATATCGATAGGCGCGGCCGACGACTTCCCTGCGCACCCAGCCCTTCTGATGGAGATTGTCGAGCACGGTCATGACCGTGGTGTAGGCGATGGACCGTTCCTTCTGGAGATCCTCCAGGACTTCCCGGACGGTGACAGGACGGTTCCATTGCCAGACGCGCGTCATGACGGCGTCTTCGAGCTCTCCCAATTGACGGGGCACACAGCCACCATAGTGGGAGATCTCCGAATGAACAGCTATTGACGTAACAAAAAGGGCGTACAGCGCAAATGACGCTGTACGCCCTCAAAGAGCCTTCGGTTCCGTCAGGTCACGCAGGTCACGCGGCGGAGCCGCTGTCCGACTGCCGCACGGCCTCGGCGCGGGCGAACGCGGCGTCGACGGCGGCGTCCTCCTTGGCCTTGTTCGGGCCGCCCTGGCTCTTGACGATCGTCACGATGACGGCGGTGAAGAAGGCGGCCATCACCACGGGCGGCAGGAGCGCGGATACGTAGTCCATGGCATCCAGACTAGCTACCCGGCCGCACGCTTCTCCGCCGGGGGCGGAGCCGGGCGCCGGCGCGGCGGGAAGACCTCGGACGGCTTCGGTACGGGGCGTTCCGACGGGCTCGGCGTGGCCGGGGTGGCGGGCTTGGGCGGCTGCGGCTTCTTGGGCTCCTCCTTGCCGCCGCCGTCGCCGCGGCCGCCGCGGCCGCCCTGCAGGACGAGCAGGCGGGCGCGGGGGCCTGTGGGAGCGGGGATGGCGGGCGCGGGCACGGCAGGCGCGGGCACGGCGGTGCGGCGGTGGCCGGCCAGGCGGGCGCGGAGGGACCGCTCGGCCAGCACCTGGCAGCGGGCCAGCAGGGCGGCGCCGGCGGGCGTGCCGCGCAGGGTGCGCAGCGCCGCGAGGTCGTCGGGCCCCGGCTCGTACCCGGCGGCCAGGGCGTCCTGGAGCAGATCCAGGTAGCCGGTGGCGGCGCCGGGCAGGGACGCGCGGTAGCGGGCCAGGTCGGCCAGGACGAAGGCCCTGAACCTCCCGCCCTCGTGGGCCGCCTCGTCCACGGCGTCGGCGAGGCGCAGGCAGTCCCGGACGTCCTCGTCGGCGAGCGGGGTCGGGTGCAGGGCGTGGCCGAGGGCGCGTCGCAGCACACGCAGCTCGTCTGCGCTGAACGCCAGGCCGCCTCGTGATCCGTATGGCGTGGGCATGGCCCGACAATACGTGCTTATCGGACAAACTTCGCGTAGGGCGAGCCGCCCGGGCGCGTTGCGGCACGCTTCGCGGGGCGCGTTGCGGGGCGCTTCGCGGGCGCGTTGCGGGGCGCTTCGCCGGGGGTTACATGCGGGACATGTTCCGTTCGTACACCAGGCGCAGGCCGATGAGGGTCAGCCAGGGCTCGTGCTCGTCGATGAACTCGGCCTCGCCCAGCACCATCGGCGCCAGGCCTCCGGTGGCGATGACGGTGACGTCGGACGGGTCGCCGTCCGGGCCGGCCAGTTCCTGCCGCATACGGCGCACGACCCCGTCGACCTGGCCCGCGAAGCCGTAGATGATGCCCGACTGCATGCACTCGACGGTGTTCTTGCCGATCACGCTGCGGGGCCGGGTGACCTCGATCTTGCGGAGCTGGGCGCCCCGCACCCCCAGCGCCTCGACGGAGATCTCGATGCCCGGGGCGATGACCCCGCCCACGTACTCGCCGCGCGCGCTGACCGCGTCGAACGTCGTCGCCGTACCGAAGTCCACGACGATGGCGGGGCCTCCGTACAGGTCCACGGCCGCCGCCGAGTTGATGATGCGGTCGGCGCCGACCTCCTTCGGATTGTCCGTCAGGACCGGCACGCCCGTCTTGACGCCGGGCTCCACCAGGACGGCCGGTACGTCCCCGTAGTAACGGCGGGTCACCTCGCGCAGCTCGTGCAGGACGGACGGGACCGTGGAGCAGATGGCGATGCCCTCGATGCCGTCGCCGAGCTCGTCGCCGAGCAGCGGGTGCATGCCCATCAGACCCTGGAGCAGCACGGCGAGTTCGTCCGCGGTGCGGCGCGCGTCCGTGGAGATGCGCCAGTGTTCGACGATCTCCTCGCCGTCGAACAGGCCGAGGACGGTGTGGGTGTTGCCGACGTCGATGGTGAGCAGCATCAGTCCTGATCCGCCTCTCGCAGGTCGAGACCGATGTCGAGGATCGGGGAGGAGTGGGTCAGGGCCCCGACGGCGAGGTAGTCGACGCCGGTCGCGGCGTACGCGGCGGCGTTCGCCAGGGTGAGGCGGCCGGAGGACTCCAGGACGGCGCGGCCCGCGACGAGCGTCACGGCCTCCTCGGTCTCCAGGGGCGTGAAGTTGTCCAGGAGGATCAGGTCGGCGCCCGCCTCCAGGACCTCGCGGACCTGGTGGAGCGTGTCCACCTCGACCTCGATCGGCACGTCGGGGAACTGCTCCCGTACGGCCTTGAACGCCTGGGCGACGCCGCCCGCCGCGATCACGTGGTTGTCCTTGACCAGTGCGGCGTCGGAGAGGGACATACGGTGGTTGACGCCGCCGCCGCAGCGTACCGCGTACTTCTCCAGGGCGCGCAGGCCCGGCGTGGTCTTGCGGGTGTCGCGGACCTTCGCCTTGTAGCCCTCCAGCGCGTCCGCCCACGCGCGCGTGGCGGTGGCGATGCCGGAGAGGCGGCACATGATGTTGAGCGCGCTGCGCTCGCCGGTGAGCAGGTCGCGGGTGCGTGCGGTGACGGAGAGCAGCTTCTGGCCCGCCTCGACCCGGTCGCCGTCGGAGACGTGCCGCTCGACCGCGAACTCGTGGGTGCAGACGATGGACAGGACGGCTTCCGCGATGTGGATGCCGGCGACCGTGCCCGCTTCGCGCGCGGTGAAGTCGGCGGTGGCGACGGCGTCCTCCGGGACGGTCGCGACCGTCGTCACGTCCACGCCGCCGTCCAGGTCCTCCTCGACGGCGCGGTACGCGATGTCCTCGACGAGTACGGGGTCGAGGCCGGCGTTCGCGAGCAGCGCGGCGAGCGCGGGGTCGAGCCCGCACTCGTACAGGTCGTCGTCCTCCCCGCCCGCGGCGCCGGACGCGCAGCCGCAGCCGTCGCCGCAGCCGCCACCGCCCGTGTCCTGGGTGATGCTGATGAGGGGCACGTCCACGGGTTCGGGGCGTTCTTCGGGCGTACTCATGGTCACGGCTCCCTGGGGGCGTCAACGACGACGGTCGGTGCTTCGGCTGCTGTCGGGGGGAAGTTCTGGCTGTCGGTGGCGCGGACGTCCAGGGTCCGGTCCGGGTTGAGGCGTACGACGAGGTGGCGGCGCCAGGCGGTGTCGTCGCGGTCGGGGTGGTCCTCGCGCCAGTGGCAGCCGCGGGTCTCCTCGCGGCGGCGGGCGGCGGCGACCAGGACCCTGGCCACGCAGAGGAGGTTGGTGGTCTCCCAGGACTCGACGCCGGGCTCGGCGGGCTTGTACTCGCCGGCTCCGGTGGCGGCTCCGGTGGCGGTTCCGGTGGCTGCCTCGTTGTGGATGGCGTCCAGTCGCTCGGCCGCTTCGGCGAGGCTGGCGGCGGAGCGCAGCACTCCGGCGCCGTTGGTCATCACATGCTGGAGGCGGGGGCGGGCCGCCGGGTCGAGGAGCGGGAGGACCCGGGGCGCCGGGTGCGGCACGGGGGCGCCGGCCCGGATGCGGCCGCCCGCGATGTCGTCCGCGATGCGCTCGGCGAAGACCAGGCCCTCCAGGAGGCTGTTGGAGGCGAGGCGGTTCGCGCCGTGGACGCCCGTACAGGCCACCTCTCCGCACGCGTAGAGGCCCGGAACCGTCGTACGGCCGTGGAGGTCGGTACGGACGCCGCCCGACGCGTAGTGGGCGGCCGGGGCGACCGGTATCGGCTCCGTCACCGGGTCGAAACCGTGGGAGCGGCAGGCGGCGAGGATCGTGGGGAAGCGGGTCTCCCACATCCGCGCGCCGAAGTGGCGGGCGTCGAGGTACATGTGCCGGGTGCCCTGCTCGCGCATCCGGCGCATGATGCCCTTCGCGACGATGTCGCGCGGGGCCAGCTCGGCCAGTTCGTGCTGCCCGACCATGAAGCGGACGCCGTCCGCGTCGACCAGGTGGGCGCCCTCGCCCCGTACCGCCTCGGAGACCAGCGGCTGCTGGCCCTCCGCCTCGGCGCCCAGGAACAGGACCGTCGGGTGGAACTGGACGAACTCCAGGTCGCTGACCTCGGCCCCGGCGCGCAGCGCGAGCGCCACGCCGTCGCCGGTGGAGACGGCCGGGTTGGTGGTGGCCGAGAAGACCTGGCCCATTCCGCCGGTGGCGAGGACGACCGCCGGGGCGTGGACGGCGCCGACGCCGTCGTGCTGGCCCTCGCCCATGACGTGGAGGGTGACGCCGGCGGTGCGGCCATCGGCGTCGGTGAGGAGATCGAGGACGAGGGCGTTCTCGATGGTGCGGACGGCGCGGTCGCGGACCGCGTCGACGAGGGCGCGGGAGATCTCGGCGCCGGTCGCGTCACCGCCCGCGTGGGCGATGCGGCGGCGGTGGTGACCGCCCTCGCGCGTGAGCTCGATGGTGCCGGCCGCGTCCTTGTCGAAGCGGGCGCCGGTGGCGATGAGGCGGCGTACGGCGTCGGGACCTTCGGTGACCAGGGTCCGTACCGCCTCCTCGTCGCAGAGGCCGGCGCCCGCGACGAGGGTGTCGTCCATGTGCTGACCGGGCGTGTCGCCCTCGCCGAGCGCGGCGGCGATGCCGCCCTGGGCCCAGCGCGTCGAGCCGTCATCGAGCCGGGCCTTGGTGACCACGACCGTACGGAGACCGGCGGCCGTGCAGCGCAGGGCGGCGGTCAGGCCGGCGACACCGGAGCCGACGACGACCACGTCGGCGTCGATGGCCCACCCCGGGGGCGGGGCCTGCAGTCGTATGCCGGTCATGCGGAAGCTCCGGGGGTCGTCGGGGCGGGGGTTGTGGGGGCCGGGGTTGTGGGGGCCGGGGTTGTGGGGGCCGAGGCCGGGGTCGTGGGGGTTGGGGCTCCGGAGTCGTGGGTTTGGTCTGTGGGGCCGTCGGCTGACGGGGCGTCCGGTGTCGCGGCCTCCGGGTGGGCGGCGGACGGGAAGGAACCGGGCGGGAAGGGTCCGGACGGGAAGGGGCCGGGCGGGAAGGGGCCGGGCGGGAAGGGGCCGGGCGGGCCGAAGGTGAGCGGCAGGTTGTCGATGAGCCGCGTCGTACCGACCTTCGCGGCGACCGCGAGGATCGCCTCGCCGGTGTGCTCGTCGCGCACATCGGTGAAGTCGGCCGGATCGACCAGGGCGACGTAGTCCAGGACCAGCGGCGGGTCCGCCTTCGCCGCCTCGTCCAGCACCGCACGGGCGGCCGCGCGCACCGCGTCGGCGCCGCCGCTGCGCGCGTGGCCGGCCTGGGCAACCGCGTGCGCGTCGGCGGCCGCGCGGGACTCGCCGAGCCGGGACAGGGCCTCTGCCCTGCTCTGCGAGGCGGGCGCGGTCGCTGCCCTGGCGCGCAGGGCCTGCTGGGCGGCCAGCCGGTCGCTCGCCGCGAACAGCGCGGCGGACAGGGCGAGTGCGGTACGGCGCTCCCTGGTCGACAGGTACCTGTTGCGGCTGGACAGCGCGAGGCCGTCGGGCTCGCGGACCGTGGGTACGCCGACGATCTCGGCGCGGAAATCGAGGTCGCGCACCATGCGGTGGATCAGGGCGAGCTGCTGGGCGTCCTTCTGGCCGAAGAACGCCACGTCGGGGCGGGTGAGGTGGAGGAGCTTGGCGACGACGGTGAGCATGCCGTCGAAGTGTCCGGGCCGGGACGCGCCCTCCAGGCGCTCCCCCATGGGGCCCGCGGTGATCCGGACCTGCGGTTCGCCGCCCGGGTACACCTCGTCGACGGACGGGGCGAACACGGCGTCGGCGCCCGCGGCCCCGGCGACCTCCACGTCCGCGTCGAGCGTGCGCGGGTACCGGTCCAGGTCCTCGCCCGCGCCGAACTGGAGCGGGTTGACGAAGACGGTGACGACCACGAACCCGTCCGGCCCGACGTGACCCCGCGCGGTACGGACGAGCGTGGCGTGCCCGTCGTGCAGGGCGCCCATGGTCATGACGACCCCGATCCGCCGCCGCCGGCTCGCGGCCTGGTCCAGGAGCCGGTCCAGCGCGTCCCGGGTGTGCACGAGGACGGGCGCGGAGGGGGCCCCGGGCGCGGGCGCTGAGGCGGGTGCGGGTGCCGAGGCGGGCGCGGAGGCGGGTGCGGGTGGGGAGGCGGGCGCGGGCGTGGAGGCGGGCGCGGGTGGAGGTGCGGAGGCGGGCGCGGGTGGAGGTGCGGAGGCGGGTGCGGGTGCCGAGGGGTCGCGGCGGGTGCCCTTGGTCGGCGCGACGCCGGGTGAGGCGGGTGCGGCTCCGGGCGAGCCGGACTGAGCGTCGCCGGGTGTGCTGGGGGACGCCGAGGCTGCCGGGGTCCGGATGGGGTCGGGGGGTGCCGATGCCGTCGGCGCGGAGGTCGCGGAGGTCGCCGCAGTCGCGGAGTTCGCCGACGGGTTGGGCGTCCGGGTCCCGTGGGACGCCGTGGCCGCCGTCCTCTGGTTGGACGTGGGGCTCATCGGCTGCCGTCTCCTTCCGGGCCTTCTGCGTCGCGTCCTTCACCGGCCGGGCCCGCGGCGAGGACACCGAGCAGGTCCTCCGCGAGCTCCGGCTTGAGCAGACCGTGTGCGAGGGCCCGGTCCGCTGTCGAGCGGGCCATCGCCAGATACCCGGCGACCGTGCCCGGGGCGTGCTTGCGCAGCTCGGCCACGTGCGCGGCGACCGTCCCGGCGTCGCCCCGGGCGACGGGCCCGGTCAGGGCCGCGTCACCGGACCGCAGCGCGTTGTCGAGCGCGGCGCCCAGCAGCGGGCCGAGCATCCGGTCGGGCGCGGCCACCCCGGCCTCGCGCAGCAGCTCCATCGACTGGGCCACCAGGGTGACCAGGTGGTTCGCACCGAGTGCGAGAGCCGCGTGGTACAGCGGGCGGGCGTCCTCGGCGATCCACTCGGGCTCGCCGCCCATCTCGATGACCAGCGCCTCGGCGGCCAGGCGCAGTTCCTCGGGCGCGGTGACGCCGAACGAGCAGCCGGCCAGCCGCTGCACGTCGACGCTCGTGCCGGTGAACGTCATGGCGGGATGCAGGGCGAGCGGCAGCGCGCCGACGCGCCTCGCCGGGTCGAGGACGCCGACGCCGTACCGGCCGGACGTGTGGACGAGGATCTGGCCGGGCCGTACGGCTCCGGTCTCGGCCAGCCCCTCGACCAGGCCGGGCAGGGCGTCGTCGGGGACGGTGAGCAGCACCAGCTCGGCCCGTTCCAGTACCTGGGCGGGCGGCACGACGGGGACGCCGGGCAGCAGCTCGGCGGCGCGGCGCAGGGACGCGTCGGACACGCCCGAGACGGCGACCGGGCGGTGCCCGGCGAGCTGCAGGGACGCGGCCAGTGCCGGGCCGACCCGACCGGCGCCTACGACGCCGACGGTGAGCCGGGCGGGGCGGGGTTCTGGCGATGGGTTCACGTGGCGCGGGCCTTCCGTTCCAGTCCTCAGGGGGTACCGGACGATTTCTCGTCATGCTACGCCAGCGTTTCGCGCGGCTTCTCCGCTGTCCACAGGCCGCAGTGCCCGGTCGGATTAATGGGGCGCCCTGTGGACAGGGCGCGTGGATGATCGGCGCATGAGTGCTGTGATGAACGAGGACGCGGAGCACGGGCGAGGCCGGCAGGCGGACGAGCGGAAAGGGGAGGTGGCCGAGGAGCGCGCAAAGCGAAGGACAGACGAGCCAGAAGAGATGAAGAGGACGGAGGAGCGGCAGGAGGAGGAGCGGCAGGAGGAGGAGCGGCAGGAGACAGAGGAGAGGGAGGAGACGGAGGAGGCCAGGCAGTGGCGGCGTCGGCTCGCCGCGTGGCGCGGGGCCGACCGGAGGCTGTCGTGGACGTCGGCCGAGGCGACCCTCGGGCAGCGGCTGGCGGAGCTGGCGGCCGACGCCGGCACGGTCCACGACCTGGACGAGACCGTGGACATCTACGGGAACGAGGACGGTGTCGTAGGAGAGCTGGAGCGGCGCGTGGCCACGCTGCTCGGCTTCCCCGCGGCGGTGTTCTTCCCGACCGGGACCATGGCGCAGCAGGTGGCGCTGCGGTGCTGGGCGGGGCGGACCGGCAACCCGGTGGTGGCGCTGCACCCGCTCGCCCACCCCGAGGTGCACGAGCGGGGCGCGCTCGGGACGGTGAGCGGGCTGCGGACGGTCCATCCGACGGACGCGGCGCGGCTGCCGACGGCCGACGAGGTGCGGGGCCTGGAGGAGCCCTTCGGCACGCTGATGCTGGAGTTGCCGCTGCGGGACGCCGGTTGTCTGCTGCCGACGTGGGACGAGCTGGAGGAGGTGGTGGAGGCAGCGCGGGAGCGGGACGCGCTGGTGCATTTCGACGGGGCGCGGCTGTGGGAGTGCACGTCGCACTTCGGGCGGGACCTGAAGGAGATCGCGGGCCTCGCGGACAGTGTGTACGTGTCGTTCTACAAGTCGCTGGGCGGACTGTCGGGGGCGGCGCTGGTGGGACCGGAGTCGTTCGTGGAGGAGGCGCGGGCGTGGCGCCACCGCTACGGGGGCAACGTGTTCCAGCAGTACCCGGCGGCCCTGTCCGCCCTGCTGGGCCTGGAGCGGGAGCTGCCGAGGCTGCCGGCGTACGTGGCGCACGCGGCGGTCGTGGCGGAGGCGCTGCGGGAGGGGTTCGAGGCGGCTGCGGTGCCGTGGTTCCGCGTCCATCCGGAGGTGCCGCACACGCACGAGTTCCAGGTGTGGCTGCCGTACGCGCCGGAGGTGCTGACGGAGGCCGCGGTCCGGCAGGCGGAGGAGACGGGGGTGGTGCTGTTCCGGCGGTGGAGCGCCGGGAGTCCGGGAGGAGCACCCGGTGTCGCCTTCACCGAGGTGGGGGTGACGGCGCCGGGGCTGGAGTGGACGGCTGACGATGTGAAGGGGGCGGTGGTGACGTTCATGGAATTCGTGCTGCGAGGGGGGCGGGGGTGAGGCGGGTGGATTGACGAGGGTCGTCAAGTGATCGCCCATGCCGGTGGTGCACGGCGCACCATGGGGGCGTGAGCGTGACCATTGACATCACGGGCCTGCCGTCAGAGCGGGTCGTCTTCGACCTGTCGCCCCTCGCCGAGCTGGGCGCCGCCCTCCACGCCCTGGCGGAGCCGGCGCACCATCCGGGGCTGCACGGATGGGCGACGGCGACCGCCGCGGGACTGAAGCCCGACCTGGCCGAGCGGCTCCACGAGGCGAACTTCCTGTGGACGGCCACCATGTCGGACGTGTTCCAGCCGTACGCGGGGCTGCCGGGCGGGAGCGGGCGCCCCGGGGCGACCCTCGCGGACGAGCTGGACATGCTTGACCGGCTGGACGAGGAGCGGTTCATGCAGGCGGCGCTGGAGTTCAGCTGCTCGGCGTCGCACACGTCCGGGGAGCCGGTACGGCCGGCGCGGGCCCTGGAGCTGGCGGCGAACCGGGGGCCGCGGCAACTGGACTTCACGCGGCGGCTGCTGGCCGACCCCGGTGGGGTGCGGGCGTGGCTGCGGCGGCTGTTCGAGGACTGTGACGAGGCGTTCTTCGCGGACACCTGGCGGCGGGTCCGGACGGGTCTGGCGGCCGACGCCCGGGAGAAGGGCGCGCTGCTGCGCCGCAAGGGGCTGGCGGAGGCGCTGCGTGCGGTGTCGCCCGCGGTGACGCTCGACGAGGAGGACGGCCGGCGCCGGATCCACGTGGACAAGATGGCCCACGGCCGGACGAGCGCGGTGGACCCGGAGGTCGGCGCCGGGGTGACGTTCGTGCCGTCCAGTTTCGGCTGGCCGCACCTGATGGTGCTGTACGCGCCGGGCTGGCGGCCGGTCGTGAACTACCCGGTGGGTCCGGCGGTCGTGCCGGATCCCGCGTCGGTGGAGCTGCTGCAACGGCGTATGGACGCGCTCGCCCACCCCATGCGGATGCGGATGTGCCGGCAGCTGGCGCGCGGCCCGTACACGACGACGGAGCTGGCGGACACGTACGGGATCACGCCGCCCGAGGTGTCCCGCCATCTGTCGGTGCTGAAGAAGGCCGAGCTGGTGACGGTCCGGCGGCGCGGCCGCTATGTCCTGCACCAGCTGGACGTGGCGGCGGTCGCCCGGATCGGCAGCGACTTCCTGGAGACCGTGCTGCGCTGATGTGCCGGGCGGGTCAGGAGGGGGCGCCGCCACCCGCTCTGACCAGGCCGGACTCGTAGGCCAGGACGACGACCTGGACGCGGTCGCGGAGTTCCAGCTTGGTGAGGATGCGGCCGACGTGGGTCTTGACGGTGGCTTCGGACAGGACGAGGCGGGCGGCGATCTCGCCGTTCGACAGGCCCTGGGCGACCAGGAGCATGACCTCGCGTTCGCGGTCCGTGAGCCGTTCCAGGGCCTTGTGCTGCGGCTGTGTACCGCCGCTGGACGGCAGCATGGGCGAGAAGCGGTCCAGGAGCCGCCGGGTCGTGGACGGGGCGACGACCGCGTCGCCGCTGTGCACGGCGCGGATGGCGGCGAGGAGTTCGCCGGGCGGCACGTCCTTGAGCATGAAGCCGCTGGCGCCGGCCTTCAGCCCGGAGAAGGCGTACTCGTCCAGGTCGAAGGTCGTGAGGATGAGGACCCGAGGGGCGCCGGGCTCGGAGCAGATACGGCGGGTCGCCTCCACCCCGTCGAGCTTCGGCATGCGGACGTCCATGAGGACGACGTCCACGGCCGTCGACCGCAGCACCTGGAGGGCCTCGGCCCCGTCGCCCGCCTCCGCGACGACCTCCATGTCCGGCTGGGCGGCGAGCACCATGCGGAACCCGGTGCGCAGCAGCACCTGGTCGTCGACGAGCATCAGACGGATGGTCATGTGTCAGTGTCCTCTTCTGGACTGGTGAGCGGGTCTCATACGGGTCTCATACAGGTCTCATACGACTACGGCAGTTGCACGGGACTAGCGGGGCCTACGGGCCTTGTGCGGGGCCCGAGGGGGCTCAGGCCTGTTTCAGGGGGAGCAGGGCGCTGATGCGGAAGCCTCCGCCCGGGCGCGGCCCCGCGTCCAGGGTGCCGCCGACCATGCCCACCCGTTCGCGCATGCCGATCAGGCCGTGGCCCCTGCCGTCGGCGCCGCCGTCCTCGTACATCTCGTGCGCGGCGCCGCGCCCGTCGTCCTCGACCAGCAGGCCGAGCCCGTCGTCGAAGTACGTCAGCCGGACGCTCGCCCCGACGTCGGGGCCGCCGTGCTTGCGGGTGTTCGTGAGCGCCTCCTGCACGATGCGGTACGCCGTGAGTTCGACTCCGCGCGGCAGGCGGCGTGGCGTGCCGACGACCTTGAAGTCCACGGGCAGCCCCGCGGTGCGGACCTGCTCGACGAGGTCCTCGATCTGCTGCACGTCCGGCTGCGGCACGTACTCGCCGGCCTCCTGGTGCTCGCCCGTCCGCAGGATGCCCAGCAGCCGGCGCATCTCGGCGAGCGCCTGACGGCCGGTGGACGAGATGGTCTCCAGCGCCTGCCGCGCCTGGTCGGGCGCGGCGTCGAGGACGTACGCGGCGCCGTCGGCCTGGACGACCATGACCGACACGTTGTGCGCGACGACGTCGTGGAGCTCCCGGGCGATCCTGGCCCGCTCCGCCGCGACGGCCACCTTCGCCTGCGCCTCCCGCTCCCGCTCCAGCCGGGCCGCGCGCTCCTCCAACTGGGCGAGGTAGGCCCGCCGCGTCCGCATGGAGTCGCCGAGCACCCAGGCCAGCACGAACGGCACCGTCATCACGACGGTGCCGAACACGGCGGCCGCGGTCGACGTCTCGCGCATCGGCCAGCGCACCTGTGCCAGTGGGGCCGCCGCCACCCCGGCGGTCAGCGCCAGCCGCGACGCCCAGCGGGGTCCGTCGTGCGCGGCGACCGTGTAGATGATGACCAGCATCGCGAAGTCGGCCGGATTGATCTCCACGTCCAGCACCAGCTGGGCCAGCCCGACGGCGACCGCGAGGACAAGCATCTCCCGCGGTGCCCGCCGGCGCAGCGCCACGACCAGGCACAGCAGCAGCACGACGACCGCGGCGACCAGAAGGTGGGTCGCGGTGCCGGCCACCCACAGCGCGGAGAACCCGAGGAGCGTCAGAGCCCAGAAGGCGTCGACGCCCGTCGGGTGTCTGCGGAGGAAGTCGTAGAGGCGCTGCACGTAACCCAGCGTAGGGAAGCGGAATAGGTGCACGGGTCAACCAGGAGTGCGATACGGCGGCAGGGGCCCTACTCCCCAAGGTGGACACTGTGCCCGTGACGGATGAGACCGACGGGCCGGACGAGGCGAACAACCCGTACGAGGCCCACGAAACAAGTGCAGCAGGCACACCAAGCGCACCAGAAGAAGCAAGCGCAGCGAAAGAACCGGGCGCCGCCCCGTCCCCATGGCGGCGCTGGCGGGACGCCGCCGAGGATGCCCTGTACGGCCCCGGCGGCTTCTACCTGCGCCCCGAGGGCCCCGCGGGCCACTTCCGCACCTCCGTCCACGCCTCGCCGCTCTTCGCCGCCGCCGTCGCCCGCCTCCTGGAGCAGGTGGCGCGGGACCTGGGAACGGACGAGGTCGCGTTCGTGGACATGGGCGCCGGCCGCGGCGAGCTCGTGACGGCCGTGCTCGCCGCCGCGCCGCCCGGGCTGCGGGTCCGGGCGTACGCCGTCGAGCGCGCCGCCCGCCCCGATGGCCTCGACCCGCGCGTCGAGTGGACCGCCCGGCCGCCGGCCGGCGTACGCGGCCTGCTGTTCGCGAACGAGTGGCTGGACAACGTCCCTGTGGACGTCGCCGAGGCCGACGACGCAGGCACCCCCCGGTACGTGGAGGTACGGCGGGACGGCACCGAGCGGCTCGGCGCGCCCGTGACCGGGGCGGACGCCGCGTGGCTGGCCCGCTGGTGGCCGCTGCGCGAACCGGGCGGCCGCGCCGAGATCGGCCGCGCCCGCGACGAGGCCTGGGCGGCGGCCACCGGCACCCTCGCGGGCGGCCTGGCGGTCGCCGTGGACTACGCGCACACGGCGGAGGCGCGCCCTCCGTTCGGCACCCTCACCGGGTTCCGCGACGGCCGCGAGGTGCTGCCCGTCCCGGACGGCACGTGCGACATCACCGCCCATGTCGCACTGGACGCCTGCGCCGCGGCGGCGACCCCGCCCCCGCCTCAGGCCCCGCCCCCGCCTCAGGCCCCGGACCCGGCGCACGCCCCGCCCCCGGCGCACGCCCGTGACGCCACCGCCCCGGACGCCCCCGCCCCCGCCCGTCCCGCGCCCAGTACCGTGCGGGCGGTTCCCTCGCGGGCACCGCGCGGCTGTTGCTGGCCCGCG
>NZ_JABWDV010000221.1 GCF_013362995.1 Streptomyces sp. TRM64462 | reverse complement strand
GCCCGCGCGGCCAAGGACGGCTTCGGTGTCATCGCCAGCCGGGTCGTCGGCGAGATCTTCATCACCTTCGGCGTGCTCATGCTGCTCTTCGTCGCCTACCAGCTCTGGTGGACGAACGTGCAGGCCGGCCTGGAGGTCGACAGAGCGAAGGACCGCATCACGGAGGACTGGGCGAAGGGTGACAACGCGCCCAAGGCCTTCGAGCCCGGCCAGGGCTTCGCGATCCTCCACATCCCCCAGCTGGACGTCGTCGTGCCGGTTGCCGAGGGCATCGAGAAGGAGGGCGTCCTCGACAAGGGCATGGTCGGCCACTACGCGGAGGGCGCACTCAAGACCGCCATGCCCTCCGACAAGCAGGGCAACTTCGCGGTCGCGGGACACCGCAACACCCACGGTGAGCCGTTCCGCTACATCAACCAGCTCCGGCCCGGCGACCCGATCGTCGTCGAGACCCGGGACACGTACTACGTCTACGAGATGGCGAGTATCCTTCCGCAGACCCCGCCGTCGAACATCTCGGTGCTCAAGCCGATCCCTGACGGCTCCGGCTTCACCGCCCCCGGCCGGTACATCACCCTGACCACCTGCACCCCGGAGTTCACCAGTACCTACCGGATGATCGTGTGGGGCAAGATGGTCGAGGAACGGCCGCGCAGCAAGGGTGAACCGGACGCGCTCGCATCCTGAGACCGCTGAAACTCAAGACGGGAAGATGTAGTGGGACGTGCCCGCAGCCGGATCGCCGGCGCCATCAGTGTCTTCGGCGAACTGCTGATCACCGCAGGTGTGCTGATGGGCCTGTTCGTCGTCTACTCGCTGTGGTGGACCAACGTCCTGGCCGACCGCGAGGCCGGCAAGCAGAGCGACGCCATACGCGACAGCTGGGCCCAGACGGACACCGGGCCCGGTGCCCTGGACACCAAGGACGGCATCGGCTTCCTGCACGTCCCGGCGATGAACAACGGCGAAGTGCTGGTCAAGAAGGGCACCGGTGACGACGTCCTCAACCACGGCGTCGCCGGCTACTACACCGACCCGATCAAGTCCGCGCTCCCGCAGGACAAGAGCGGCAACTTCACCCTGGCCGCCCACCGCGACGGGCACGGCGCGAAGTTCCACAACATCCACAAGATCAAGTTCGGTGACTCGATCGTCTTCGAGACCAAGGACACCTGGTACGTCTACAAGGTCTACAAGACGCTTCCGCAGACGTCGAAGTACAACGTCGAGGTCCTCCAGCCGGTGCCCGAGCAGTCCGGCAAGACCAAGCCCGGCCGCTACATCACCCTCACGACCTGCACCCCGATCCTGACCTCCGACTACCGCTACATCGTGTGGGGCGAACTGGAGCGCACGGAGAAGGTCGACAAGGACCGCACCAAGCCGGCGGAACTCCGCTAGGTCATCATCAGGTCATCCCAGGTCCGGCCAGGTCCGGCCAGGTCCGCCAGCTCCGCCAGGAACCGGGAACGCGAACGGCCCGGCACCCTCAGAGGTGCCGGGCCGTTCTCATGCCACCGTGCGGTGGGTCACTCCTCGGTGCGGACGACCGTGCCGCTGGTGCCGCCGAACCAGCCGGCGCTGTTGTCGTTGTTGTCCCCGTCGCCGGTGCCGCCCTGGTCGCCACCGCCGCCCAGCGGCTGGGTCTTGACCTTGATGACGCTGTTCGGGTCCGCCTTCTTACCAGGCTTCGGGTCCTGCTCCACGACGACGGCGGCGTCGTTGTCCGGGCCTTCCTCGACCTGGATCTGGAAGCCCTGCTGCTGCGCGATCTGCTTCGCCTGGCCCAGGAACATCTGCGTCACCCGGGGAACGTCGACCTGTTGCTGCTGCGGTCCCTTCGAGACCTTCAGCGTGATCGCCGTGCCCTCCGCGACGCGCTCGCCGTCCTTCGGGTCCTGGCCGATGACCTCACCGGCGGGCTTCTCCGAGTCGACGTCCTCACGCAGCACCCGGAACTCCAGGGTCTCCAGCTGCGCCTTGGCCGCGTCGAACTGGCTGCCCACCACCGGAGGCACGGTCACCTTGCTCTTGGTCGCGATGGTGATCGTGACCTCGGTGCCCTTCTCCGCCTCGGAGCCGCCGTCGGGATCCTGCTTGATGACGGTGCCCGTGGGCTTGTCGGACTCCTCGCGCTCGACCTTGACCTTGAAGCCCTCGTTCTTGAGGTTGGTGCTGGCCAGGTCCTCGTCCTGCTGCAGCACCACGGGCACCTTGACCTTCGGGGCGCCCTCGGACACCCACACCTGGATCGTGCTGCCCTCGGCGACCTTCGCCGTGCCGTTGGCGGCCGGGTCCTGGCGGCAGACCGAGCCCTTGGGCTGGTCGCAGCGCTCCGAGCCCGCGTTGACGACCGTCACACCGGTGTTCACCGCCGATCTCTCGGCGTCCTCGTACGTCTTGCCGACGAAGTTCGGGATCGTGACCTGACGTGTGCCGTCCTCGGAGCCGAACACCGCCTTGCCGATGAAGATGGCGCCCGCGAGCACCAGAATGCCCGCAAGGACCAGCACGACCGTCGACAGGCTGGACTTCTTCTGCGGCTGGCGGCGGCGTCCCGCGCCCCGGTCGTCGTAGCCGTAGCCGCCGTCGTCCGGGTTCATGGGCGGCAGCATCGACGTCTGCGCGCCCGGGTCCGCCTGGTGCATCGCGGCGGTCTGCTGGTCCGGGTGCGGATAGCCGTAGCCGCCGGCGGCGCCCATCGCGCCCATGCCGGCGGTCGCGGCGACCGGCTGGCCCTCCAGGCACGCCTCGATGTCGGCGCGCATCTCGTCGGCCGACTGGTAGCGGTAGTCCGGGTCCTTGACCAGGGCCTTCAGCACGATCGCGTCCATCTCGGGCGTGATCTCGGGATCGAAGACGCTGGGCGGCTGCGGCTCCTCCCGTACGTGCTGGTAGGCCACCGCGACCGGCGAGTCGCCGACGAACGGCGGGCGGACGGTCAGCAGCTCGTACAGCAGGCAGCCGGTGGAGTACAGGTCGGAGCGGGCGTCGACGGTCTCGCCCTTGGCCTGCTCCGGCGAGAGGTACTGGGCGGTGCCGATCACGGCCGCCGTCTGCGTCATGGTCATGCCCGCGTCGCCCATGGCCCGGGCGATGCCGAAGTCCATGACCTTGACCTGACCGGTCCGCGTCAGCATGACGTTCGCCGGCTTGATGTCACGGTGCACGATCCCGGCGCGGTGCGAGTACTCCAGCGCCTGGAGGATGCCGACGGTCATCTCCAGCGTGCGCTCGGGAAGCAGCTTGCGCCCGGAGTGCAGCAGCTCACGCAGGGTCGACCCGTCGACGTACTCCATCACGATGTACGGGATGGAGACCCCGGCGCCCCCGCCGGAGGCGTTGTCGTACACCATGTCCTCGCCGGTGTCGTACACCGCGACGATCGCCGGATGGTTGAGCGAGGCGGCAGACTGGGCCTCACGGCGGAACCGGGCCTGGAAGGACGGGTCACGGGCGAGGTCGGCCCGCAGCGTCTTCACGGCGACGGTGCGGCCGAGCCGGGTGTCGTGGGCGAGGTAGACCTCGGCCATGCCACCACGGCCGAGCACCGAGCCCAGCTCGTACCGGCCGCCGAGGCGACGCGGCTCTTCCATAACTGTTCCAGCCCTCTCCGTCAGTCCCGACCGCAACCGTCCCCGTGGTCCGGCGGTGTGCTGTTCGGGCACAGGCTACCGGCCACGGAAAGCTGATCAGGCCGCGACCGCAAGCTGATACGGGACCGGTACACAGGCACCACAGGGGCCACACCGTCACTGCCGGGTGTCGAGTACCGCCTTCATCACATCGCGGGCGATCGGCGCGGCCAGGCCGCCACCGCTGATGTCGTCGCGCGTCGCGTTCGAGTCCTCGACCACCACGGCGACGGCGACCGGCGAGCCGCTGTCGGTCTTCGCGTAGGAGATGAACCACGCGTAGGGGCGGGCCTTGTTCTTCTCACCGTGCTGCGCCGTACCGGTCTTGCCACCGACGGTGACGTCCTTGATACGGGCGTTCTTGCCGGTGCCCTCCTCGACCGTGACCTCCATCATCTTCTGGACGAGCTGTGCGGTCTCCGGCGACATCGGCCGGCTCATCTCCTGCGGCTCGTTCTTCTCGATCACATCGAGGTTCGGCGCCACGAGCTGGTCGACCATGTACGGCTTCATCAGCTTGCCGTCGTTGGCGATGGCGGCCGTGACCATGGCCATCTGGAGGGGCGTTGTGGCCGTGTTGAACTGGCCGATGGAGGACAGGGCGTTTCCGCCGCGGTCCATGTTCTTGTCGTAGACGGAGGCGGCGGCGCGGACCGGGGTGTCGATCTCCGGGTTGTTGAAGCCGAACTTCTCCGCCATCTCGACCATCTTGTCGCGGCCGACCTCGTCACCGAGCTTCGCGAACACGGAGTTGCAGGACCACTGCATGGCGTACACGAGGGTGGCGTTCTCGCAGCCCCGCGCGTGGTTGACCATCGGCTTGGTCGACAGCGGGATCTTGTACGGCTCCGGGGTGTCCGTCGGCGCGTTGATGTCGGTGACCTTGCCGTTCTCGATCGCCGCGGCGGCCGTCACCACCTTGAACGTCGAGCCTGGCGGGTAGATCTCGCGCAGCGCGCGGTTGAGCTTCGGCTTGTCCTTGTCCTTCTCCAGCTCGTTCCACGCCTTGCCGTCCTTGGCGGAGTAGCCGGCGAAGGAGGACGGGTCGTACGACGGGGTGGAGGCCAGCGCGAGGATCTTGCCGGTCTGCGGGTCGATGGCCGCGACGGCGCCCTTCTTGTCACCGAGGCCCTTGAAGGCGGCCTCCTGCGCGGCGGCGTTGAGCGTCGTGACGACGTTGCCGCCCTTCTTCGTCTCGCCCGTGAACATCGAGAGCGTGCGGTCGAAGAACAGCCGGTCGTCGTTGCCGGTGAGGATGGTGTCGTGCAGCTTCTCCAGCTGGTTGGCGTCGAAGGCCTGCGAGGCGTAGCCGGTGACCGGCGCCCACATGGGGCCGTTCACATAGGTCCGCTTGTACTTGTAGAGCGGGTCCTTCGAGTCGACGGAGCCGGTGATCGGCGTGTCCCCGACGATGATGTCGCCGCGGATGGACGCGTACCGCTCGATGGTGACGCGCTTGTTGCGCGGATGCGCGTTCAGCTCGTCGCTCCGTACGAACTGGATCCAGTTGTCCCGCAGAAGCAGCGCGAGCACCAGGAGGCCGCAGAAGATCGCGATATGGCGCAGGGGCTTGTTCACGGTCGGACCACCTGGGTCATCTCGGCGTCGGGGTTGGGTGCGGGGGAGGGAGCCGGGCGGCGCGCGGTGTCGCTGATGCGCAGCAGGATCGCGATGAGCGCCCAGTTGGCGATCACGGAGGAGCCGCCGTACGCGAGGAACGGCATGGTCATACCGGTCAGCGGGATGAGGCCCATCACACCGCCGGCGACGACGAAGACCTGGAGCGCGAAGGCGCCGGAGAGGCCGCACGCGAGGAGCTTGCCGAACGGGTCGCGTGCCGCCAGCGCCGTGCGCAGTCCGCGCTCGACGATCAGGCCGTAGAGGAGGAGGAACGCCATGACGCCGGCCAGGCCGAGTTCCTCGCCGACGGTGGCGAAGATGAAGTCGGAGTTGGCGGCGAAGTTGATGAGGTCGGAATTGCCCTGGCCGAGTCCGGTGCCGATGGTGCCGCCGGAGCCGAACGACATGAGGACCTGGGTCATCTGGTCGCAGGCGTAAGCCATGTTGGAGCCCTCAGGGGCCGTCTTCAGGCACTCGAAGGGATCCAGCCACGCGGCCACGCGGGACTGTACGTGGCCGGCGAACGAGCCGACGGCCACCGCGCCGCCGACGGCCATGAGCAGACCCATGACGATCCAGCTCGTCCGCTCGGTCGCCACGTACAGCATGATCACGAACATGCCGAAGAACAGCAGTGACGTACCGAGGTCGTTCTCGAAGACCAGGATGAGCAGGCTGAGCGCCCAGATGGTGAGGATCGGGCCGAGGTCGCGGCCTCGGGGCAGGTAGAGCCCCATGAAGCGGCGGCTGGCCAGGGCGAGCGCGTCGCGCTTCACCATCAGGTAGCCGGAGAAGAAGACCGCGAGCACGATCTTGGCGAACTCGCCGGGCTGGATGGAGAACGGGCCGACTCTGATCCAGATCTTGGCGCCGAAGACGTCCGCGCCGAGTCCCGGGACGAGGGGCAGCAGGAGCAGGACGATCGCCGCGGCCATGGAGATGTACGTGTAGCGCTGGAGAACGCGGTGGTCCTTCAGGAACAGCAGCACCAGGAGGAACATCGCCACGCCGATGGCGGAGTACATCAGCTGCTTGGGGGCGTCGCCGCTGAAGCTGCCGTACAGTCGCATGGACTGCGAGATCAGCCGCGGCGACTGGTCGAGGCGCCAGATCAGCACCAGCCCCATGCCGTTGAGCAGCGTCGCCAGGGGCAGCAGCAGCGGGTCCGCGTACTTGGCGAAGCGCCGCATCAGCAGATGCGCGATGCCGGCCAGCAGGCCGAGGCCGACGCCGTAGCCGAGCATGCCGGCCGGGACCTCGCCGTCGACGGCGAGACCCACGTTCAGATACGCGAAGACAGGGATCGCGACGGCGAACGCGAGCAGCAGCAGTTCGGTGTTGCGGCGGCTCGGCGCGTCGATCGCGCCGATGGTGGTCGTATTGGTGACAACGCTCATGGTGGTGAAAAGGCCCCCCTACGGGTTGCTTACTGCTTGCCGCAGTTCGAGGCCGCCCTCTTCTCGTCCGCCGAGAGGGTGGGGCCCGGGGAGGGAGAGGCTGCGGTGGGCGTGGTCGACGGCGTGGGCTTGGTGGTGCCCGCGGCGCCCGTGGCGCCGTCGGTCGGCTCCGCGGCGGGCGGCGGCGTGGCGCCGGCCCGGTCGGCGGCCTCGCGGAGCTGCTCCTGCTTCCGGCAGGCGCTGGCCTGGACGCCCAGCTCCTTGATCTTGGCCTCGGCCTTGGCCAGGCTGCCGCCGGCGATCGTCTCCTCGACCTGCTTCTGGTAGTAGGCGGGGAGGTACTTGAGTTCGATGTCGGGGTGGTCCTTCTCGACCTCCGACAGCGAGACCCACGCCAGGTCCTGGCTGATGCCCCGGTAGAGCGCGACATGGCCGTTGTTGGCGCCGACGAAGTACTGGGTCTGCGTCCAGCGGTAGCCGCCGTAGGCCCCGCCGCCGATGAGGGCGAGGATCAGCAGCGTGAAGAAGATCCGCTTGAACCACTTGCGGCCGGTGCGCGGCTTGTCGAGGTCCGCGGAACGGTACGTGTCGAAGCTGCCCTCGGGCGGCATCCCGGCGTAGCCGAGGTCGTCGCCGCTGCCGGGCGGGCCGAAGGCGCCGCCGTTGCCCGCGCGGGGCGCCTGCGGGGCTTGGCGGCCGAGGCCGGAGGCGCGGCCGGCGGGTGTCTGCATGGCGCCGCCGTCGTTGAGCTGCGGCTGGCTCTCGGCGACCGCGCCGACGACGACCGGGGTGTCGTTGAGCTGGCCGGCGAGGGTGTCGCCGCCGTCGACGTCGAGGACGTCGGCGACGATCACCGTGATGTTGTCGGGGCCGCCGCCACGCAGCGCGAGCTGGATGAGCTCCTGGACGGTCTCCTGCGGGCCCTGGTAGCTGGCGAGGGTCTCCTCCATCGTCTGGTGCGAGACGACGCCCGACAGACCGTCGGAGCAGATGAGGTAGCGGTCGCCCGCGCGGACCTCCCGGATGGACAGGTCCGGTTCGACGTGGTCGCCGCTGCCCAGCGCGCGCATCAGGAGGGAGCGCTGCGGGTGGGTGGTGGCCTCCTCCTCGGTGATCCGGCCCTCGTCGACGAGCCGCTGCACCCAGGTGTGGTCCTGCGTGATCTGCGTCAGGACGCCGTCGCGGAGGAGGTAGGCGCGGGAGTCGCCGACATGGACGAGACCGAGCCGCTGGCCGGTCCAGAGGAGGGCGGTGAGGGTGGTGCCCATGCCCTCGAGCTGCGGGTCCTCCTCGACCATCATGCGCAGCTGGTCGTTGGCGCGCTGCACCGCCGTACCGAGCGAGGTGAGGATGTCGGAGCCGGGGACGTCGTCGTCGAGCGTGACGAGGGTGGAGATCACCTCGGAGGAGGCGACTTCGCCGGCGGCCTGGCCGCCCATGCCGTCGGCGATCGCCAGCAGCCGCGGGCCGGCGTAACCGGAGTCCTCGTTGCCCTCGCGGATCATGCCTTTGTGCGACCCGGCGGCGAAGCGCAGTGACAGACTCATGCGCACCTCACCCGTCGGCTCGGGGTACAGCCGGTCTCGAGCCACACTGCCCACCCTCCGGTCGGGAGCCCCGTGCGGTCTCCTGGGACCGCTGGGACTCGCTCGCTCCGCTCGCTCATTGTCGTACTACTTCCGCAGCTCGATGACGGTCTTGCCGATGCGAATCGGTGCGCCCAGCGGAATGGGGGTCGGGGTGGTGAGCCGGGTCCGGTCGAGATACGTGCCGTTGGTGGACCCGAGATCCTCGACGATCCACTGGCCGTCACGGTCCGGGTAGATCCTGGCATGCCGGCTGGAGGCGTAGTCGTCGTCCAGCACGATCGTGGAGTCGTGCGCGCGGCCGAGCGTGATGGTCTGGCCCTGGAGCGCGACCGTGGTGCCGGTGAGGGTGCCCTCGGAGACGACCAGCTTGGTCGGGGCGCCACGGCGCTGGCGCTGCTGGGGCGGCGCGCTCTGGCGCCCGGTCTGCCGGTCGGCGCGGGCGCCCTCGCGGCGTGAACCGCGCTGGGTGACCCGCGTGCCGAACAGGTCGCTGCGGATGACCTGGACGGCCACGATGACGAACAGCCACAGTACGGCGAGGAAACCCAACCGCATGACCGTGAGGGTCAGCTCTGACATTGCCCCCGCTTCACCCTTCGGCTTGCCGGAAAACGATGGTGGTACTGCCCACGACGATCCGCGAGCCGTCGCGGAGCGTAGCGCGGGTGGTGTGCTGCCCGTCCACCACGATGCCGTTGGTGGACCCGAGATCCTGGATCGTCGAGGGCGTTCCGGTCCGGATCTCGCAGTGGCGGCGCGATACGCCGGGGTCGTCGATCCGCACGTCGGCGTCGGTGCTGCGGCCCAGTACGAGCGTGGGACGGGAGATCTGGTGGCGGGTGCCGTTGATCTCGATCCAGCGGCGCACGGGGCCGCCGGGTGCGTGCCCCGGGGCGCCCGTGGGGCCCGCGGGGCGGTGCGTGGCGGGGGCTCCAGGGACTCCGTGTGCGCCCGGCCCT
>NZ_JABWDV010000220.1 GCF_013362995.1 Streptomyces sp. TRM64462 | reverse complement strand
GGCGCTCGTCCTCAAACTCCCCCAAGCTCTTCGAGCAGGGGGTACCCCCAGACGGGCTGAAATGCGGGGGTTCGGGGGCGGAGCCCCCGATTCGGGAAGGGGCGGGATAGGGGAAAGAGCACCGCACAGACACCACCTACCGCCGCAGTGATTCTCTCGGGCCCCCCTCGGCCGCGTGGGCCGGGGGCCCGTGCCGGGCCCCGGGGCCCGGCAGGAACGCGGCGACCACCACCGCCCCCACCGCCGCGACGCCCGCCGCGCACAGGGCGGTGACGTGCAGGGCGTCGAGGAACGCGGCATGGGCCGGGGCGACGAGGGACCGCCCCGCCGGGCCGAGCCGCTCCGCCGCGGCGAGGGTCGCCTCGACGGACTCCCCCGCCGCCGCCCTGGCCTCCGGCGGCAGGGCGCCCAGACCGCCCTCGATGCCCCGCCGGTACACGGCGGACAGCACCGAGCCCAGTACGGCGACCCCGAGGGCCCCGCCGACCTGCCGGAACGTGTTGTTGACCGCCGATCCCGAGCCGGCCTTCTCGCGGGGCACCGCCTGCATCACGGCCACCGTCACCGGCGGCGTCACATGCGCCATCCCGACGCCCTGCGCGAAGAGGACCACCTCGATGGCCCATACGGGTGTCGTCGCGTCGAACCCGCTGAACGCGGCCAGGCACGCCGCCACCAGCAGCAGCCCGCCCGTGCACACCGCGCGCCCGCCGAACCGCTGGACGAGCAGCCGCGAGCGCGACGCGAACGCGAGCTGTGTGACCGCCATCGGCAGCAGGACGAGCCCCGCCTCCAGCGGGCTGAAGCCCCGCACGCTCTGCAGGTAGAACGCGGCGAACAGCGTCACGCCCATCAGGGCGAAGAAGACCAGCGCCATCCCGCCCACGGCGGCCGAGAACGCCGGGTTCCGGAAGTACGACATGTCGAGCGCGGGATGGGCCGTGCGCCGTTCGTGGACAACGAATCCGGCCAGTACCAGCAGTCCCCCCAGCACCGGCAGCACCACGCCCGGCGCCGTGAAGTCGGCCAGCTCGCCGCCCCGGATGATCCCGTACACGAGCAGGACGAGGCCCACGACCGACAGCAGTACGCCGCCCGCGTCGATCCGGCCGGGCGCCGGGTCCCGCGACTCGGGCACCAGCAGCAGCGTCGCGCCCAGCAGGACGATCACGATCGGGACGTTGACCAGGAAGATCGATCCCCACCAGAAGTGCTCCAGGAGCAGCCCGCCCGTGACGGGTCCGATGCCGATGGCCAGGCCGACCGCCCCCACCCAGATGCTGATGGCCTTCGGCTGCTCGTCGCGCTCGAAGACGTTCATGAGGACGGCGAGCGTCGCGGGCATCACGAACGCCGCCCCGAAGCCCATCAGCGCCCGGTGCGCGATCAGCTCGGCGGGTGACGCGGACAGCGCGGCCAGCGCGGACGCGACGCCGAAGACGACGGTGCCGAACAGCAGCGCCCTGCGCCGCCCGAGCCGGTCGCCGACGAGGCCGGCCGTGAACAGCAGGCCCGCGAAGACCAGCGCGTAGGAGGTGATCGCCCATTCCAGCTCGCCCTGTGTGGCGCCGATCCCGGTGGGGGCGGGGCTCGCGATGGTCTTGACGGCGACGTTCAGGATCGAGTTGTTCAGCACCACGATCAACAGGCTGAGCATCAGGACGCCCAGGACGGCCCAGCGGCGGCGGTGGACGTCCTCCGGGACGCGGCGCGGCGCCGGAGGGGGCGGAAGGGGCGGGGGCGGAGGGGGGTCGTGGGGCATGGGGTCAGCGTAGGACGGGTTCCGATACGGCGCCGTTCCGTATCGGAAGCCCGCCGGGCGCCGAACGTGACGGATGCGGCCAGGACAGTACTTCCCCCCGCGCGGCACGAAGTGCCACCATGGATGCGGTCCGGGGACGCCGTCAGGGCGCCTCGAGATGACGAAGGAGCCGTTTCACATGACGCTTCAGCCTGCCCCGAAACAGTCCGGCGACAGCAGCGGGGAGCCCGCCACCAAGCACCCCAAGGCGCTGTACGGCGGCAAGGGCACGCGCCGTATCACCGTCCACGACATCGCCGCGGCCAAGGAGCGCGGCGAGAAGTGGCCGATGCTCACCGCGTACGACGCGATGACCGCGTCCGTCTTCGACGAGGCCGGCATCCCGGTCCTGCTCGTCGGTGACTCGATGGGCAACTGTCACCTCGGCTACGACACCACCGTCCCCGTCACACTGGACGAGATGGCCCTGCTGTCCGCCGCCGTCGTACGCGGCACCAAGCGGGCCCTGGTCGTCGGCGACCTGCCGTTCGGCTCATACCAGGAGGGCCCGGTGCAGGCGCTGCGCTCGGCGACCCGGCTGGTCAAGGAGTCCGGGGTGGGCGCGGTCAAGCTGGAGGGCGGCGAGCGTTCGCTGCCCCAGACGGAGATGCTGGTCCAGGCCGGTATCCCCGTGATGTCCCACCTCGGTCTGACCCCGCAGTCCGTGAACACCATGGGCTACCGGGTGCAGGGCCGCGCCGACGAGGACGCGCACCGGCTGCTGCGGGACGCCAAGGCGGCGCAGGACGCGGGTGCCTTCGCGGTCGTCCTGGAGCTCGTACCGGCCGAGCTGGCCGCCGAGGTCACCCGGTCGCTGCACATCCCGACCGTCGGCATCGGCGCGGGCCCGGACACGGACGCGCAGGTCCTGGTGTGGACGGACATGGCCGGGCTCACGGGCGGCAAGGTGCCGCGCTTCACCAAGCAGTACGCGGACCTCCGCAGGACGCTGGGCGACGCCGCCCAGGCGTTCGCCGACGATGTCGCGGGCGGGGCGTTCCCCGCCGAGGAGCACACCTTCCACTAGCCACTGCGGCACGGACGACAGCCCGCCGACTTCCCCCATCGGCGGGCTGTCGGTGCGTTGTCGCTGCCTCGTCGGTGCCCTGTCGGTGGTCTGTCGGTGGTCTGTCGGTGGGCCCTGGTCCCCTGGGGCACATGACACGATCCGACACCAACGCCGTCGAGGTACGGGGCCTCGTGAAGCACTACGGCGAGACGAAGGCGCTGGACGGAGTGGGCCTCGACGTACGCGAGGGCACGGTCCTGGGCGTCCTCGGGCCGAACGGCGCCGGCAAGACGACCCTGGTCCGCTGCCTGTCCACCCTGATCCTCCCGGACGCCGGGACCGCCACCGTCGCCGGGTACGACGTGGTGCGCCAGCCCCGGCAGCTGCGCCGCACCATCGGCCTGACCGGCCAGTACGCGTCCGTGGACGAGCGGCTGTCCGGCTGGGAGAACCTCTACATGATCGGGCGGCTGCTCGACCTGCCCCGCCGTGAGGCCCGGGCACGCGCCGACGAACTGCTGGAGCGGTTCTCGCTCACCGACGCCGCGCGGCGGCCCGTCACGCAGTACTCGGGCGGCATGCGGCGCCGTCTCGACCTGGCCGCCTCCATGATCGGCCGGCCCTCCGTGCTGTATCTCGACGAGCCGACGACCGGTCTGGATCCGCGCACCCGCAACGAGGTCTGGGACGAGGTGCGGCGCATGGTCGACGAGGGGACGACCGTGCTGCTCACCACCCAGTACATGGAGGAGGCCGAGCAGTTGGCGAGCGAGCTGACGGTCGTCGACCGCGGCCGGGTCATCGCCCGGGGCGAGATCGACGCGCTGAAGGCGAAGGTCGGCGGCCGCACCCTCCAGGTACGCCCCGTCGACACGGCCGAACTGCCCGCGATGGCGCGGGCGCTCACCGAGTCGGGCCTGACCGGCCTCGCGGGCGCCACCGTCGTCCCGGACGAGGGGCTGCTGTACGTACCGATCGTCGGCGACGAGCAACTGACCGCCGTCATCGGCCTGCTGGCGGCGCGCGGCCACGGCATCGCCCATATCGGCACGCATCTGCCGAGCCTGGACGAGGTGTTCCTGGCCCTCACCGGTGAGCGCGCGACGACGGTGTCCGCGTCCGACGCGACCCCGCAGGAGGTGGCCGCATGAGCGCCGTGACCGTCGGGACGGCAGCGGCCGCGGACGGTGGCGAGGGCCGGATCGGGCTGCGCGCCCATCTGCGGCACATCGGCGCCCTGAGCCGGCGCAACGCCCTCCAGATCAAGCAGAACCCGGAGTCGATGTTCGACGTCCTGTTCATGCCGGTCGTCTTCACGCTGCTGTTCGTGTACGTCTTCGGCGGGGCGATCTCCGGCAAGGGCAATCAGGCGGACTACGTGAACTACCTGGTTCCCGGCCTGATGGCGATGTCGGGGCTCAACATCGCCATGGCCGTGGGCACGGGCATGAACGAGGACGTCCAGAAGGGGGTCATGGACCGGTTCCGTGCCCTGCCGATCGCGCGGTCGTCGGTGCTGATCGCGAAGATCGTCGTGGAGATCGGCCGGATGGTGGTGGCCACGGGCATCATGCTGGCGATGGGCTTCCTGCTGGGCCTGGAGATCAAGACGTCCGTGCCGGCCCTGCTCGCGGCCGTCGGTCTGTCGCTGGTCTTCGGCGCGTCCCTCATGTGGATCTTCATGCTGCTGGGCCTGTCGATGAAGACCGCCCAGGCGGTGCAGGGGGTGGCGATGATCGTGCTGATGCCGCTGCAGTTCGGTTCATCGATCTTCGCGCCGCCGGAGTCGATGCCCGGGTGGCTGCGGACGTTCACCGACTACAACCCGCTGTCCAATCTGGCGGACGCGGTGCGGAACCTGATCAACGGCGGTCCCGTCGCCGCGTCCGTGTGGGCGACCCTCGCATGGGCGGCGGCCATCACGCTGGTCACGGCGCCGCTGGCGGTGGCGCGGTTCCGCAGGCGGACGTGACGTCAGGCCTGTTCGAGCAGAGCGCTTCGAGCAGGGCGGCGGCCTCCTCCAGGGTGAGGCCGCCGCCCTCGGCGTACGCGGCGTCGTAGGCGGCGCCGCGTACGCCGAGGGCGGTGCGGGTGGCGGTGACGGTCGCCTCCAGGTTCTCCCGCTCCAGCGGGGACGGCACATGGCCCGGCGGCGTCACGGCGTCGGCGGCCCCGAGCAGCACCGCCGCCAGGCGGGCCTCCCGATCGCCTCCGAGGCCGGTCAGCGCCCGTGCGGCGGTGACCAGTTGGAGTACGGACACCTGCGGGGCGACCATCATGGACACCGGCTCCCGGGTCCGCCTGAGCGCACGGACCGCCCGGCGAAGGGCGTCCTCGTGCTGTCCGTCGAGGTTGTCGAGCCAGGCGAGACCGCCGAGCGTGAAACCGTCGAGGAGCGAGAAGACGGTCTCGGGCCGGAACTCCTCACGCAGCCGCAGCAGCACGGCGCGGGCCTCGTCGGTGCGTCCGGTGCGGCCCAGGTGCACGGAGAGGTAGAGCCGGGCGAAGGGCACCGCCTCGTGTCCGCCGCCCGGGCCCTGGGCGATCACGTCGCGCAGGATGGCCTCCGCCTCGTCGCCCCGGCCGAGTTCGGGGATCACGGCGGCGTACCGCGCCCGCAGCAGGGACACCTGCGCCTGGGCGCCGAGGCGTTCGGCGTGGGTGACGGCGGCCTGGTAGTCGGCTGCGGCACCCGCGTACTCGCCCCGCTGCTCACGGGCCTCGCCGCGTGCCGAGAGTGCCTCGGCGGCACCGTAGGAGTCGCCGAGGCGCAGGAAGATCTCCAGGCACTCGTCGGCGTCCCGGACGGACTCGGCGGCGAGGGAGGCGTGGTTGGCGAGGATGCCGGCGCGCCACTGGAGGGCGTGGGCGAGGTCCCAGTCGTGGCCCAGGCGGCGGGCGGTGGCGACAGTGGTGTCGAGCAGCGCGTGCAGCCGGGCTCCCTCGCCGGTGACGATCACGGCGAAGAGCCACAGGATGCCGGGAAGGCGGCATGTCTGGGGCAGCCCGGGGCGGTACGCCTCGGAGATCCGGTCCAGTGGGGCGCGGCCCTCCACAGCCCGGTCGACCGGCTCGTGGTGGTGCGTGTTGGCCAGCCGGACGAGCCGGATCTGGCGCCGGGCCTCCCGCAGCAGGTCGTCGCTCATCGGGGGCGGCGCGTCGGTGCAGCGTTCGGTGAGCGGCGGGGCGGGGGCGACGGGCGGGGCGTACGGGTCGGGGCCGAGCGCGGCGGCGGCGTCGGCCCAGTGGCGGGCGTCGGTGCGCAGGTCGCGCATCTGCCAGTACCAGGTCAGGGACAGGACGAGGCAGAGCACCTCGTGCTCGTCGCGGGCGGCGACGGCGCGGCGCAGTGCGGCGCGGAGGTTCTCGTACTCGCGCCGGAACAGGCCGAGTGCGGCGCGCTGTCCGGCGCCGCGCAGCAACGGGTCGGTGGTGCGGGCGAGTTCGCGGTAGTGGACGAGGTGGCGGTGCTCGGTGGCGGCACGCTCCCCGGACTGGTCGAGGCGCTCGGCGGCGTACTCCGCGACGGTCTCCAGGAGGCGGTAGCGCATGGCGCCGTCCTCCAGGGGCGAGGCGACGACGAGCGACTTGTCGACGAGGGAGCCGAGCAGGCCGAGCGTGTCGGGTTCGGCGCACACGGCTTCGGCGGCGTCGAGTGCGCAGCCGCCGGAGAAGACGGACAGGCGGCGCAGGACGGCGCGTTCGCGGTCGTCGAGGAGGTCCCAGGACCAGTCGACGACGGCGCGGAGGGTCTGCTGGCGGGGCAGGGCGGTGCGGGCGCCGGAGCCGAGCAGCCGGAAACGGTCGTCGAGCCGGTCGGCGAGCTGGCGGGGGGTGAGGGCGCGGAGGCGGGCGGCGGCGAGTTCGATGGCGAGGGGCAGTCCGTCGAGGCGGCGGCAGATCTCGGCGCAGGCGTCGGGGTCGTCGTCGGTGGTGAACCCGGGGCGGGCGGCCGCGCCCCGCTCCCACAGCAGCCGCAGCGCCATGGGGGCGGGCAGCGGTTCGACGGGCCGCACGGTCTCGCCGGGCACGGCGAGGGGTTCGCGGCTGGTGGCGAGGACGGTGAGGCCGGGGCAGCGCTCCAGGAGGTGCTCGGCGAGGCGGGCGGCGGCGGTGACGACGTGCTCGCAGTTGTCGAGGAGCAGGAGCATACGGCGGGGCGCGCAGTGCTCGGCGAGCCGTACGAGCGGGTCGTTGCCGTGCGGCTCGGCGGCCCGCAGCTCCTCGGCGCCGGCGCCCCGCAGCACGGTCTCCCGCGCCCCGAGCGCGGTGAGCACGGCCTCGGGTACGGCGTCGGGGTCGGCCACCGGCGCGAGTTCGGCCAGCCATACGCCGTCGGGCCACCGACCGGCCCCGCGCTCGGCGGCCTCCTGCGACAGCCGTGTCTTCCCGGCGCCCCCGGCCCCGAGCAGCGTGACGAGCCGCGCCCGCCCGAGTTCGTCGAGGATGCCGCGGATGTCCCCGTCCCGCCCGACGAAGCTCGTCAGCCGGGCCCGCAGATTCCCCGCGGCCCCGGGCCCGCCGACCGGTGCGAGGGC
>NZ_JABWDV010000219.1 GCF_013362995.1 Streptomyces sp. TRM64462 | reverse complement strand
GCCTCGTCGGCGGTGTCGGCCCCGAACTCGACCATGAGCCAGCCGTCACCGTCCTCCAGGCGGGGCAGCAACCGCACGTCGGCCTCCTTCATGCGCAGCCGCCGCATGTTGCCGACCAGGCGGCCGTCGAGGGCCTCCAGGGCGATGGGCCGCCACCGGTCCACGATCTCCGCGCACCGGTCGGCGGCCTCCGCCAGTTCGTCGTACGCCACCACCACCAGACGGCGCCTGGCCATCGCGGGCGTCAGCTCCAGGACGGCCTGGAGGACGGTGGCGCAGGTGCCCTCGGTGCCGACGAGAGCGCGGGCCACGTTGAAGCCGCGTTCCGGCAGCAGCTCGTCCAGGTTGTAGCCGGAGACCCGGCGCGGCAGTCGGTCCACGGGAGGGAAACCGGTGCGGATCGCGGCCGTGTAGCGGTCGCGGAGCGCCCGCAGCGCCGCGTAGATCCGCCCCTTGGCGCCGCCATCGGCGATGATCCGGTCCAGGTCCTTCTCCTCGCCCACACCCGTCCAGAACCGCTCCCCGTCGTACGTGACGACCTCCAGGGCGCGCACGCTGTCGGACGTGCGCGGGCCGGGGCCGTACAGCTGCGACTGCACCGAGTGGGCGCCGCACGAGTTGTTGCCGATGTTGCCCCCGATCACGCAGCGGGAGTGCGTCGACGGGTCGGGGCCGAACACCAGGCCGTGCTCGCCGGTGCGCCGGTTGAGCTCCTCGTTGACGACGCCGGGCCGGCAGGTCACCAGCCGCCGCTCCGCGTCGACGCGCCCGATGTCCGTCAGGTACTTGGAATGGTCGACGACCACCGCCTCGTTGACGGTCTCACCGGACAGACTGGTGCCGCCGCCGCGGTCGAGGAGCGGCGCGCCGAACCGGTGGCACAGCCGGTGCGCGACGACCACGTCGTCCAGGGTGCGGGGCACCACCAGGCCGATGGGCACCTGCCGGAAGTTCGACGCGTCCTGCGTGTACAGGGCGCGGGACCCGGCGTCGAAGCGCACCTCGCCCTCGACCTCCGCGCGCAGCGCCCGCTCAAGACCGCCGACGTCGACGGTACGGCGCCCCCTGGGGGCACCGGGAATGCGCGGGTCGGTCTTCGCGGGCACCTCACGGACCGCGCGGCGCGGACGTCGAGTCATCACTTTCGTCCTCTCCTCGGCAGGCGCCGTCACGCGACGCGATACCGCTCCGCGTCCGCCCAGCGGACCTCAAGACCGTGCCCCGGCCGCCCGGTGTCGGGCCGCAGCACACCGCCGTCGGGTACCGGCGCACCGTCGAAAAGCATCCGTTCGATCCGTACGTGGTCGTGGAAGTACTCCAGATGGCGCAGCCGTTCGACGGCGCAGAAGGCGTGCGCCGAGACGGCGGGCGCGCAGTGCGCCGACAGGTCGACGTGGTGGGCCGCGGCGAGGCCCGCCACCCGCAGCAGCCCGGTGATCCCGCCGCAACGCGTCACGTCGGCCTGCAGGCAGTCGACCGCGCCCGCTTCGACGAGCCGTACGAAGTCGTCGATGACGTAGCCGTACTCGCCCGCCGCGATCTCCAGGCGGGCCGGCGCCCGGTCGCGCAGCAGCCGCAGCCCGGCGAGGTCGTCGGAGGTGACGGGCTCCTCGAACCACCGCACGTCCCAGTCGTCGGCGTACCGCCGCGCCCAGTACAGGGCCTCCTTGCGGCCGAACGCGCCGTTGGCGTCGGTGAACAGCTCGGGCGCGTCGCCCACGGCCCGCCGCACGGCGGAGAGTCGTTCCGGGTCGCGCTCCGGGTCGCGGCCCGTCTTCAGCTTCAGCCGCGGGACGCCCTGCCCGGCCCAGCCGCCGAGCTGCTCCGTCAGCCGGTCGAGGCCGTAGTTGGTGAAGCCGCCGCTGCCGTAGACGGGCACGCGGTCGTGGAAGGCGGGCAGGGTGCCCACCAGGGGCAGGTCCAGCAGCCGCGCCCGCAGATCCCAGAGCGCGATGTCCACCGCGGACACGGCCATGGCCCCGCCCCCGGGTCTCCCGGTGTTCCGGATGCGGTCGACCATGCGGCGCCAGAGCGCGGGCGGCGCCGTCGGCGGAGGGGCGCCGGGCTCCGTCAGGACCGGGGCCAGCCGCGACGAGACGAGCGCGGCCAGCGAGACGTCGCCGTACGTGTAGCCGATGCCCGTACGGCCTCCGGCGCCGACCTGTACGAGGACGAGCGTCGTGGAGTCCCAGTCCAGCGTCCCGTCCTGCTCGCGGCCGCCGGGCCCGTCGGTGGGGACGCGGAACGCACCGACGTCCACGCGGTCGACCGCCACGTCCCCGCGGACACCGCCGGCCGCCGCGCCCCGGCGGACGTCAGCCGTGGCCGCGGCCGGGCACATGGCTGACGAGTTCGGCGAACTTCTGCCGGACGCCCTTGGTCGCGATGCCCAGGCCCTCCGGGTCGTGGACGGCGGCCTTCGCGGCCTTCTTGCCCTGGTCCAGCATGATGTGCGGCGGGATGGGCGCGATATCCGCGTCGACCTTGAACTCCAGGACGACGGGCCGGTCGGCGGACAGCGCCGCGTCCCAGGCCTCGCCGACCTTCTTCGGCTGGTCGCAGTACACGCCGCGCAGCCCGAGCAGTTCGGCGTACTGGGCGTAGGGCACGTCGGGGATGTCCTGGGAACCGGGGAACTTCGGGTCGCCGGCGAGGGCGCGCTGCTCCCAGGTCACCTGGTTGAGGTCCTGGTTGTTGAAGACGCAGAAGACGAACGGCGCGAACGGCCTGCGGCCGGCGAGCCGGTCCCAGTACCGCTTGATGGTGATCATCTCGTTCATGCCGTTCATCTGGAACGCCCCGTCACCGACGAACGCGATCACGGGCCGGTCCGGGAAGGCGAAGCGCGCGGCGATCGCGTACGGAACGCCGGGCCCCATCGTCGCGAGCGTGCCCGACAGGGAGGCCAGCATCCCGGGGCGCATCTTCAGATAGCGGGCCCACCAGTTGGTGCCCGACCCGGAGTCGGCGGTCAGGACGCAGTCGTCGGGCAGCCGGGGCGACAGCTCGGCGGCCACGGACTGCGGGTTGACCTTCCCTTCGAAGGACTGGTGGGCGCGCCGCGCGAGGATGTCCTCCCACTCGCGGACGTCCTTCTCGATCTTCTTCCGCCAGCCGCGGTCCTCCTTGCGGTGGAGCAGCGGGTTGAGCAGCCTCAGGGTCTCCTTGGTGTCGCCGACGAGATGGGCGTCCATCGGGTAGCGGATGCCGATCATGCTCCCGTCGATGTCGATCTCGACCCCTCGGGCCTGTCCCTCGTCGGGCAGCCACTCCGCGTACGGGAAGGACGTGCCGATCATCAGCAGGGTGTCGCAGCCGCGGATCATGTTGTCGCTGGCCTTGCTGCCCAGCAGCCCGATCGGGCCGGTGACGAACGGCAGGTCGTCCGGAAGCACCTGCCGGCCGAGCAGCGCCTTGGCGACCCCGGCGCCGAGGAGCTCGGCGGTCTCGACGACCTCGGCCTCGGCGTGGCCCGCTCCCTGGCCGATGACCATGGCGACCTTCTTGCCCTCGTTGAGGACGTCGGCGGCCTTGCGGAGCTCGTCCGGGTCCGGGAGGACGCGGGGCCGGCTCCAGCCGATGCTGGAGAACACCGAGCCGTGCTTCTTGGGCGGCGACGGCTGCGCGTCCTCCTCCTGCACGTCCTCGGGAATGATGATCGTGGCCACCGACCTGGTCGTCAGCGCGGTCTTGAAGGCGCGGTCGATCACATGCCGGGCCTGCGCCGGATGGACGATCGTCTCGCAGTACGCCGACACGTCGGCGAACAGCCGGTCGAGGGCGATCTCCTGCTGGTAGGCCGAGCCCAGGCACAGCCGCTTCTGCTGGCCCACGACGGCGACGACCGGCTGGTGGTCGAGCTTGGCGTCGTACAGCCCGTTGAGGAGATGGATCGCGCCGGGCCCTGACGTGGCGACGCAGCAGCCCACCTCGCACGCGAACTTCGCGTGCCCGCAGGCCATGAACGCGGCGTTCTCCTCGTGCCGGGCCTGGATGAACTCCGGTTTTCCGCCGGCCCGGTCGAAGGCGCCGAGGAGCCCGCTGATCCCGTCACCGGGATACCCGAACACACGCTCCACGCCCCACCCGCGCAGACGTTCCAGTATGAAATCGGCCACCTGTGCCATGGCATCTCCCTGGCGTGAGCCTTGTGTCAGTCGCTTCGTCAGTCGCTTGGTCGGTCCTTGCGTCGCCTCACCCGGGTCACCGTGAGCCCCCGACGTAAACCCGCACGTGGAGTGGTGGCGATGTTGCGGAGGGTGACCGTGGTGGTGTTTCCGGCGAGGCATATGGGTCAACCTGGGCGTGACGTTCCGTCAGTCGGGTACCGGTCGGCCCGATGCTGGGTCGGGGGCAGGAAGGAAGACCGCCGGAATGAACGGGTTCACGGCCGTGCTCGCCGTGCTCGGCCTCGCGCTGCTCGCCGTGGGCGCGGTGCACGGCGCCGCCTGGTACGTCCGCGTGACGTCCGAGCCGCTGGCCGCGCAGCCGTTCGGCTCGGGCCTGGAGCCGCGCGAGCACGCGGTGAGCCGGTTCCATGTGCGCTGGTACCCGGTGACGATGCTGTTCCTCGCCTTCGACATGGAGATGGTCTTCATGTACCCGTGGACCCGGGTCGTCTCGGCCATGGGCAGCACGGCCGTGATCGAGATGTTCACCTTCCTCGCAGTGCTGATGGCCGGGGTCGTGTACGTGTGGCGGGAAGGGGCGCTGCGATGGACATGACCGCCGTCCTGCTGCGTGCCGCGGCAGCCCGCCCGCGCGTGCTGCTGGTCACGATGCCCGCGGCGACGCCGGTACGGCTGGCCGCCGAGCGGGAGCTGCGCCTGCGGGACCTGCCCCAGGCGGCGACCCCCGCCGACGCCGACGTCCTCCTCGTCGCGGGCACGGGCGGTCCCGCCCTGGAGCGGGCGGCCGACCGCCTCTGGCAGGACATGCCGTCCCCGAAGACCAGGGCCCGCGCCCACAGCCCGGCGGACGTCCCCACGGTGCTGGACACGGCCCGCACCCACCTGACGGACGCCACGGGCCGGCGCCGCCGCCGCCCGGCACCGGCTGCGGACCACGGCGACGGCGCCGGCGGCGGCCACGACAGGCACGGAGGCCGTGACGGGCGCGAGGGCGACGGCGCCCACGACAGGCACGACGGTCGTGAAGGCCACGGGGGTCACGACAGCCGAGAGGGTCATGAGGGCCACGAGGGCCATCAGGGCCGCGATGTACGCGAGGGCCACGACGGTCGTGACGGCCACGGAGCCCACGACGGGCATGACGGACGCGGCGCCCACGACGGTCACGACGGCCACGGGGGCCATGACGGTCACGACGGCCACGGGGGCCACGGTGGTGGCGACATGGTCGTGGCCGGGCTGCCCATGGCCGGGCGGGGGCCCGACCGGGACGGGCTGGCGCTGGACCGGCTGCACGTGGCGCTCGGGCCGTTCCTCGGTGACTGGCCCGGCGGGCTCACCGTGCGGCTCACGCTGCAGGGGGACGTCGTCCAGGAAGCGGAGGCGGAGGCAGGGGCGGAGGCGGACACCGGGGCGGG
>NZ_JABWDV010000218.1 GCF_013362995.1 Streptomyces sp. TRM64462 | reverse complement strand
AATCGGGGGCTCTGCCCCCGAACCCCCGCTCCTCAATCTCCCCCAAGCTCTTCGAGCAGGGGGACCCCCAGGGGCTGATTTTCAGCCCGTCCGGCGATTGAGGACGAGCGCCGTTCAGGCGCGACAACGGGGTCTGGGGCGGAGCCCCAGTTCGGGAAGGGGCGGGGTGGGGAAAGAACCGCCCGGCTCCTGGAGGTGGCCGTCCAGGACCGTCACGACGCGGGACGCCAGGTCCAGGTGGGTCCGGTCGTGGGTGACCAGGACCGTCGCCGTGCCGCGCACCCGCGTCAGGTCCGTCAGGAGCCTCAGGACCGCCGCGCCCCGCTCGTGGTCGAGCGCGCTCGTGGGCTCGTCGACCAGCAGCAGCGACGGGTCGTTCATCAGCGCCCGGGCGATGTTGACGCGCTGCCGCTGCCCCCCGGAGAGCTGGTGCGGCCGCCGCCCCTCCGCCCCCGCGAGCCCCACCGCGTCCAGCAGCTCCAGCGCCCGGCGCCGTACCTCCGCGCCGTCCCCGCGCCCCGCCAGGTGGGCCATGACCAGGAGCTGCTCCACGACCGTGAGCGACGGCAGCAGGTTCGGCTGCTGGAACACGATCCCGACCCGCTCCCGCCGCAGCGCCGCCTTCCCCGCCCGGTCCAGGCACCCCGTGTCCACACCGTCCACGACCACCCGCCCCCGGTCCGGCGTCACCAGCGTCGCCGCCACCGCCAGCAGGCTGGACTTGCCGGACCCCGACGGGCCCACCACCGCGACCAGTTCTCCCCCGGCCACCTCCAGGCCCACCGCGTCCAGCGCGGTCAGTCGCCCGTCCCCGTCCGGGTACGTGAGCGTCACATCGTCCATGAGCAGGGTCATCGGGCACTCCCCAGCGCGGTCAGCGGATCGACGGCGGTGATCCGCCGGATGGACAGGGCCGCACCGGCGACACCCAGCACGGTCATCACGGCGGCAGGCCCCAGCACCGTCAGCGGCTCCAGCGCGAACGGCACGTCCCCGCCACCGACGAGCGCGCCCACCGCGGCCGCCAGGCCCGTACCGAGCAGCGTCCCGGCGGTCAGCATGACCACGGCCTGCCCGAGCGCGTCCCGCAGCAGATACCCCGTCGACGCGCCCAGCGCCTTCAGCACGGCCACGTCGCCGCTGCGCTGGATGGTCCACACGGTGAAGAACGCCCCGGTCACGAGCGCCGAGATCACGAAGAGGAAGCCGCGGATGAGCTGGAGCGAGCCGTTCTCGGCCTGGTACGACGCTATGGCCTCCAGCGCCCCGTCCAGGGTCCGGCTCTCGGTGCCGGCGGCCCGGTCGCCCGCCGCGTAGTCGACGCCCGAGCCGGTCAGCGCGACGACCGTGGCGCCCGTGCGGCCGAGTGCCCGCCAGTCGTCGAGGGACGTCCACACCACGGGCGTGTGGCTGTACGAGGCGTCCCCGGCGACCGCCGCGACGGTGACCGTCAGGGGGCTCGCCGCACCGAGCTGTACGGTGTCGCCCGGCCCCACGCCCAGTTCCTCGGCGGCAGGGCGGGACAGGACGGCCCGCCCGGGGCCCAGCCGGGCGCTGTCCGGGGCGATCCGCGCCGACGGCTCGGTGGCGAACACCGACACCCCGGCGACACGGCCACCGGACCCGCCGTCGGACCCGCCGGACCCCCCGCCCCCGGTCGCGTTGAGCGTCGCGACGCCGACCGGCTCGGCCGACCGCACCCCCGGCCGCTCCGCCCAGGTGCGCCACGCCCCCTCCGGGACCACCGACGACGTAAAAGACACGCCCCGGCCCGACGGCGGCGCCGCGAACGCGAGCCGGTCGGCGGGCAGCCCGGTGACCGCCGAGATGTTGTCCCGCGCGAGCCCCGCCGTCAGGCCCGACAACAGCCCCACGAGCAGCGTGATCAGCACGATCACGGCGCCCATCAGCGCGAACCGCCCCTTGGCGAACCGCAGATCTCTCCATGCCACGAACATGGTGACCAGCCTCGCGGCCACGGCGGCCGAGGACATCGCGCCACGGATGGCCCCGGCATCGAACTTTCGGTTGACGGCAGGGCACCTGCGGCCGCCTACGCTGGACGGGTCATGGATCCACGCTCCCTCACCCCCGCCCTGCGCGTGCTGCGCGGCTGTCTGCATCTGCTGTTCTTCGGCCTGCTGGCGCTCGCCGCGCTCCGGGCGGTGGCCGGTCACGCGGGGGCGCACCCCGGGCCGGTGGTCGCGGCGGCGGCCGTGACGGGCGCGGTGTACGGGGCGGGATCGGTGCTCCGTACCGTACGGACGTCCCAGGCGGCGGCCGCGGTGTGGCTCGGGGTGCTGTGCGCGGCGTGGCTGGTGCTGCTGGCGCTGACGCCGGACGCGCTGTGGGTGGCGTTCCCGCTGTACTTCCTGCAGCTCCACCTGCTGCCCGCGCGCTGGGCGCTGCCGGCGGTCGGCCTGACGGCGGGCGCGGCGATCCTCGCGTACGTGGGCCACGGCGCGCGGCTGAACCCCGGTGTGTTCATGGGCCCGCTGCTGGGCGCCGCCGTGGCCGTGGCGACCGTGCTGGGCTACCAGGCGCTGTACCGGGAGAGCGAGCGGCGGCGCCGGCTGATCGAGGAGCTGATCTCGACGCGGGCCGAGCTGGCCGCCGCCGAGCGGCACGCGGGCACGCTGGCCGAGCGGGAGCGGCTCGCGCGGGAGATCCACGACACGCTGGCGCAGGGCCTGTCGTCGATCCAGCTGCTGCTGCGGGCGGCGGGGCGCGCCCTGCCGGACGGCTCGCCCGCGGCCGGGCACATCGAGCGGGCGCGGCGGACGGCCCAGGACAACCTGGAGGAGGCGCGGCGGTTCGTACGGGCGCTGACGACGCCGCCCGACCTGGAGCGCGGGTCCCTGGCGGCGGCCCTGGAGCGGCTGTGCGCGGAGGGCACGGACGGGCCGCGGGGCGCGGAGGGGGACGCGGGGGCCCGGACGCCGGCGCGGCGGTTCTCGGTGAGCGGTACGCCGGTGGAGCTGCCGACGCCGTACGAGGTGGCGCTGCTGCGGATCGCCCAGTCGGCGCTGGCCAACACGGTGCGGCACGCGGGCGCGGGGCGCGCCGAGATCACGCTGTCGTTCATGGACGGCTCGGTGACGCTGGACGTGGTCGACGACGGGCGGGGCTTCGACCCGTCGGCGTGCGTGCCGTCGCCGGACGGCGGGTTCGGGCTGCCGGCGATGCGGGCGCGGGCCGAGTCACTGGGCGGGACGTTCGCCGTGGAGTCGGCGCCGGGCCAGGGCACCGCCGTGGCCGTCACGCTGCCGCTGCCGCTCACTCCGGGAGGACCGTCATGACCGTCCGGCTGCTGCTGGCCGACGACCATCCCGTCGTACGGGCGGGCCTGCGGGCCGTCCTGGACACGGAGCCGGACTTCACGGTGGTCGCGGAGGCCGCGACGGCGGAGGCGGCCGTGGAGCGTGCGGCGGCGGGCGGCGTCGACGTGGTGCTGATGGACCTGCAGTTCGGGCCCGGGGGCGGCGGGATGCATGGTTCGGAGGCCACGGCGGCGATCACGGCGCGCGGCGCTGCGGCGCCACGGGTGCTGGTGCTCACGACGTACGACACGGACGCGGACATCCTGGCGGCGGTGGAGGCGGGCGCGAGCGGCTATCTGCTGAAGGACGCGCCGCCCGAGGAGCTGGCGGCGGCGGTCCGCACGGCGGCGGCCGGCCGGTCGGCGCTGGCCCCGGCGGTGGCGCACCGGCTGATGCACCGGATGCGTACGCCCGGCCAGGCGCTGACGCGGCGTGAGCTGGAGGTGCTGGAGCTGGTCGGCGAGGGGCTGTCCAACCAGCAGATCAGCAAGCGGCTGTTCCTGAGCCAGGCGACGGTGAAGTCGCACCTGGTGCACGTGTTCGCGAAGCTGGGCGTGGAGTCCCGTACGGCGGCGGTGGCGGAGGCCCGCAACCGCCGCCTGCTGCGGCCCTGAGGCCGTCCGTTCCCCCTGGCTGTCAGTCCGACTCCGAGTCCGGGTCCGGGTCCGGGATCGGGTCCGCGTCCGGGACCGGGTCCGCGTCGGGGACCGGTCCCGATGTCGGTTCCGGCGTGTCGGAGTGGCTGAACGCGTCGATCGCGTCGCGCAGGCCGGTCAGGGCTGCGGCCAGGGCGCTCACCGATCCGATGGCCCCGGCCACCAGCAGCAGGGAGCGCCGCAGCCGGTGCGGTTCCAGGGGCAGGCCGGCGGCGGTCATGGCCGCCAGCGTCGCCAGTTCGTCCTCCGCGATGCCCCGGTCGGCCAGTTCGGTGCGGAGCGCGGCGAGCTCACGCCGAACCCGGGAGACGGCGGCACGGAGCCGCGCGACCCTCGGATCGGCGTCGCTCGTCACGGCCGGTCAGCTCGACTGCTCGACGTCCATCGCGCCGCGCCACACCGTCACGTCGAGGCTGATGTAGTCGCTCGGGTCGGACTCGGGCGAGAAGCCCAGGACGGTGAGGAGGGCGACGTCCCCGGCGCCGTTCTGGAGGCAGATCCGGGTGCCCTTGGAGAGCTGCGAGTTGCGGATGTAGTCGGTGAACCGGGTCTCGCTGACGCAGGTCTCCAGGGTGCCGGGCTGGCCGTTGCGCAGGACGACGAAGCGGCCGCTGCCGGACGCGGTGAGTCCGGAGGAGCCGTAGCGCAGGTCGCCGCTGTCGCCCTTGGGCTTCACCGGGTCGTCGGCGAGGGCGAGTACGTACCCCTCGGTGAGGTCGATGCCCTTGTAGTCGACGGGCTCGGGGGGCGTGGCGGAGGCACCGTCAGGGGTTCCGCTCCCGGAGGGCGCACCGCTCTCCGTACCGGCGCCGTCTCCGGTGCCGTCTCCCGTACCGGTGCCGGTGTCGGTGCCCTGGCGGTCGTCGGTGGTCGCCTCGTCGGTGGGGCTCGGGGTGCGGGACGCCGGGGCGTCCGAGCCCTGGGACTGCTTGGTCTTCTCCTTGTTCTGGAGGAGTACGTACGCGGTGCCACCGCCCGCGACGGCGAAGGCGACGATCGCGGCGACGGCGATGAGGCCGGCGCGCGACTTCTTCTTCGGCGCGGGAGCCGGCGCCTGGCCCGGGCCGGGCGCCGGGTGGCCGTACGGCGCGGCGCCGACGACGGGGTGCGTGTACGGGTGCGGGGCCTGGCCCTGGCCATGGGCGTGGGTCTGGGCCTGGGCCTGGGCCTGCGGCGGGAGCTGCTGCTGCGGCTGGGTCGGGCCCTGGGGCGGGACGGTGCCGGGTGGCGGCGTCGCGGCGTGCCCGGCCGTGGGCGGCGGGCCGAAC
>NZ_JABWDV010000217.1 GCF_013362995.1 Streptomyces sp. TRM64462 | reverse complement strand
CGGGGGCGGGCTCCGTTTCCGCGCGCTCCGTCGGTGGCGGCGGCTGCGCGGCGGCGTACTGCTCTGTTGCCGAGGGAGCGGCCGCAGGCGTTGTCGCGGGCGCTGCCTCGTGTGCTGCCCCGGTGGCCGGCCTGTGGCGGGCTGTCGCTCGTACCGCGCGCCAGCGGGCGTACGTACCCAGGACGAACACCGTCAGCACCAGCAGCACCATGAGCTCGCCGATGAGCAGGCCCCAGAACACCCCGTACCCCGGAAGCTGCCCCGCCGGTGTTCCGGGCCAGGCGCCGGCGAGGTCCTGCGGGTCGGAGATCAGGGACCGCAGGGCCAGGGGCGTACGGGTGAAGGTGACGCCGTCGGGCCAGGCGCCGTGGGTGAGGAGGCCGCCGACGCCCGTGGCGGTCCAGACGAGGAGGGTCATGCCGAGCAGGAACATCAGGAGGCCCACCAGCAGGCCGTCCGGGATGCCGCGCTCGGTGTTGGCTTCCTTGGCGGTACGGGTCATGAGGCTCAGGCCACCGTCGAACGGGAGGGTTCGTTCATGTGCTGCTCGATGAGGGCCGCGCGCTGCTCCGCCTCCCATTCGGCGGCCTGGACGTCTTCGGGGAGTTCGGGTCCGGAGGACTCGGTCATGGCGCGGTCGGTGTAGACGAGGGGGCGTTCCGCCTCGGTGACCAGGTGTTTGACGACCTGGACGTTGCCGTTGACGTCCCAGACGGCGATGCCCGGGGTGAGGGTGGGGATGATTTCCACAGCCCAGCGTGGCAGGCCCAGGACCCGGCCGGTGGCCCGTGCCTCGTCCGCTTTCTGGGCGTAGATGGTCCTCGTGGAGGCCATTTTGAGGATGGCCGCCGCCTCGCGGGCCGCCGCGCCGTCCACGACGTCGCTGAGGTGGTGGACGACCGCCACGAAGGACAGGCCCAGACGGCGGCCGAACTTCAGCAGCCGCTGGAAGAGCTGCGCGACGAAGGGGCTGTTGATGATGTGCCAGGCCTCCTCGACGAGGAAGATGCGCTTCTTCCGGTCGGGGCGGATCCAGGTGTGTTCCAGCCACACGCCGACGATCGCCATGAGGATGGGCATGGCGATGGAGTTGCGGTCGATGTGGGACAGGTCGAAGACGATGAGCGGCGCGTCGAGGTCGATGCCGACGGTCGTCGGGCCGTCGAACATGCCGCGCAGGTCGCCGTCGACGAGGCGGTCCAGGACGAGGGCGACGTCGAGGCCCCAGGCCCGTACGTCGTCTATGTCGACGTTCATGGCCTCGGCGGACTCCGGCTCGGGGTGGCGGAGTTGCTCGACGATGTCGGTGAGGACGGGCTGGCGGTCGGTGATGGTCTCGTTGACGTACGCGTGGGCGACCTTCAGCGCGAAGCCGGAGCGCTCGTCCAGGCCGTGGCCCATGGCGACTTCGATGATGGTGCGCAGCAGCGCGAGCTGGCCCGTGGTGGTGATGGACGGGTCGAGCGGGTTGAGGCGGATGCCGTCGTCGAGGGCGGCCATGGGGTCGAGGCGGATGGGAGTTATTCCCAGCTGCTCCGCGATGAGGTTCCACTCGCCGACGCCGTCCTCGCCCTGGGCGTCGAGGACGACGACCTGGCGGTCGCGGAAGCGGAGCTGGCGGAGCACGTACGTCTTCTCCAGCGCGGACTTGCCGTTACCGGACTCGCCGAGGACCAGCCAGTGGGGGGCGGGGAGCTGCTGGCCGTACAGCTGGAAGGGGTCGTAGATGTAGCCCTTGCCGCTGTAGACCTCGCGGCCGATGATCACGCCGGAGTCGCCGAGGCCGGGGGCGGCGGTGGGCAGGTAGACGGCCTGGGCCTGGCCGGTGGAGGTGCGTACGGGGAGGCGGGTGGTCTCCACCTTCCCGAAGAGGAAGGAGGTGAAGGCATCGGTGAGGACGGACAGCGGATCGCGCATCATCAGGCCCCTATCGTCCTATCGTCTCGTCCATGTCGTGCCGGTGGCGGTCAGCGGCGGATGCCGGTCGCGAACGGCAGGGTGTTCACGAAGGCCCGGTGGTGCTCGCGGTCGCACCACTCCAGCTTCAGATACGACTTGCCGGCCGACGCCCGGATCGTCCGCTTGTCCCGGGCGAGGGCCTCGGGTGAGCGGGACGACACAGTGATGTACCCGACGAGGTTGACCCCTGCCGCGCCGCTGGCGAGATCTTCACCCCGCTGGTCGAGCCGGCCGTGGGCGGCGAGGTCGCGGGGGTCGACGGTGCGGTTCATCTTGGCGGCGCGGCTGGCTTCGGCCTCGTCGTTGGTCTTCTCGGTGAGCATGCGCTCGATGGCGACCTCGGTGGGTTCCAGGTCCATGGTGACGGCGACGGTGCGGATGACGTCGGGGGTGTGGACGAGGAGCGGGGCGAGGAAGTTGACGCCGACGGGGGTCATCGGCCACTCCTTGACCCAGGCGGTGGCGTGGCACCAGGGGGCGCGGGTGGACGACTCGCGGGTCTTGGCCTGGAGGTAGGTGGGTTCGACGGCGTCGAGTTCGGCCGGCCAAGCGTTTCGTTTCGTCATGGCCTGGATGTGGTCGATGGGGTGGTCCGGGTCGTACATGGAGTGCACGAGGGACGCGAGGCGGGACTGGCCGAGGGGCTGGCGTACGCGGATGTCGGCCTCGGCGAGGCGGGCGCAGATGTCGGTGAGTTCGCGGGCCATGACGACGGCGAGGCCGGCGTCCTTGTCGAGGCGTCCGCGCGTGGCGCCGGAGGCGTGGCGGGCGGCGCGGGCGATGGCGTGGGCCTCGGCGGCGAGTTCGCGGGTGTAGTGCATGCAGGCGACGAGGTACGCGCGGTGCTGCTCGCTGGAGGTGGACACCATGGACTGGAGCTGGTCGTAGGAGTCGAGGAGCCAGCGGGGGGCGGCCGGGTCGCCGCGCTGGGCGACGTCCTTGGCGTGGGCGTCGGGGTCGGCGGGGAGGGTGCGGGCGAGCATCTGGAGGCGGGTGACGAAGCCGTCCCCGTTGGCGACGTGCTTGAGGAGGGTGCCGAAACGGTCCACCAGGGCTTCCTGGTCCTCGCTGTCGCGCAGTCCGACGCCGGGGCCCTCGATCTCGATGGCGGCGGTGACGGTGCGGCGGTCGGCGTGGAGGAGGACGGCGATCTCGTCGGGGCCGAAGGGGGCGGAGAGCCAGTTGATGCGGCCGATGCCGGGCGGAGGGCCGATCTCGACCTCGCGGCCGTCGATGCGGGTGCCGGCTTCGATGGCGGAGGAGCGGTAGGCGGTGCCGCGGCGGAGGATGCGCTTGTAGCTGCGGTTGACCTCGAACCAGCGGTAGAAGGTGCGGCCGCGGTAGGGGACGTAGACGGCGGCGAGGGCGAGGGTGGGGAAGCCGGTGAGGAGGGCGATGCGGAGGGACAGGACGGGGACCAGGAGGCCGCACATCATGCCGAGGAACGCGCCGGCGATGATCAGGGCGATCTCGCCGGTCTCCCGGTTCTTGCCGATGATCGCGTTGGGGCGGGCGCGGCCGATGAGATAGGTGCGGCGGGGCGTGATCGTGTGGGACTGGGTGGTCACCGCCCTCCACCTCCTGGTGTGTTGGTGCTGTTGTTGCTGCTGTTTCTGTTTCCGGTTCCGGTGCTGCCGCCGGTGTTGCCGCCGGGGTTACGGCTGCTGTGCGGGGTGCCCGAGGTGGGTGCGCCGCTGGTGGGGGTACGGGGTGGGGGTGCGGCGGAGGGGACAGTTCCGCCGCCGGCCCCGGCCCCGGCCCCTGCCCCGGTTCGGGTGCTGTGGGCGGCGACGCCACCGGAGACGGCGCCGGCGCCCGCAGGTGCGGGGGCGGGGGTGGGTTGCTGGTGGTTGCGGCTGCTGTGGGTCTTGATGCCCTGGGAGACGAGGGCGGCGGGTGAGGAGATGACGGCGGCGGCCTGGGCGCCGTCGGTGGCCTGCTTGCGGTTCGTACGGGCGGTGGCGATCTCGTCGCCGAAGCCGGGGACGAAGCGGTAGATCGCGGCGGAGGCGAAGATGGCGAGCAGGATGATGGCGAGGCCGGAGACGACGGCGGAGAAGGCGTCCGGGCCGTCGCCGGACGACAAGGCACCGGCGAGCCCGAGGACGATCACGATGATGGGCTTGACGAGGATGATCGCGATCATGATGCCCGCCCAGCGGCGGACGTGGCCCCACATGTTCTTGTCGACGAGCCCGGCGTAGACGACGGTGCCGAGGAGGGCGCCGACGTAGAGGAGGGCGGCGCGGATGACGAGCTCCAGCCAGAGGATGCCGGCGGCGAGGATCGAGACGAGCGCGACGACGATCAGCATGATCGGCCCGCCGCCGATGTCCTCGCCCTTCTTGAGGGCGGCCGCGAACGACCCGAAGAACACGTCGGTCTGACCGCCGGTGCCGGACGCGATGACCTCGGTGACGCCGTCGGTGGCGGAGACGACGGTGTGGAGGATGAGCGGCGTGAAGGCGGAGGCCAGGACGGTGAGCCACAGGAACCCGACGGCCTCGGAGATCGCGGTGGACAGCGGCACGCCGCGGATGGCCCGCTTGGCGACGGCGAGCAGCCAGAGGACCAGGGTCAGGATGGTGGAGGCGGCGAAGACGACGGCGTACTGCTGGAGGAACTTCGGGTTCGTGAAGTCCACGGCCGCCGTCGCCTTGACGGCCTCGCTGAGCTTGCCGACGGTCCACGCGGCGGCGTCCGCGCATCCGCGCGCGAGGGAGGACAGGGGGTCCAGGGGGTTGCCGCCGGCGGGGTCGAGGGGGGTACTGGGGGAACGGCGGGCGGCGCCGTCGCCGGACTCGCAGTAGTCGCGGGCGGGTCCGTGGATGAGGTCGCAGGGGTTATTGCTACCGCTGGGGGATGGTGTGGGTGTTGGGGCCGCGGCAGCCCGGGTGGCCAGGAGGACGGCGGCTGTCTGCAGGGCGAGTAGCAGTGCGCCTGCGGTGGTGGCGCGGCGCCGGGTCTCAGCGGGCATAGGTGAACCCTCCGAACGCCTCCACGGCGTCAGCGATCTCTTCGGCGCTGGACGCACGCGTGTCGGCACCGACGGGTGCCGGGCCGTCCTTCTGGGAGTGGTTCACGGTCTTCCAGTCGTTGTTCACCCACTCCAGCTCCATGGTGACGGTGAACCAGCCGTTGGTCACCGGCTTCGTCGAGCCCTCACCGGCCAGGCCGATCAGTCCCGCGCACCACACCTCGACCGTCGCGTTCGTAGCGGTGAGACTCGTGACCTTGGTGCCAATGGGGGCCGTACGCGAGACGAAGGTGAAGCCCTTCGGAGTCGAGCCGTCGGCGTTGAGGCCGACGTTCTGGAAGAACGCGGGCGAATAGGCCTTGTCCAGAGTTTGGCGGAAGTGGGCCAGGCGCGAAGGCGCGATGACGGCGGCCAGGATGGAGTCGCGTTTCGTCTTGTCGAACATCTCGGCGGAGCCCAGCGCCACCGCGTAGTTCGCCGCCGCGCTCTGCGCCCCCTGGTCGTCCTGGGCGTAGCCCGTCGGGATGGTGCCGTTCTTGCCGGTGACGGGCTTCACGCCGGTCGCCGCCGTGGGTGCGGCGGCGCCCGCCCCCTGGGTGCCGCTCCCGCCGGACGCCCCGTCGCCGTCGCCGTCACCGTCGCGGTTGGCGAAGGCGATCGCGGCGATCAGCAGGACGACCACGCCCACCACGGTCACCAGGGACCGCGAGGCCCGCGCAGGTCGCCGCGCGGGCTCGCCGTACACGTCGCCGGCGCCGCCCTCGGGCAGCCGGGTGCGGGTGCGGCCCGTACCGCCGGCGCCTCCGTCCTCGTACTCGTCGCCGAAGCTCATGACGGGCACGCCCCCTCGTACGAGTACGACGACGACGGCGGCCGCTGCCGTGCTGCTGTCCGCGCGTACGCGGTGTGGTGAGTGGACATCAGGAGACGCATCCTCTGCGAGCCCGGAGACTGAAGGCGGGTGGGTGGGCTAGACGGCCATCCCGTACACGATGGTGAACAGTGTTCCGAGCGATCCGATGATGAAGACGCCCGTGAGCCCGGCCACGATCAAGCCCTTGCCCTGTTCGGCGCTGAACGTGTCGCGCAGCGCCGTGGCGCCGATGCGCTGCTTGGCCGCGCCCCAGATCGCGATGCCCAGGCACAGCAGGATGGCCACGGCCATCACGATCTCGATCATCACACGGGCCTGGTTGCCCAGGCCCCCGAAGGGCCCCCAATTCGGGGCGATTCCGCCAATGATGGTGGTGATGTCGCCCTTCTCGGCCGCCAGGTACATGTAACTCACCGCCCCTGTTCGGTAGTTCGAAGCCCCGCCTCATGGCAGGGGTCATCAACTATCTTCGCTGATGGAACCGCCGACGTACGACGACTTGGCGGGTCTCTTTACCCGATCCCCGCACGTTTGACCGAGCCGACCCCTCTGACCTGCGTGGCTGGGTGGGGGCCGGGTCTGTGCGGATACGCGTATGGTCACTCTGTGTATCACGGAGGGTGACTCCGGGCAATGACCGTCGTTGTTCCCTGTTTACGTCCCCGGCGTCGCTGGCGCCCCTTGAAGCGCGACGCCGCCGCCGGAACGTGCGTCCGGCGGCGGCAGTACGGCATGCGCGCTGACCGTAGGTCAGACCTTGGTCTGACCCGTCTGGGTGAAGAGGAAGTACCCCAGCACCACGATGGCGAGGGCGGTCAGTGCGATGACGGTGATGGCGGCGGCCGTTCCCCCGGCGTCTCCGAGTCGGCTCACCTTGTTGCCCATGTCTTCTCCTGTGGTGCTTGCCCCTGCCGTGGTCCTCGGCCGGGCTGTGGCACAGCCGTTTGCGGCTGCATGCCACAGAGTAGCGCAGTGGTCCAGACCAGTTGGCGGGGGTCGGGTGGAGGTCCGGTGGAGAGGGCGGGGGCCGGTCGGGGGGATGTCGCGACCGGGGGGAACCTGTCGGCCGCGCCAGTCGTCTTCCTCGTACGACGCGAACCGCGACGACCGACGCGCGCCGCGTCCGCGCAGCTCAGCAGGTGTGGTGACGGCCCGTCCACTGACGGGGCCGACAGGGGGAGAGGCACATGTCGAACAGGACGCTCGGCACGCTGATGGCGTTGCTCGCGGCTGTGGTGATGCCGGTGGGGGCGATGCTGGACGGGGCGAGCTTCTGGGTCGGGTTCACCTTCTGTGTTGGCCTGATGTTCATATGCGCACACGCCATGCACGCCAACACCAGCCGGAACTGACCCCTCCTTCCGCTCACCCCGCGAGCCGGTCGAACTCCCCGTCCCGCACACCGGCGGCGAAGGCGTCCCACTGGGCGGGGGACGTGGTGACGACGACGGCCGGGTGGTCGGCGCTCCGCAGGCGCAGCACCCCGCCGGGCCCGGCCTCCACGGTCCCGCCCCCGGGCAGCCGCCCGCCCTTGATGGCATCCCGCCAGGCCCGCCAGGTGGCGGGGGCGAGGGTGAGTATCGCCCCGGTGGGGTCGCTGCTCTCGGTGAGTCTGACGGCGCCTTGGGGGGCGGGGGCGAGGTGTATGCAGGACTCGCCGGTGCCGCAGTACGAGGACTTCTGCCAGGCGGTTGCCGAGGTCATGGGGATCGGTTCCTTCACAGGCTGTGGGCGATGTCGTGGATGAACTCGCGTGAGGCGTCCGGGGTGAGTGCGATCGCCTCCATGCGGTCCAGTACGTGCCGGTACACGTTGAGTTCGGCCTCTGCGTCGATCAGCTTGGGGCCGTGCGACTGGTCGAGCTGCACGGTGTCGAGCTGGGGAACAGGCCCGTGCACGTAGTAGATGGCCTGACCTGCTCCCGGGTAGGCCCCGGCGGCGTACGGGATGACGCGCACGGTGATGTGGGCGCGCTCGGACATGGCCAGCAGGTGCTCCAGCTGCCGCTTCTGGACGGCGGGACCGCCGAACTGCATGCGGAGGGCGGCCTCGTGGATGATCGCGCGGTACGGGGTCGGGTCGTCCTGGTACAGGACCGCCTGTCGCTTGATGCGGTGGGACACGCGGTGCTCGATCTCGGGCGGGGCGTAGGCCGGCACGGTGTTCCGGAAGATCTCGCGGGCGTGCTCGGGGATCTGGAGGAGGCCGGGGATGTGCGAGGTGTGGCCGGTACGGAGGGCTCGACCGTAGTGGTCGAGTTCGGCAAGGTCGAGGAGAGCGGCGGGGAGGATGTCGCGGTACTCCTCCCACCACCCGCGAGGTCGCCGCGTGGCCATGTCCACGAGAGCATCGACGAGTGCGGCGTCCGTGCAGGAGTAGTGGTGGGCCAGGGTGCGGATGCGCTCGGGGCTGACGCCGAAGCGGGCGGCCTCCATGTTGCTGATCTGGGCCTGCCGGACGCCGAGCAGTCGGCCCACCTCGGTCGCGGACAGCCCTGCCCGCTCGCGGAGCTTCCGCAGCTCGATGCCGAAGCGCAGTTGGCGTGCGGTGGGGGCGCCTCTCACTGGCGTATCTCCTTGCCGTCGTCACCCACACGAGTTGGATGCCCTACGAGTTCAGCAGAAACCGCTGAATGTATTCAGCGATGCCGCTAGTTTGTGACCCAGGCCACTCGCCTGGAAGCGCACCGGTCGACGGACCGGCAGAGCCACCGGGCACACGCATGTTCGCCGCAACTCTCCACACTCACCGGAGACTTCCATGCCGTTCACCGTAACGCCGCCCTGGGCGTACACCCTCCATCTTCCGCAGGACCCGCGCGGTCCCGGGATCGCCCGCAGCACGCTCCGTACGGTCCTCGCGGCCCACGGCATGCGGGCGCTCACAGCGGTCGCGGAGCTGCTGACGAGCGAGCTGGTCACCAACGCGTACCTGCACTCCGACGCCCCGTACACCCTCCGCCTCCGCGCGACCGACGCGAGCCGCCTGCGGGTGAGCGTCTGGGACACCAACCCGCGGATCCCGGCCCCGTTTCGCGGGGCGACGGCCACCCGGGCGGGGGACGGGGACGAACGGGGGCGGGGGCTGCTGCTCGTGGAGATGTGCGCCGACAACTTCGGGGCGTACCCGCTGGGCAGCGGCGGCCTCTTCGGGGAGGGCGGCGGGAAGCTGCTGTGGGTGGAGTGCGCGGTCCCGCCGCCGGCGGGTGCGGGCGGGGGCGGCTGCTGATGCGGAGGTCGCGGAACGCCTCCGTGGCGAGGCGCCTGCGTGCCCGCCCGGGGAAGCTGCGCGAGCTGGCCCAAGAGATCGATGAAGCGACCGGTCTGCGCGTGCAGATCCTGGGAGGCGCTCTGGTGATGTCCCCGACGCGGTGCGGCAAGCACGCAGGAACAGTCCGGAACCTGCGTACGCAGCTGTACGCGTCGGTGCCGGAGGGCCTGGCGGCGTACGAGGTGTCCTCGATCGGGCTGCCGGATGACCCAGACGACTACGTGACTCCCGACCTGGTCGTCCTGGCCGATCGACTGGGGCGAGAACGAAGGGTGGCTGGCCGAACCTGGGGACGTCGCACTCGCCGTCGAGGTGATCTCGCGGTCGGAGAAGGCGCGGGACATCTCTCAGAAGAACGACTGGTACGCCGTGGCCGGCGTGCGCACCCTGCTCGTCCTCGACCTCCGACAGGGGACCTGGTTGCTGCATACCTGTCCTGAGGGCGGTGCCTACCAGGACGTGCTGCGCGGCAAGTACGGCGAGGACGTCCCACTGCCCGAGCCACTGTTCCTCACCCTGGCAACGGATCGGCTCCCCGTCTACCGCAGCATGTGAGCCTGGGCTCACTTGATCGGGCGGCGCATCTCCTCGCGGACCGCGAGCGTGGTGCGGGCCGCTGACGCGAGGTCGAGACTCGTAGTGGCGGTCTGCGCGGTGATCTCGGCGACGGAGGCGCTGGTGTTGTCGTCGGCCCAGGCGCACATGGCGTAGACGGCGTGGCCGCCGCGTGCCTGGCTCGTGGAGAGAGCCTGGCAGCTCACAGTGATGGTCGAGCCGGGCGGAGTGATGTTCCTCGGGGTCATCAGCACCTGGGTGCCGGGCGCGTCTGCGGCGCCCTTGAGCGTCTTGGTGCGGGCGGTGGCGGGGTTCTTGATTCGGCCGTAGAGGCCGGAGACGATCAGTACACCGGGCCTGGCCTCGTCGGCGGCCGTGTACTGGCCCGCCACGGCCTTCGCATCGCGGATGTTCGTCTCACTCGTGCCCTTCAGGCTGCGGTTCGTCGTGTCGGAGTGGTCGTCGGCGAGCGTGTACCGGCTGTCGAGCAGTGTGCCGGGGAGTTCCAATCGGTGCGTGGCGGCAGGGAAAGGCGAACCGGAGCCACCGACGACCACGTTGATGCCGAACCACGCGAGCAACAGGACTCCGGCGATGGATGCGGCGACGATCCCCAGGATCAGGCCGGTCCGGCTCTTGCGCGGGGGCGGCGGGAGGGGAGCCTGCCCGTACGGCTGTCCATACGGCTGGCCAAGAGGTTGCCCGTACGCATGAGCATGGCCCTGGGGCGGCTGGCCTGGAAGAGGCTGCCCTGGAAATGCCGGGCCCGGGTAGGGCTGCTGGGGCCCGCCCAGGTACGGCGGTTGGCCCTGGGGCTGCTGGTGGCCTTGATGCGGCGGTATGGACATGGCCGTACCGTACGTCAATGCGCCTTGCATACCGGCACCGCTCGGCCATCCGGTTCGCCCATCCGCCCGGCGAGTTGGGCGCCTGCGCTCAAACGGTAAGCCAGCGAGGCCCTATTGGGGCCATCTGCGTTGAGCGTGGGCAGGGCACCCGGCACAAGCTCCAACTGCTCGGCCTTCGCGTCATAGTGCTGCCGCGGGGTGCGGCCTTTCAGCCCCGCGGCAGCACCCATCGCACGGGGCTACGACGAAGGTGCAGTGGGTCTGCCGACTGTCACGTGGCCAATCTTCAGCCTGGAGTCCGCGGCTGCCTTATTCGGCGCACAGGATTTTTTCCCAATCCTTAGACGGATCCCCGGTGCCCATGAACTCGCTGAGGTACAGCTCTGTTTCCTCGCTGGTATTCTGGCCTTCGAGCCATACCGACTCGCACTCCGGGCACAGGTGGAAGAATTCGCCCGTGTCCCTCCTCTGGTATCTTTTGATCCAGTCTTGGCCGCAGTGTGTGCAGGCGATTTTATGTTTCATTGTGGCCAACTCCTCGGGAATGCGGTGATTACTTCATTCCCGTTTTCGACTGTAATGCTGATGAAGTCCTCGCCGAAATTGTAGCCTACCTGTCGGCTCATCGGAATGATGTATGTCGTTCTTGCTCCCTGTTCGCGCACGTCGACGGCAAGGTCTCTTCTCAGCCAAGCTGTGTCGACAGTTTCCAGAATTCCACTGGTTCCCGTGTCGAATACCCCATGCCTGGGTTTGTTGGGATTTTCGTGGGCGTGCTGCATCACATGGATGATCCGATGCCCTTCTGCGCTTCCGGGTCCGTAATCCAATCCCGCTGCAGATCGATACCAGCCATCACCCAGGTCGTGGAGCTGATATGGGCTGAGTCCGATGGGGTCCGTCCAGCTGTGGGGGTTGTGTACGTATGTTGCCGGGTTGGGGGCTGGTTCGAGGCCGAGGGGATCCGCTGACAGGTAGCGGGCCGTTTCGGGGTCGTAGTGGCGGAAGTAGTTGTAGTGGAGGCCGGTTTCGGGGTCGAAGTATTGGCCGGGGAAGCGGAGGGGTGTGTACGTGGTGCTGGTCGAGGACCACGTTGTGGTGCCCCAGAGGGTGGTGCGGGTGTGCCAAGACAGGGTGCCTGACTCGTCGATCAGCTCTGACGGGGTGCCCACCAGGTCTGTGACTATGGTGAAGAAGCGGTCGTCTATGACCTTTTGAGGGGTGTCGCGGTCCAAGAGGCGTTCCGCTTGGGTCAGGGGGTGGAGGCCCTTGTGGTCCCAGGTGAGTGCCACGGGGTGGGGGAGGTCGGGGGACTCGGCCGTTTGCTCGCAGAGGGTTGTGCCGTCCCAGGTGAACGTGATCTGTTCCGCCACCTCGCGGCCGTCCTGCGCCATGCGCTGCTTGGCTATTCGGCGGCCCAGCGGGTCGTACACGTAGCGCCAGACCGTGCCGTCCGGGGTCGTGACTCCGGTCAGGCGGTCCTCCGCGTCCCACTCGTAGCGCCAGGTGTCCGGCTTCTTCGACAGGCGAGGCTTCTGGCGGAGGGTGACGCGGCCCTGGGCGTCGTGTTCGTAGCGGACCTTGCCGGCTCGGGTGATGCGGGTGCCCGTGTACGTGCGGGTGCCGGTGGCTTCCTGGGCCGGGTGGTAGGTGGGCCAGGACGCCTCTGTCTGGTTGCCGGCCTCGTCGTAGGCGTAGCGTTCCGTCCAGTTCGCCGCGTGCACCGCCGTCACGCGGCCGGCCGCGTCCACGTCGAAGCTGCGGCGGCCCGCCAGGTGGTCGTCGATGCCGACGAGGTTGCCGTCGGGGCGGTAGGTGTACGTGCGCTGTTGGAGGGTCTCGCCGCCGACGCCCACGTGTTGGTGGGTCAGGCGGCCCACAGCGTCGCACGTGTTGCTCAGCTTGAGCGCCTCGCCCACGTGGCGCGTGGTCTCCCTGCCCGCCGCGTCATGCTCGAACGTGAGCGTGCGGCCCGACGTCGTCAGCTGGGTGCGGCGGCCCGCCGCGTCGTACGTCCACTCGCTCACCGCGCCCGTGGGCGTTGTGCGGCCCGTGCGGCGGCCCAGGGTGTCGTACGAGTAGGTCAGCTTCCTGCCGTTCACCGTCTCCGAGAGCAGGCGACCGTGGCGGTCGCGGAGGCGGGTGAGGGTGACGTCCGGCGACGTGGCCTCGGCCAGTTCGTCGAAGACGTCGTACGTGAAGGTGGTGACGGTGCCTTCGACGTCCTTGCTGGTCACCTGGCCCAGCGCGTTGCGGGCGAAGCGGATCGTTTCGCCGAGGCCGTTCGAGCGGGACAGCAGCTGGCTCGCCGCGTCGTGCTCGTACGTGAGCCGGCGGCCGTCGAAGTCCGTCTCGGAGGCCAGGCGGCCCGCCTCGTCGTACTCGTACGTCCACGTCAGGCCCTGCGGATTGCGGACCTCCGTCAGGCGGAGTTCCGTGTCGTGCGTGAACTCGTAGCGCACGCCGTCAGGGCCCGTGCGGGCCTTCAGCAAGTCGAAGTGCGTGTACTCGAACGCCGAGACGCCGCCCATGGCGTCCGTGTGGCTGACGCAGTTGCCCTCGCCGTCGTACGTCCACGACTGTTGCGTGCCGTCCGCCTCCGTCCTGCGGGACAGTAGGCCCTCCGGGGTCCACTCCAGGCTCGTCGTCGCGCCCAGCGCATCCGTGATGGCCTTCGGCCGGCCGAAGGCGTCGCGGGTGTAGTGGGTCCTTGCGCCCAAGGCGTCCTCGACGGTGACGGGGAGGCCTCGCCCGTCGCAGTGCACCCTTGTCGTGTGGCCCAGGGCATCCGTGACCGACGTGAGGCGGCCCGCCTCGTCGTACGTGAACGTCGTCGTCGCGCCCGTCGGGTCCGTCACCGACGTGCGGTTGCCGCGCTCGTCGTACGTCTGGCGGGTCACCCTGCCGTCCGGGTGCACGATGCGGGTCGGCAGGCCCAGGGCGTTGTAGTCCGCCCTCGCCCGGCGGCCGTCCGGACGCTCCAGCGCCGTGAGGTTGCCGGCCTCGTCGTATGCGAAGCGGGTCGTGCGGCCCAGTGGGTCCGTACGGGACAGCAGGCGGTTGTAGCGGTCGCGTTCGTAGCGCGTCACCGCGCCCAGCGGGTCGATCTCCGCTACCACCTGGTGGGACTCGTTGATCAGGTAGCGGTGCGTCGTGCCCGTGGGACTGGTCGTCGTGGTGACTCGGTGGCCCGTCTCCGGGTCCGTTTCGTCGTACGTGAAGCGGAGGGCCATGTGGCCTTCTTCGCCGCCCTCCGCCACGCACCTGTCCCGGTCGTCGTACGCGTAGTCGTAGCGGCTGCCGTTCCTGTCCGTCCAGGACGTCACCCGGGCTCGGTCGTCGTACGTGAAGCGCAGCGGCTCGCCCGAGGAGTTGACGACCTCCGTCAGGTGGCCGTCCGTGTAGCCGTAGCGCAGGATCTCCTGGTCCGTGCCGTCCGGTGCCCCGCCCGCCAGGTGGAGGGCCGTCACGCGGCCGTCCGCCGTCGTGAGCTTCAGGTGATAGCCGCCGCTGTGGGCGATGCCCACGGGGGCGCCCTCCGCGTCGTACTCGAAACCGATCCAGTTGCCGTTGCGGTCGTCGATCTGGGTCAGCAGGGCACGGTCTGCCCACGTCTCCGTGAAGTGCCAGACCCTGCCCGTCTCCGCGTCCGTGATCGTGTAGCCGCCGTCCGCGTCCCGGCTCAGCGGCCAGCGCGGGCCGTGGCTCGGGAGGACCGGGACGTCCGGCGCCGGGTGCGGGTACGCGAGGAGCATGCCGTCCTCGCAGACGAAGATCACGCCCTCCGCGTCGATCTCCAGCCGCTGGTCCGCCGTCGACGACCACGACGGGCCGAACCACCGGCCCGCCCTGTAGTCCGACGCCACCCGCCGCTTGAAGACCAGCGGGAGAACACCCGGCAGGGCTATGTCCGTCTGCGGGAGGAACATGGCGCCGGTCGCCATGTCCACTGGGTCGGAGTTGCCACTCTCGCGGGCGTTCTCCTGCCGTGCGGGCTCCGCAGGGTCCTCGACCTGCCTGCGCGCACCCGCAGCCGCGTCGTCCACGGCGCCCTTAGCCCCGCCCTTCAGGCCCGCCGACGCGATCGTCTTGACGCTGCCCGCGCCCTTCGTGCCCAGCAGCTCCGGCACCAGGCGGCCCAAGAACTCGCTCGGGTCCTTCTTCGCGGCCTCCCAGGCGTTGCGCAGGGCCTGGTCCGGGTGGGCCACCGTCGTCACCAGGCCCGCGAGCGTCATGTTGACGTTCCGGTAGTAGTCCGCCGGGTGCGTGATGTTGTACGGGTCGATGGGCAGCAGCGAGCGCGCGAAGTTCGTGATGCCGATCGTGCCCTTGAGCATGCCGCCGGCGAAGTGGGCCTCCTCGACGGCGCCCGCCTTCACGCTGTCGATCACCGTGTTGAGCATGCGGTCCCTGGCCGACGGGTTCGGCGCGTGCCGCAGTGCCTCCTTGACCGCCTTCGCAGCCGTCTCCGCCGCCTCGTCGCGCTGCCGGCGCGCCTCCTTCAGGACCTCCTGGGCGCGCTCGCGCTTCGCCGTGCCCGGGTCGGAGAACTCGGCCGGTCTGGGGAGAGGCGTGTCCGTGTCGAGTGACGCGTTGTACTTGTCGACCTTCGCGTTGTGCGCGTCGACCGCCTTCTTCGAGTCCGCCTCGCCCTCCTTGTAGAGGTCGATCGCCTCCTGGGCTTTGGCCTGCGCGCGTGTGAGCGTCTTCCCGTAGGTGTCCAGGGCCCCCGCCGCGTCCCCGAAGGCGTCGGCCGCGCGCAGCCACTCCGTGGGCAGCAGCGTGAACTTCTCGCGGAACGCGTCGGCCGCCTCGCCCTTCCAGTTCGCCGAGTCCAGGCCCTTGAGGCCCCGGCCCACCATGTCGAAGGCGCTCTTGAAGTCGCGGAGGTTCTTGACGGTCGCCGTGATCGTGCCGGGCTTGCCCCGCACCAGTTCGTCGGCCTGGTCGGTCTGGCCGAGCTGCTGCTCGCCGATCCTGGCGCCGAGCGACGACGCCGTCTCGTCGCCCCAGTCCTCGACGCTGTCGGCCCAGTCCTCGGCGCCGACGTGGTCCAGGAAGCCGCCGAGTTCGTTCGTGGTGTTGTCGATCGCGTGGCCGGTGTACTGCTTGAACTTGTCCCAGCCCTTTTCGAGTCCTTCGAAGAAGTCGCCCATCAGTCGGCTGCCCCGGTGGACGAACCCTTCGCGCGCTGCACCGCTTCGTCCGTCGGCTTGTACTGGGCCTGCTGGGCCTGGTCCAGCAGCTCACGCTCCCGGCTGTCGTACACGCCCGCCCGCTCCATCGAGTCCGCGAGCTGGTGCTGGATGTCGTAGTTCACGTCGTTCCAGGTCTGCGTCACGTCCTCGTGGGCCTTCGAGAACGACGCGCCGCTCCAGTCGGCGCCGTCCGTCGGACTCTGCGACCGGAGCTCGTCCCAGCTCTTGGCCTTGACCTCCTCCTCCGACAGGTGCGGGTTGCCGTTCACGCCGTTCACGACGATCTTGAACGTGCCGTCGACGTACTGGTCCAGCTCGTGCAGACCGCCCGCCGCCAGGCCGACCGCCTGCGCGAAGCCGTTGCCGCGCTGCATCAGGGTGCGGACGCCCCACCCCCAGCGTTCGCAGAACGTCCTGAAGCCGTCGGCCAGGCCGTGGTGGCCCAGCTCCACCGCCGACAGCGCCAGGTCCTGGAAGCCGGTCCCCGCCGTGGCGTCGCCGATCGAGCCGAGGTCCTTCAGTTCCTCGTGCGCCTTGTTGATGCCGTCCGTCAGCAGCCGCGCCGTCTCCGGCGGCAGTACGAGCTTCGGTTCACCGCTCATGCCGTCGTCCCCCCGAGAGTCCTGAGATCACCGTCGTCGTCCACGTCCACCGCCGCCGCGTCCGGTACGACGCCCCTGACCGGCGGGAACACCGTGCCGTCCGCGCTCCCCGCGTCCAGCGCCACGCCCGCCGGGACGCCGAGCAGCGGCACCATGACGTCCAGGAGGCGTGCGCCCAGCACCGTGCGGTACTCCCACGTACGAGATGCCTCGCCGCGCGCCTGCGCGAAGCGGGCCAGCGCCTCCTCGTGCGAGAACGCGCAGATCCAGCGGATGCCGCCCTGGTCCGCCGTCCACAGCCCGCCGTCCGGTGTCAGCGGGACCAGTACGGGCGTACGGCGGAACTCGCCCAGCAGCGCCGCGAACTCACGCCGGATCGCCGCCTCGTCGACCGCCGGCGGCTGCGGTGCCACCTCGACAGCCGCATTCGTCGTCTGTGCCGGAGGAACCTGTGGAGCTGCCCCATCCAGGTCCGCGAGCCGTGACCTCCTGGTCGGCGAGCTCCCGTTCCCCTCCCCGTACGCGCTCATATGTCGGATCATCACACGTACGGGTTTTCGACTGCAACGAGCTTCAGTACCTGCTGAAGTGACGGTTCGCCGCCTAGACTGGCCCCGGCGGCGTACCCCGGGCGGAGGGTGGTTGACGGTGCGTAAGGCGTGGCTGGTCGGCGGCGCGGCCGTCGGGATGTGCCTGAGCTTCGTCGCGTTGCTCGTCGTCGGGACGTACTCCGCCGCAGCCGGGCTCATCGGTGGGGCCGGGAGCGGGGTGCGCGGGACCGTGGGGCTGGCCAAGGGGGCTGTGCCGGCCGCCTATCAGTCGCTCGTGCAGCGGTGGGGAAATCTGTGTCCCGCCGTCAACCCTGCGCTGCTCGCCGCGCAGTTGTACCAGGAGAGCGGGTTCAACCCGCGGGCGCAGAGCCCCGCCCAGGCGCAGGGCATCGCGCAGTTCATCCCCGGGACCTGGGCCAGTCACGGCGTGGACGGGGACAAGGACGGCGACCGGGACGTCTGGGACCCGAACGACGCCATTCCGTCCGCCGCCTCCTACGACTGCTCCCTGGCCAACTCCGTGAAGGGCGTGCCCGGTGACCCCACCGACAACATGCTCGCCGCCTACAACGCCGGCCCCTACGCCGTCATCAAGTACGGGGGCGTTCCGCCCTACAAGGAGACCCAGAACTATGTGAAGATCATCCGGTCCCTGGAGAAGAGCTTCGCCCGGCCCGTAGGGCGCGTCGAGCCCTCGCGGCAGGCCGCGGGAGCCATCTACTTCGCTCAGAAGCAGCTGGGGAAGCCCTATCTGTGGGGCGGCAACGGGACGCCCGAGCACGGCGGCCGGTTCGACTGCTCCGGGCTTACCCAGGCCGCGTACCGGACCGTCGGCATCGAACTGCCGCGCGTCGCCAACGACCAGTACAACGCCGGGCCCCATCCGGGCCGGGACGAGCTGCTGCCCGGGGATCTGGTCTTCTTCTCCGACGATCTGACGGACTCCCGGGCCATCCGGCACGTCGGCGTGTACGTTGGAGGCGGGTACATGATCAACGCCCCGTACACCGGTGCCGTGATCCGCTTCGACAAGATCGATACGCCCGACTACTTCGGGGCCACCCGTGTCACCGAGGACGGCGCCGAGGCACTGCCTCGACGGACTCCTGACGCCTGATCGGTACGCTGGCCGCCCCGCACGCGCGTGGCGGGAACTGTTCGGTCCCTGAGCGCTCTGAGCTGGGGAGACGTATCACTCTTCGGTAACGTCGTGGTGATCGTTCCGTGGAGAGTGGAACGTACCCCTCACGCGCGTCGTTCCCTGGACTGACCGACCGCACCGGCAGCAGCACAAGGCAAGGGGCCGCAGCACATGGTGGCTGGACTCGCATCGGATGGTTCGAACCCCGATGTCAGCCTGCTCTACGACATCAACGGGCTGGCCAGGTCCGCCCCCGCCTGGGCCGACCGCGTCATGGCGTTCGTCGGCGAGTACGGCATCCTGCTCGCCCTCGTCCTCGTCGTGCTGTGGTGCTGGTGGAGCGTGCGGCGACGCGGCACGGCCGAGGAGTCCGTCAGCGGCGTCGCCGGGGTCGTCTGGGCGCCGCTCGCCGCCGGCATCGCGCTCCTCGTCAACATTCCCATCCGGGGGTTCGTCGAACGGCCCCGGCCCTTCCGCGACCACGACGGGCTCGACGTCCTCGTGGCGGGCAAGACCGACTACTCGTTCGTCAGCGATCACGCCACCCTCGCCATGGCCGTCGGTGTCGGGCTGTTCATCGCGCACAAGCGGTTCGGGCTCGCCGCCATCGGGCTCGCGCTCGCCGAGGGGTTCTGCCGCGTCTACATGGGGGTGCACTACCCGACCGACGTCGTCGGCGGTTTCGCCCTCGGCACCGCCGTCGCGCTGCTCCTCGCGCCCGTCGCGCTCGGGCTGCTCACGCCGCTGTGCGCCGCCGTCGCCCGGTCCGGGCCGGCCGGACGGCTCGTACGGTCCCGCCGGGCGCCCGCCCACCCGCGGCGGCCGCACCGCACGCTCGACCTGCCCGAGCCGCGGCTGGGCGAAGGGGACAGCGACCTCGCCGCCTGAGCCGCGCGGTCAGACCGACTGCGCGTACGTGAACAGGCCCGTCGGGTCGTACCTCCCGCGCAGCGCCGCCAAGCGCCCCGCCGCCTCCCCGTAGTAGGCCCGCCGCCAGTCCCGCAGCGTCGGGTCCGGGTAGTTCTGGTACGCCGCGCCCGACGCCCACGGCCGCATCGCGCCCCGCGCCTCCTCCAGCCACGCCCGCTGCACCGCCCCGCCGCTGCCCGGCCGCCACGACGCGATGTACTGCGCCAGCACCCGCGACCGCCGGTGCACGAACGCCGTCGCCGAAGGCGCCACCCGGTTCACCGCACCGCCCAGCGCCGTCAGCGCCACCGAACCCCCGCCCCCGCCCTGCGCGACCGTCGTCCGCGTGAACCGCTGCACCGCGCCCGTCAGCGCCGCAAGCCCGGCCCCCGGCAGCGTCCGGTCGAAGAAGTCCGAGGCACCCGCGTACGTCTCACGCCCCAGCGCACCCTCCGGGCTCCGCCCCGGCACCTCGCCCGGCAGCGCGCACTGCTCCGCGCTCAGCCCCGCGCAGCCCGCGAACACCAGCATCGACTCCAGGAAGTCCCGCTCCCGCAGCGCCAGGGACGCCGCCGGCGCGCCCGCCCGGTCCGCGAGCCGGTCCAGGGCGTTCTCCAGCTCCGCACGGCCGCCCAGCGTCATCGCCGTCACGGACACCGTCGGCGTCCCGCCGCCCGCGCCCGCCGACGCGTGCAGCGTCGACCAGATCTCGTCCGGCTGCCCCGGGCCCCACTCCTGCCACGCCGCCAGCACCGCACGCGCCCGCGACCAGGGCCAGTTGAGGTACGCGGTCACCGTCGGCGGCGCCGGATGCGTACGGAACCGAAGCTCCGTCACCACCCCGAACATGCCGTGGCCCCCGCCCCGCAGCGCCCAGAACAGCTCCGGGTGCGCGTCCCCGGACACGTCCAGGACCCTGCCGTCCGCCGTCACGATCCGCGCGCCCGTCAGGCTGTCGCAGGTCAGGCCGTACGCCCGCGACACCATCCCGTGCCCGCCGCCCAGCGCCAGCCCCGAGACGCCGACCGTCGGACACGACCCGCCCGGCACCGTACGGCCCCGCGCCGCCAGCCCGCGGTACACACCCGACAGCTTCGCGCCCGCCCCGATCACCGCGCCGTCCGCCCCGTCCGCCGCCACGGCGGCCAGCTTCGACACGTCCACCACCAGGCGGCCGTCCCCGCTGGACCAACCGCCGTACGAATGGCCGCCGTTGCGGATCGCCACCCGCAGCCCGTGCCGCCGCGCGAACGCCAGGCACTCCCGTACGTCGCCCTCACCCGCCGCATACGCCACCGCCGCGGGGCGCAGCCCGTCGTACCGGGTGTTGTAGAGCTGGCGCGCCGTCGCGTACGCGGCGTCCTCAGGCCGTACGAGAAGGCCGTCCACGCCCCGCGCCAGCGCCGCCCACGGCGGTTGGGCCGAGTCCGTACGGGAGGGGGAAGGGGACGGGGACGGGGACGGCCGCGGGGACTTCGTGCAGGACGTGGCCGTCGCGGCCAGGGCCGCCGCCGTCAGCCCCGTGGTGAGCAGTGCGCGCCGGTGCATGGCGTCACTGTCGCACGCCCTCGTCGGCCGACGACAGGTGCTCCGCCGCGTCCGTACGGGCGCGTTCCCGCGAGCGGCGCGCGGGGCCCGCCCAGCCGCAGGAACAGCGGGCCAGCGCGAACGCGCCGCGTTCGGTGGTCGTGGTGCGGTGCGGTGATGAGACGTCCTGCGAGTGCACACGTCAACGGTACCGGCGGGAATCGCGGTGCGTGACGAGGCGCCGGAGCGGTCGTTATCAGGGGCGGGTGGGGGTCTCGGACAGGCGGCAAGGCGTTGGGGGTAGGCAGGCGATGGTGGTGCAGAAGCTGAGGCGCGGAGGCGGCGCGTACGCCGTCGCGGCCGCCGTGGCGGTGTCGGCGACGGTCACGGGCGTCTCCGGGTGTTCCGGCGCGGCCGATGCCACGCCGCCGGCCCCGGGAGCGGCGGCGGTGCGCGCCGCGGACACCCACGGGGCCGCGGGCTCCGGCGGAACCGCGGACACCGGCGGGGCCGGGGGCATGGCGGCCGTCGAGGTCGTCCGCAAGGCCCCGGACGTGCTGGCGCGTACGGGTACGTCGAAGGCGACGACGGCCATCGAGATGGCGACGGGCGGGACGCGCCTCACCATCAAGGGCCAGGGCGGCTACGACTTCCGCAAGCGGCACGGGCGGCTCCAGGTGGTGCTGCCCGAGGAGGCGTCGGCCACCGGGAAGCAGCGGCCGATCACCGAGCTGCTCACGCCGGGCGCGCTGTACATGAAGAACCGCGGCGCCGGCGTCCCCGCCGACAAGTGGGTGCGCATCGACACGACCACCCTCGACGACGGCAACCTCGTCACGGGCGGCGCGACGGACCCGGCCGCGGCCGCCGAGCTGCTGCGGGCGGCGCGGAAGGTCACGTACGTCGGTGACGCGAAGCTCTCGGGCGTCGAGGTCAGCCACTACCGCGGCACCACCGACATCGGCGACGCGGCGAAGGTCGCGTCGCCGCAGGTGCGCGGGGCGCTGGCGGCGGCGGCGAAAGGGTTCACCACGGACACGGTGCCGTTCGACGCGTACCTGGACGACGAGGGGCGGCTGCGCAAGGTCCGCCACCGGTTCAGCTTCGTGAACGAGGGGCGCGAGGTGGACGTCGCGTCGACGACGGTGCTGTACGCGTTCGGCGCGCCCGTCGACGTGACGCTGCCGCCCGCGCGGGACATCTACGCCGGGAAGATCGAAGGCTGAGCGCGCGCACGGGACGGGACCGGCCGGAAGGGGCCAGAAGAATGGTCCGGACGTGTCATGCGCGGTGCGTGTACCGCTCCCTACGCTAGGAAGCCGACAGCGGCTGGAAGGGGTGAACGCACGTGGCGCCGCTCCGTACGACGACCACCGTCCAGGACCACGTCGCCCTCGCCGAGATCGAGCTGTGCGGCGAACTGATGATCGCGGCGTCCGCCACCGAGGCGGAGCGGCTGAGCGCCGACCTGATCGACGAGGTGCTGAAGGTCGGCCCGGGGACGGAGCCCGGCCGGAGCCCGGGCGCGTAACGCCGACGGGGCGCGTAACGCCCCCGGTGTGCGCGGCGCCGACGGGGCGCGTGGCGCCGACGGGGCGCGTGGCGCCGACGGGGCGTGTGGCGCCGACGGGGCGTGTGGCGCCGACGGGGCGTGTGGCGCCG
>NZ_JABWDV010000216.1 GCF_013362995.1 Streptomyces sp. TRM64462 | reverse complement strand
AGGGGCTGGATCATGACACGTGGCGGCGGGCGCGCAGGGCCAGGGAGAGGGCCAGGACCGTCTGGGGGTCGTCCAGGTCCGTGCCGAGGAGGTCGGCTATGCGGGCCAGGCGGTTGTACAGCGTCTGACGGTTCAAGTGCAGTTCGCGAGCCGTCTCCGCCTTGCGGCCCGCGTGGGCCAGGTACGTCTCCAGGGTGGGGAGCAGCGGCGGGCGGGACGTCGCGTCGTGGGCGCGGAGCGGGCCGATCGCCCGGTCAACGAACGCCGCCAGCGCCGTGTCGTCGTGCCGGTGCAGCCGCCACAGCAGCAGGTCGATGTCCAGGCGCCGCGCGTCGTGCCAGGGCCGGTCCGGGAGGCCCTGCGCGGCCGTGGCCGTCTCGGCGGCGTGCCGCAGCCCCGCCG
>NZ_JABWDV010000215.1 GCF_013362995.1 Streptomyces sp. TRM64462 | reverse complement strand
CCCGTCCCGCCGGGTCCACCACCGCCGGCGGCGGATGGCCCGCCCGGGAGATCAGGCAGCCGCCCGCGGCCGGGTCGTGGACGGCGTACACACACGTCGCCATCTCGTCCTCGCCGAGGTCCGCCACGGCCGCGTCCAGTTGCCGGATCAGCCGGTCCGGCGGGATGTCCTGGCGGGCGAGGGTGCGCACCGCCGTCCGCAGCTGCCCCATGACGGCGGCGGAGTGGATGCCGTGCCCCATGACGTCCCCGATGACCAGACCCGTCCTGCCGCAGGGCAGTGCGATGACGTCGAACCAGTCGCCGCCCACCTCGTGCTCGCTGGCCGGCAGATAGCGCCCGGTGAGTTCGAGGCCCGGCACATGAGGCAGGGGACGGTGCGTCAGGCTGCGCTGGAGGGTGAGGGCGGCCCGGCGCTGGGTCGTGTACATGCGCGCGTTGTCGATGTTCAGGGCCGCCCTGGCGACCAGTTCGTCGATGAGGACGTGGTCCTGCGCGTCGAACGGCTCGCGCCCGCGGGTGCGCGTGACGACGACGGCGCCGAGCACCGTGCCGCGCGCGACCAGCGGGACGAGCCGCGCCGAGCCGACGCGGGTGCTGAGATACGTCCGCAGATCCTCGGCGTCCGGGTCGTGGATCAGCTCAGGGACGTCGGTCAGGTACAGGTTCAGGGGCCGTCCCTCCGCGATGACGCGCTCGTACACCGAGCCGGGCGGTACCCGGTAGGTCAGCCCCACCGCCAGATGCTCGGCGGGAGCCGACGGGTCGGGGAACGCGGCGGCCACGCGGCGTACGACGCCGTCCGTGGACGCGGTGGCCTCGTCCGGTTCGAGCACCTTCTCCAGGAGCTGTACGTCGGCCGAGTCGGCCAGCCGCGGCACCAGCACCTCCACCACCTCCTCGGCGGTCCGGCGCAGGTCAAGGGTGGTGCCGATCCGGGTGCCCGCGTCGGCCAGCACGGCGAAGCGGTGCCGGGCCCGGTCGGCCTCGGCCCGCGCCCGCCGGCTCGCGGTGATGTCGATGAGCGACGCGATCACGCCGAGCCGCCGGCCGGCGTTGTCGAGCAGCGGCGCGTACGAGCAGGACCAGACGTGGTCGTGGTGCGGGTCCGCGGGGGTGCGGCCGGTGCGGCGGACGTCGACCCGCGCCTCACCGCTGTCCAGGACCTGCCGCATCACGGCCTCCAGCGCGACCGCGTTGACGCCCGGCACGACCTCGATGAGCCGCTTGCCTATGTGCTCGGCGGCCGGGACGCCGTTCATCCGGGCCAGCGCGTCGTTGACGCGGACGAAGCGCAGATCGGAGCCGAGCATGGCGAGCCCGATGGGCGACTGCGTGAAGAGCCCTTCGAGGGCCGCGAGCGAGTCCCGCATGGCGTGCACCGCGGACGTCTCGACGGCGACGATGAGGACGCCCGTCCTGCCGTGGGCGTCGGCGGAGGGGCAGATCCACATCTCCATCGGCACGTGGTGGCCGTCCCGGTGCCGCACCGGCAGGGTCCCGACGACCGTCTCGCCGGCCTCGACCTTCCGGGTCAGCCGGTCGGCCAGGGCCCGGTTGGACTCGGGGACGAGGATCGGCGTCGCGTACCGGCCCAGCAGCTCGTCCGGCGGATAGCCGAGGACGTCCTGGGCGGCGAGGGACCACTCGGCGATGCGGCCCCGCGCGTCGATCCGCCACAGCGCGACCGGCAGCAGCTCACGGAGCACCCCCGCGTACCCCACCGCCGACGGGGGCGGGTCCGGCGCGTCACTTGTCGACCCGTGTGCGTCCAACGCGGCGACCTAACCGCCTCGTCAGAGCGAGGCTGCTCGGTGGTGCAGCGGCCACCCCCTCAGCGTATCCGAGCACCGCCGAGCGGCTACTCGCACGCGCACCGCCCCGCGCACCCGCCGCCCCACACCGCCGTCCACGCGGGCACGCCGTGCGACCGGCCACCCGGCGCGGCAGAGCCGCGCGAGAGCGGCACGGCGACGGCGCGGCAGAGGATCCCGCGCGGGGGTCGCGGCCCGGGCTGCCGTCCCCGTCGGGTGGGGGTTCGGTGGTCCGGGGTGGCGTTCCCGTCCAGCGCGGGGTCAGCGGCCTGCGGGTGGCGTCCGCGTGGGGTGGGGGTGCAGCGGCCTGCGGGTGGCGTCCCCGTCCGGCGGGGGT
>NZ_JABWDV010000214.1 GCF_013362995.1 Streptomyces sp. TRM64462 | reverse complement strand
TTCACGTCGGGCTCCACGGGCCGCCCCAAGGCCGTCGGCGTCGAGCACCACGCGCTGGCCGCGCACGCGGCGACCGCGCGGGAACGGTTCGGCATCACGTGCGGCGACCGAGTGATGAACTTCGCGTCGTTCTCGTTCGACGCCTCTCTTGAGCAGGTCCTGCCCGCGCTCGGCGCCGGCGCGACGGTGGTGATCCGCCCGGACGAGGTGTGGACGGTGGAGGAACTCGCCGCCCGCGTACGGGAGGAGCGCGTGACCGTCATGGAGGTCACCCCGTCGTACTGGGAGGAGATCGCCGCCCGGCTCGACACGGTCGCGGACGACCTGCGGTGCCTGCGGCTGGTGGTCACGGGCGGCGAAACACTGCCGTCGGCGCCGCTGGCCCGCTGGTTCGCGTATCTGCCGCACGTCCCGGTGCAGAACACGTACGGCCCGACCGAGTCGGTGATCTCGGCGACGTCGCGGCTGGTCACGGGCCCGGTCGACGGGCGGGTCCCGATCGGCACGGCGTGGGGGGCGCGGCGTACGTACGTCGTGGACGCGCGGGGCGAGCTGGTGCCCGTGGGCGTCCCGGGTGAACTCCTCGTCGGCGGCCCCGAGCTGGCGCGCGGCTACCTGGGACAGCCGGGCCTCACGGCGGAGCGGTTCGTGCCGGACCCGTTCGGCGGCGGTGCGGGCGGCCGGCTGTACCGGACGGGTGACATCGTGCGGCGGCTGCCGGACGGGGAGCTGGACTTCCTGGGCCGCACGGACCACCAGGTGAAGATCCGCGGGTTCCGTATCGAGCTGGGCGAGATCGAGGCCGTGCTGGAACAGCACCCCGGTGTGTACGCCGCTGCCGTCCTGGTCCGTGAACTGCGCGGCGACCGCTGCCTGGTGGGGTACGCGGCCGGGCGGGGCCTGGACGCGGGGAAGCTCGCCGAGTGGTGCCGGGGCCGGCTGCCGGGCTACATGGTGCCCGCGGCGTTCGTCCTGCTCGACGCGCTGCCGCGCACCGTGCAGGGCAAGCTCGACACTGCGGCGCTGCCCGATCCGGAACCTCCGGCCACGGCCGCGTTCGTGGCGCCCCGGACGCCCACCGAGGTGGTGACGGCGCAGATCTGGGCCGAGGTGCTGGGCCTGCCCCAGGTCGGGGCCCGCGACGACTTCTTCGCGCTCGGCGGCCACTCGCTGCGCGCCGTCGCCGCCGCGTCCCGGCTGCGCGCCGCGTTCGACTGCCCGGTCCAGGTGCGGGACCTGTTCGAGCACCCGACGGTCGAGCGGCTCGCCGCGGAGGTGGAGCGGCGGCTCGTCGACGAGATCTCCGCGATGAGCGACGACGAGATCGACCTGTCCCTGACGACCGACCTCTGACCCCGGGGCCCACCGAGCACGGCCACCGCCGCCCTCGGTCACCGGGCCCCCGGCCCCGGTCCTCGGGCCACCGAACCCACCCCGGGCTTCGGGCCCTCGGGCCCCTGCCTCCGACACCGGCACCCACCGAACCCCGGCCCGGGGAGGGAGCCCCGCTGCGGGCCATGGACCCGGCCCCGCTGCGGGCGACGGGCCCGGCCCAGGCCACCGGCCCGGCCCCCCGCCGCGTGCGTCGGACCTCGACCACCACCCAGGGCAGCGACCCCAGACCCACCGATCCCAACAGGGCCCCGAGCGGCCCGGCACGACTTCGACGACGACTCCCGTAGCCACAAGGCCCGGCCCAGCGACCCGAGCCCGGCCAGGAGCGGCCCGCTCCCACCTCGCCCCCCGAGGGCAGCCAACCCGACCAGGGCCACCGGCCCGGCCCCCGAGCCTCGGCCCCGCCGGTCTCGGTCTCGGGCGGCGGTTCGCCCCGAGCGTCTCCCCCCCTTGCTTCACGCCATTGGCCACCGACACACCGATTGGACGGTATTCACCATGACCACTGCACAGGCCGAACCCTCCACCACGGTCCAGGGGCTCTCCCCCGCCGCGCGCCGGCTGCTGGAGCGCCGGCTGCGGGGTCGGGCCGGGGCCGGGGTGCCCGCCGGGATACCGCGGCTCGACCCGCGTCCGGAGCGCGTCCCGCTGTCGGCGGCGCAGCAGCGCCTGTACTTCCTCGACCGGGTCGACCCCGGCAGCGTCGAGTACCTGATGCCCGCCGCCTGGCGGTTCGCCGGCCCGCTGGACGTGGACGCGCTCGACGCGGCCGTACGGGACCTGGTGGCCCGGCACGAGCAGTTGCGCGTGGTGTTCACCGACGAGGAGGGCGTCCCGGCGCAGCGCGTCCTCGACGCGGCCGACCAGCCGGGCCTGCGCCGCGTGGACGTGCCCGCGGCCGTACGGGACGCGGGCCGGGGCGCGCTCGCGGAGGCCGTTCGGGAGGTGGCGGTGCGGCCCTTCGACCTGGGCGCCGAGCCGGCGTTCCGGGCGACGTTGCTGCGGGTCGCGGACGACGACCACGTCCTGGTGCTCGCCCTGCACCACATCGTCGCGGACGGCTGGTCTCTGGACGTCCTGCTGCGCGACCTGCGCGCGCTGTACGAGGCACGGCGGCGGGGCGCCGCACCGGAGCTGCCGCCGCTGCCCATCGCCTACACGGACTACGCGGCGTGGCAGCGCGGCACCGACCAGACGGCCGACCTCGGCTACTGGCGGACCGCCCTGGCCGGGCTGACCCCGCTCGACCTGCCCACCGACCACCAGCGGGGCCCGGAGCGTTCGTACGCCGGTGCCGTGCACACGGTGGAGCTGCCCGACGCCCTGGCGGGCGCGCTGCGGGAGCTGGGCGAACGGGCGGACACGACGACGTACATGACGCTGATGTCGGCGTTCCAGGCGGCGCTCGGCTTCCACAGCGGTCAGGACGACATCGCGATCGGCACGGTCGTCGCCAACCGGGAGCGGCCGGAGACGGAGCAGCTCGTCGGCTTCTTCGTGAACACGCTGGTCGTGCGGACCGATCTGTCGGGCGACCCGACGTCGGACGAGCTGCTGGCCCGCACCCGGGAGAGTGTGCTCGGCGCGCTGTCGCACCAGTCGCTGCCGTTCGAGCGGGTCGTGGACGAGCTGAGTCCGGAGCGGGACCTGGGCCGCAACCCGCTGTTCCAGGTGCTGTTCACGCACACGCCCGCCCAGGCGGGCGGGTACGCGCTGGGGGACGCGGCGGGCACGGCGTTCCCGATCGATCTGACCACCGCGAAGTTCGATCTGACGCTGGACGTCCACGAGGACGGCGACCGGATCGCGCTGCGGTTCGTGTACCGGCCGGATCTGTTCGCGGAGGAGTCGGTGGCCCGGCTCGCCGCACACACCGTGGCGGTGCTGCGGGCCTTCGTACGGGTGCCGAGTGTGCCGCTGAGCGAGATGGCCCTGCTGACGGACGAGGAGATCGCGGAGCTGCTCGGACCCGACGGGCCGGCCAACCGCCCGTCGGCGGAGGACGGTCGCGGGGACCTCGCACCGGGGCCCGCGCCGCTGACGGCGCCGGAGCGGCTGGCCGAGCGGATCCGCCGCACCCCCGGCGCGGTCGCCGTCTCGGGTGGCGGGCGGAGCCTGACGTACGCCGAGCTGGACGCGGCGTCGCGGGCGCTGGCTCGGCGGCTGCGGGCGGCGGGGGCGGGGCCCGAGTCGCTGGTCGGGGTGTGTCTCGGGCGGCGGCCCGAACTGGCCATCGCGCTGCTGGGCGTGTGGCGGGCGGGTGCGGCGTATCTGCCGCTGGACCCGGCGCATCCGCGGGCGCGGCGGGAGTTCACGGTCACGGACGCGGGCGTGTCGCTGGTGGTCACCGACGCGGCGGGCCGCGCGGCGGTCGAGGGCCTGCCGGTGGAGGTGATCGCCCTGGAGGACGCGTGCGTGCCCGACGAGGACCCCGCGGAAGCGGAGGCCGGCGACCTCCTGCCGGGGCCCGAGCGGCTCGCGTACGTCATCTACACGTCCGGGTCGACCGGGCGGCCCAAGGGCGTGGAGATCACCCACGGCAATCTCGCCTGGCTGCTGGGCGCAGCCGACCGGCACTTCGCCTTCGGCCCGGACGACGTGTGGACCCTCGTCCACTCGCCCGCCTTCGACTTCTCCGTCTGGGAGCTGTGGGGCCCGCTGACGTCCGGCGGCCGTGTCGTGGTGCTGACCGACGACGAGGTGCGCGACCCGGCGGCCGTGCTGCGGGTGCTGCGCGACGAGCGCGTCACGGTGCTGAACCAGACGCCCGCCGCGTTCAAGGGGCTGCGCGCGCACATGGCGGGGTGCGGAGCGTCGTTCGCCGGACTGGCGCTGCGTACGGTCGTGTTCGGCGGCGACGCGTTCGACGCCCGCGACTACCGCGACTGGTTCACGGTCCCGGAGGACGAGCGGCCCGCGCTGGTCAACATGTACGGGATCACCGAGACCACCGTCCATGTCACGTACCGGCTGATCACCGAGGCGGACACGGCGTCCCCGGTGACGTCGCCGGTCGGGCGCCCGCTGGCCGGGCAGCACGGCTACGTCCTGGACCGGTCGCGGCGGCTGGTGCCGCGCGGCACGGTCGGGGAGCTGTACGTGGCGGGCGGCGGTGTCGCCCGCGGCTACCGCAACCGGCCGGAGCTCACGGCGGAGCGGTTCCCGGCGGACCCCTTCGGCCCGCGCGGCACCCGGATGTACCGCACCGGTGACCTGGTGCGGGTGCTGCCGGACGGCGAGCTGGCCTATGTGGGGCGCGCCGACCACCAGGTGAAGGTGCGCGGTTTCCGTATCGAGCCGGGCGAGATCGAGACGGCTCTGCGTGCCCTGCCCGGTGTGACCGACGCCGCGGTGGTGGCCCGGGCGGACCGGCACGGCGGTGCCCGGCTCGTCGCGCATGTCGTGCTGACCGAGGGCCGTCCGCTGGACGCGACGGACCTGCGCGACCGGCTGCGCCTGACGCTGCCCTCATACATGGTGCCCGCGCTGTTCGTGAAGCACGACCGGCTGCCGCTCACCGCGAACGGCAAGGTGGACCGTGCGGCGCTGCGGGCGGTGGCGGGTGACGCGGCGGCCGCGCCGGCCGGGCATGTGCCGCCGCGCGGGGCTACGGAGGAGGCGCTGGCCCGGATCTGGGCGGAGGTGCTGGGTGTCGAGCGGATCAGCCGTACGGCGAACTTCTTCGACCTGGGCGGCGACTCGATCCTGGCGCTCCGCGTGATCGGCCTGGCCCGGTCGGCGGGCCTGGCCCTGACCGTGCCCGACCTGTTCCGGGCGCGCACGCTGGGCGACCTGGCAGGGCTCGCGACGGCGGCCGACGGCGACGAGCCGGCCCCGGTGGCGCCGTTCTCGCAGCTCGGCGCGGCGGACGCGGCGCGGCTCCCTGATGGTCTGGAGGACGCGTACCCGCTGACGATGCTCCAGGCGGGCATGCTGCACGAGATGCTCGCCGACCCGCGGCGCGGCGCGTACCACAACGTCACGGATCTGAAGATCAGCGTCCCCGAGGGCTTCGACCGGACGGCGTTCCAGGCGGCGGTGGACGCGGTGGTGCGGGAGCACGGCATCCTGCGGACGTCCGTCGACCTGGTGTCGTTCTCGGAGCCGCTCCAGCTGGTGCACCGCGAGGCCGTGCTGCCGGTCGGCTACACCGATCTGCGCGGTCTGTCCCGCGAGGAGCAGCGGGCCGCGCTGCGGCGTCATGTGGACGAGGAGTTCGGGCGGCGGTTCGATCTGGCGGCGCCCCCGCTGGTCCGTATCCATCTGCATCACATCGCGGACCACGAGCTGCGGCTCACGCTGACGGACTGTCATGTGGTCCTGGACGGCTGGAGCCTCACGTCGCTCATCGCGGACCTGCTGGACCTGCACCGCCAGGCGGTGGCGCACGGCCGCACGCCGCGCCTTCCGGCCGCACCGCGCTTCGCCGAGTACGTGGCGCTGGAGCGTGCGGCGCTGGAGGACGGGACGGGCCTGGACTACTGGCGTACGGTGCTGGGCTCCCTGAATCCGGTCCGGTTCACGCGGCGCGGGGCCGAGCCCCTGGAGGGCGGCCGGAACGCGGAGGGCGTGTACGAGACGCGGCGCTCGTACGCCCGGCTGGCCGAGCCCGTGGGACGGCTGGCCCGGAGGGCCGGGGTGCCCCGGCGCACGGTGCTGCTGACGGCCTTCCACCATCTGATGAGCCTGTTCGCGGAGCGGGACGGCGACGGCGACAGCGGCGGCGGCGCGGCGGGGCACGCCGTCGGCCTGGTGACGAACGGCCGGCCCGAGCTGCCGGGCGCGGACCGGATGCGGGGCCTGTTCCTCAACACCGTCCCGTTCGGGGTGCGCCGGCCGCGTGGCAGCTGGCTGGAGTACGTGCGGGAGGTGTTCGCCGCCGAGCGGGAGATGCTGCCGCACCGCAGGGTGCCGCTGGTGCGGCTCGGGCAGCTGCGGCCCGGTGAACCGAGCCCGGTGCAGGCGGTGTTCAACTTCGTCAACTTCCACCGGCTGTCCGGCGACACCTGGGACGAGTCGCTGGAGATCGCCCGCACCATGTTCCCGCTCCTGGTGAACGCGAGCGTGGACGGCTTCCAGCTCGACGCGGACCCGGAGTACCTGTCCCCGGCGACCGCCGACCAGTTGGCGGATCTGCTGTGCGCCGTGCTCGACACGATGGTGACCGCGCCGGACGCGCCCGTGTCGCGGCCCGCGCTGCGCGGTGCGGCGCGCGAGCGTGCGCTCGGTGAGTGGGCGCGCGGGCCCGTGCTCGCCGGTGAGGGGCGCATGTTCCACGAGTGCGTGGCGGATCACGCCGCCAGGACACCGGACGCGGTCGCCGTCGCGTACGCGGGCGGCGAGGTGACGTACGCCGGGCTGGACGCGGACGGTGAGCGGCTGGCGCTGCGGCTGCGGACGCTGGGCGTGGGGCCGGAGACGGTCGTGGGGATCTGTGTGGACCGGGGCCCGGACATGGTGCGGGCGGTGCTCGGCGTGCTCAAGGCGGGCGGGGCGTTCCTGCCGCTGGACCCGCGGCACCCCACGGAGCGGCTCGCGTTCACGGCGCGGGACAGCGGGATGCGGGTGCTGCTCACCCAGTCCGCGCTGGACGGGACGGTGCCGTTCGAGGGGCCGGCGCTGTGCCTCGACGACCCGGCGACGTGGGCGGCGCCCGAGGAACCTCCGGCAGGGGCACCGGCGGCCGCGCCTTCGCTGAGCCCGGACAGCACGGCGTACATCATCTACACGTCCGGCTCGACGGGCACGCCCAAGGGTGCGGCGATCCCGCACCGCGGTCTGACGAACATGCTGGAGGGCCAGCGTGACCTGGTCGCGCCGACCCCGGCCGACCGGGTGCTGCAGTTCGCGTCGTTCAGCTTCGACGCGTCGATCCTGGAGATGACCTGGGCGCTGGCGAACGGCGGCCGGCTGTGCACCGTCCCGAAGGACGCCCTGCGGCCGGGACCCGACCTGGCGGCGACGCTGCGGGAATACCGGATCACCGGGACGATGCTGCCGCCGAGCGCGCTCGCGGTGCTGGGCGATGACCGCTTCCCGGACCTGGAGGTGCTCCAGGTGGCGGGCGAGGCGTGCCCGGCGGAGCTGGCGAGGACCTGGTCGCGCGGCCGGCGCTTCTACAACGTGTACGGGCTGACCGAGACGTCGTCGTGGTCCGTCGCCGCCCGCCTCGGGCCCGACTGCCGGCGTGCGCCCGTCGGCCGCCCGATCCGCAACACGCAGATCTACGTGCTCGACGACGACCTCCAGCCGCTCCCCGTCGGCGTTCCGGGCGAGATCTACCTGGGCGGCCACGCCGTCGGCCGGGGCTACGTCGGCCGGCCCGCGCTGACCGCCGCGACGTTCGTACCCGACCCGTACGGCGCTCCCGGCGACCGGCTGTGCCGCACCGGTGACATCGGGGCCCAGCGGCCGGACGGCTCCGTGGAGTGGCTCGGCCGGCGGGACAGCCAGGTGAAGCTGCGCGGGTTCCGTATCGAACTGGGCGAGGTCGAGCACGCGTTGCGGGAGCTGCCCGGGGTGCGCCAGGCGGTGGTGCTGATGCGCCGCGACCTGCCCGGCGGGGAGCCGGCCCTGGTCGCGTACGTGGTGCCGCGCGGGGAGACCGGGGCGGGCGAGGACGAGCTGCGGCGGGGCCTGCGCTCGCGGATGCCGGAGTACATGGTGCCGGCGTTCTTCGTGGTCCTCGACGCCCTGCCGGTCAACACCAGCGGCAAGATCGACAAGCGGGCGCTTCCGCTGCCGCGGGCCGGTCGCGGGCGGGGCGGCGCCCCGTACGTGGCGCCCCGCACCCCTGCCGAGCTGGTGCTGGCCGAGGTGTGGCGCGGCGTCCTGGGCGTCGACGAGGTGGGGGTGCACGACGACTTCTTCCGGCTGGGCGGCAGCTCCCTGTCCACGGTCCGCGTGGCCGCGCAGGCGACGGCGCGCGGCGTGCGGGTGACGGTGCGGGACCTCATCGAGGCTCCGACGGTCGCGGGCCTCGCGTCCCGTGCCGAGGCGGCGGGGGACGGGGCGGTCAGGTCGGAGGTCCGGCTGCGGGACGGCGAGGGCGCGCCGCTGTGGTGCGTGCACCCGACCGGGGGCAGTGCCGCGTGGTACGTGCCGCTGGCCCGCGCGCTGCCGCCGGGGCGTCCGGTGCGGGCGTTCCAGGCCCGTGGCCTGCTGGGCGGCGTGGACCCGACCACCGTGCCGGGGATCGCGGCGAACTACGTCGCCGAGATGACCGCCGACGGCGACGGCGGGCGCGGGCCGCACGACCTGCTGGGCTGGTCCATGGGCGCCAACCTGGCGCTGGAGATGGCGACGCAGCTGTACGAGGCCGGGCACACCGTCGAGCCGCTGGTGCTGATCGAGCCGTATCTGCCCAACCCGGCGGCGGCCCGGCGGCTGGCCGGGGTCGGCCGGGACATGGAGACGGCGCGGGGCATGCGGGACCGGATCCGCGCGCTGGCGCCGTCGCCGGAGCGGGAGGCCGCCGTGGCGGAGCTGACGGCGCTGCTGCTGGGCGCGGGGATGAGCCCGAGCGAGGCCGCGCTGGTGGAGAACGCGCCGATCGAGGTGTGGCACTCGCTGCTCGTGGCGCTGTCCGGCTACCGGGTGCGCCCGTACCCGGGCCATGTCCACCTCGTGGTGGGCGGCGTGGCCGCGGGGCTGCCCGAGGGCGAGCCGATGCCGGGCCTGGACGTGGACTACCGCACGTACGTGGAGCGGTGGCGTGAGCTGGCGCTGGGCGGTCTGACCGTCCATGTGACGGAGGGGGACCACATGTCGATGATGTCGGAGCGGCTGATGCCGAAGACCGCCGCGCTGCTCGCGTCGATCGGGGCGGAGGCCCGCCGATGACCACCACGGCCACGGAGCCCACGACCGAGCCGACGACCGAGCCGGCCACCGAGCCGACGACCGCGCTCACGACCGCGCATGCGACCGCGACCGGGTTCACCGAGCGGTACCTGCTGTCGCCCGCCGTCAACGCCGATCCGTACGGGTATCTCGACGCCCTGCGCGACCACGACCCGGTGTACTGGAGCCCCCTGCACCGCGCCTGGCTGGTGACCGGGCACGATCCGCTGATGCGCTGCCTGCGCGACCCGGCGGTCTCCGCGGAGCGGGTGCGGCCGCTGATGGACGCCGTGCCGGAGGGCGCACGCGAGGACGCGGAGCGGGCGTTCACGATCCTGTCCCGCTGGATGGTGTTCAACGACCCGCCCGAGCACCGGCGGCTCCGCCAGGTGTTCCAGGACCAGTTCGCCGCGCGCGCCATCGGCCGGTACCGGGGGCTCGTCGAGCGGGCGGCGCGGGCGATGCTCGACCGCCGCGCCGCACCCGGCGGGGCCGGCGACCTGGTGGCGGACATCGCCCGGCCGCTGCCCGCCCTGGTCTTCGCCCGCTGGCTGGGCGTACCGCCCGCGCACGGGCCGTCCTTCTGGTACTGGAACGCCCGGGTGGGCGACCTGGTGCTGGGCGCGGCACAGGAGGAACGCGAGTACCGCACGTCGCTGCAGTCGCTGTGCAACCTGGAGGACTACCTCGCAGACCTGGTGCGGCAGCGCCGTGCCGAGCCGAAGGACGACCTGATCAGTGCCGTCCTCGCGGGCGGCCGGATCGGGACGTCGGTCAGCGAGGAGGAGTTCGTCGGGATGCTGACGCAGATGGCGTTCGCCGGCGGCGAGACCACGAGCAACCTCATCGCGAACACCGTCCTGGCGCTGCTGCGCAATCCCGAGGAGCTGGCGGCGGTGCGCGACGATCCGGGTCTGGTGCCGGCGGCCGTCGAGGAGACGATGCGGTGCGACGGCCCGTCGAAGATGTCGATCAGGACGGCGGCCCGCGATCTCGACCTGGACGGGCGGCCGGTACGGGCGGGCGATCGGCTGTTCCTGGTCACGGCCGCCGCCAACCGCGACCCGGCGCGGTTCCCCGACCCGGACCGGTTCAGCGTGCGGCGCGGCAGCGGCAGCCCGTCGCACCTGGGGTTCGGTTTCGGCCCGCACTTCTGCATCGGGGCCGCGCTGGCCCGGCTGGTCGCGGTGAGCGCGGTGGAGGTGCTGGTGCGTGAGCGCCCGGGCCTCGCGCTGGGCGACGAGCCGCTGGCATGGCAGCTGTCGCTGCTCAACCGGGCGCTGACGGCGCTGCCCGTGCGCTACTGACCCGCCCGCTTCCAACTGACACCTGGGCACCTGCGCAACACCCTGCGCACCTGTGCCT
>NZ_JABWDV010000213.1 GCF_013362995.1 Streptomyces sp. TRM64462 | reverse complement strand
GATTGCCGCGCGGCCGACGGAGCCGTGCCCCGCCCCGGCGGGTTGCCGGGAGGGCGACGGAGCCGCCCCCGCCCCACCCCGGCGGGTTGCCGGGCAGCGGAAGAGCCGCGCCCTGACCGCAGGGCGGGCGGGGCTCGACCGGCCGGCGGCCCCGGCCGCACGTAAGGGCGGTGTGGTTCAGCCCTCGCCGTTGTCCTTGGCGCCCGGGCGGGACGTGCCGCTGCCCGTGAACTTCTCGAAGAGCTTGCCGCCCAGGTCGCCCGCGCCGCCGGCTATGTCGCCGACCAGCTTCATCAGCGGATCCTTGCTGGTGCGCACCGTGTCCGCGTAGTGGCTCGCCGACTCACGGAAGGAGTCCGTCACCGACGTCTCCTTGTCGTCCGAGCGCCGCGGGTAGTGCCCGTCCATGATCCGCTGGTAGTCGCGGCTCTCCGCCCACTTCTTCAGCTCGGCCGCCCGCACCGTCGTGAACGGGTGGGAGCGCGGCAGCACGTTCATGATCTTCAGCACCGAGTCGCGCAGATCACCACCCGCCTCGTACTCCTCCGCCTGCGCGAGGAACGCGTCCACGTTCATCTCATGCAGATGGTGGCCGCCCGCCAGCTTCATCAGGCCGCGCATCGACGCCTGGAGGTCCTGGCCGACCAGCAGCCCCGCCCGGTCCGCCGACAGCTCCGACTTGCGGAACCACTCCCGCAGCGCCGTGACGATCGCCATGATCGCCACATTGCCGAGCGGGATCCACGCCACCTTCAGCGCCAGGCTGGTGAGGAACAGCAGCACCGTGCGGTAGACGGCGTGGCCGGACAGGGCATGGCCCGCCTCGTGGCCGACGACCGCCCGCATCTCCTCCTCGTCCAGCAGCTCCACCAGCCCCGTCGTGACCACGATGATCGGCTCGTCCAGGCCGATGCACATGGCGTTGGGCTTGGGGTCCTGCGTGACGTACATCGGCGGGACCTTCTCCAGGTCGAGGATGTAGCAGGCGTCCCGCAGCATCTCGTTCAGATGCGCGAACTGCGCGTCGCTCACCCGCACCGAGTCCGAGAGGTACAGCAGCCGCAGGCTGCGTTCCGGCAGCAGCCCGCTCAGGGCCTTGAACACGGTGTCGAAGCCGCTGAGCTTGCGCAGGGCGACGAGCGCCGAGCGGTCCGCCGGATGTTCGTAGGCGCGGGACGAGATGCCGGGGAAACGCGTACGCCGCCGGCTCGGCACGCTCTCGTGGCCGTTGTCTGTCATGGAAGCCCCCAGTTTCGTACGAGATCTGTCTCGTCCCCCTTGACGACGCCCAGCGTAGGCGCTGCCGACGCGGAACGCCGGGCCTGTGGACAACGGCCTGTGGACAACAGCCTGTGAACAGCCGGCCCCGGAGTGATCGCGGACGGATCGCGGAGGATCGGATCGCGAGGACGTCGTCAGGACATCGCAAGGACAACGACTGAGTCGGCGTGAGCGTGCCCGCAGCACCCGCATACGATGTGCGCGAAGTCTCCGCTCCGACTCCGACGGATAGGTCCCACAGAAGATGAGCAGCCTGAACTCCGCCGCCACCACCCTGGTCACGCTCGCCCAGGGCTCCGAGCACGGTGGCAACCACGAGAGCCTCAACCCCTACGTCACCGGCGGCGGTGCCCTCTTCGCGCTGCTCCTGCTGCTGTGGATCACCACCCGCTTCAACCGGGACCGCTGAGGCCGAGGCGAACGCCGGGACCGGGCCGCACCACCGTGCCGTTAGGCTCTGCACGCATGGGAGAGCAGGAAGTGCCGAGAAGTCCCGGCAAACGCCGCCTGGGCGTGATGGGCGGGACGTTCGACCCGATCCACCACGGACACCTGGTGGCCGCCAGCGAGGTGGCCGCCCTGTTCCACCTCGACGAGGTGGTGTTCGTACCGACCGGCCAGCCGTGGCAGAAGACGCACAAGACGGTCTCGCCGGCCGAGGACCGCTATCTGATGACGGTCATCGCCACCGCGTCCAACCCGCAGTTCTCGGTCAGCCGCATCGACGTCGACCGCGCCGGACCCACGTACACCATCGACACCCTGCGGGAACTGCACGCCCTCAATCCCGACACCGATCTGTTCTTCATCACCGGCGCCGACGCGCTCTCCCAGATCATGCCGGGCTGGCGCAACGCCGAGGAGCTGTTCTCGCTCGCCCACTTCATCGGGGTCACGCGCCCGGGCCACGACCTGTCGGACGACGGTCTGCCCAAGGGCGGGGTCTCCCTGGTCGAGGTGCCCGCGCTCGCCATCTCGTCGTCGGATTGCCGCGCAAGGGTCGCGCACGGCGATCCCGTCTGGTATCTGGTGCCGGACGGTGTGGTGCGCTACATCGCGAAGCGCCAGTTGTACCGCGGCGAGTGAGCCACGGAGAGGGGCACCGGTGAACGACCAGAACAACCCGTACGACCCGTACTATCCGCCGCAGCCGCAGCTCATCGGCTACGACGAGTACGGGCAGCCGGTGTACCAGCAGCCGCCGCAGCAACAGCAGCAGCACTACGACCCGTACACGTCCCCCCAGCAGCCCCAGCAGCCCCAGCCACAGGGCGACTACACGTACGGCTACGACCCGTACGCCCAGAATCAGCCGTACCAAGGTCAGCAACCCCAGCAGGGCGGCCCGAACCAGACGTACGGCTATGACGCCTACGCCGCCGGCTACGGCACCCAGCAGTGGCAGGACCAGCAGCCCGCACCGTCCGCTGCGGCCGCGCCCCCCGCGCCCCCCGCGCCCCCCGCGCCGCCCGCGCCCCCCGCCCAGGGCTCCGTACCCGAGCAGCGCCGCCCGGCCCCCGAGCCGCAGCCCGCCCGCCGGGAACCCCCGGTCGCGTCCGCCGCTCCCGTGCAGGGCAGGCGACCTGCCCCGGCACCCGGCGGCGGCGCGGGTGACGACTACCGCACCGAGCAGTTCTCCTTCGTCGAGGAGCCCGACGAGGACTCCGAAGACGTCATCGACTGGCTGAAGTTCACCGAGAGCCGCTCGGAGCGCCGTGAGGAGGCCAGGCGCCGCGGCCGCAACCGCGTCATCGCCCTGGTCGTCGTCCTGGCCGTGGCGCTCATCGGCGGCGCCGGCTACCTCTGGAGCGCCGGTCTGCTCCCCGGATTCTCGGAGGAGACGGTCCAGAAGGGCGGCGGCACGGCCACGGGCCCGCAGAAGCGGGACGTGATCGTGCTGCACCTGCACAACACCAAGGACGAGGGCACGTCCACCGCGCTCCTGGTCAACAACGCGACCACCAAGCAGGGCACCACCGTCCTGCTGCCCAACGCCCTGGCCGTGGCCAACGACGACGGAACGACGACCACGCTCGCCAAGTCCGTCGAGGACGACGGCTCCTCCGCCACCCGCGAGGCCATCGGCACCCTCCTCGGCACCAAGATCACCGGAACGTGGCGGCTCGACACCCCGTACCTGGAGAACCTCGTCGAGCTGGTCGGCGGCATCGACCTCACCACCGACGCGGAGGTGCCCGGCACCAAGAAGGGCGAGCCCCCGCTGGTCGAGAAGGGCGAGAACCAGACGCTCAACGGGCGTATGGCCGTCGCGTACGCCACGTACCGGGGCCCGGGCGAGGCCGAGGCCCAGCAGCTCCAGCGGTTCGGCCAGGTCGTGCACGGCGTCCTGCGCAAGCTGTCGGACGACCCCAAGAACGCCACCATGACGATCCAGTCCCTGGCCCAGATCCTGGACCCGTCCCTGCCGGAGAAGGACCTGGGCGCCTCGCTCGCCAAGCTGGCCGAGCACGCCAAGGTCGGCAACTACAAGACGGCGCTGCTGCCCGTGCAGGGCGACGGCAGGCTCACCGAGGAGGCCACCGGAAGCGTGGTCAAGGACATCCTCGGCGGCTCCGTCAGCGCACCCGAGCAGGGCTCGACGGTACGGGTCGGCGTCCGGAACGCCACCGGGAACGACGACGCCACGGAATCGGCGCGCATCGTCCTGGTCAACGGCGGCTACTCCGTCATCGACGGCGGCAAGGCCGACCGCGAGTCCACATCCGAGGTCCTGTACGCCGACGAGGCACAGAAGGCCAAGGCCGAGGAGGTCGCCAAGACCCTCGGGCTGCCCGCGCGTGCCGTCCAGAAGGGCGAGGCCTCCGCGAACGCGGACGTGACCGTCGTCCTCGGCGAGGACTACAAGATCAAGTAGAGCGCTGCTCGGAGCGGCCCCCGTGAGGGGGTCGCCCGGAGCCCGTGAGGGGGTCGCCCGGAGCCCGTGACGGGCCGCCCGGAGCCCGTGAGGCGGTCGCCCGGAGCGGCGCCCGGCCCCCATGACCCGCGCGATCATGGGGGCCGGAAACGATTTGCCGGGCCTTCAACGGCACGTGAGACCCTTGAGACGTACTTGACCGCCGACGAAAGCCTGCATGTGACCGCCACCGACCGATCCATCGAGCTCGTGAACGCCGCCGCACAGGCGGCAGCCGACCGGCTCGCGCACGACATCATCGCCTACGACGTCAGCGACGTGCTGTCGATCACCGACGCCTTCCTGCTCGCCTCCGCCCCCAGCGACCGCCAGGTCAAGTCGATCGTCGACGAGATCGAGGAGCGGCTCCTCAAGGAGCTCGGCGCCAAGCCCGTGCGCCGCGAGGGCGACCGCGAGGCCCGCTGGGTGCTCCTGGACTACGTCGACATCGTCGTCCACGTCCAGCACTCCGAGGAGCGGGTCTTCTACGCGCTGGAGCGGCTCTGGAAGGACTGCCCCGAGCTGCCGCTGCCCGAGGACGCCAAGAACACCCGCGGCAAGGCCGCCGAGCACGCCCGGCTCACCGGCGCCGACGGTTCCGGCCCGGACACGGACGGTGAGCTGCGCTGAGCGGTGGCAAGGGCGGCAGGGGCCGCCGCATCGTCCTCTGGCGCCACGGTCAGACCTCCTGGAACCTGGAACGCCGCTTCCAGGGCAGTACGGACATCGAGCTCACCGAGACCGGTCTCGCCCAGGCGCGCCGGTCCGCCCGGCTGCTCGCGGCGCTCAAGCCGGACGCGATCATCGCGTCGGACCTCAAGCGGGCCGCGGCCACGGCCGCCGAGCTCGCCGCGATCACCGGCCACCCGGTCGGCCACGACGCCGCGCTCCGCGAGACCTACGCGGGTGTCTGGCAGGGTCTGACGCACGAGGAGATCATCGCCCGCCACGGCGACGAGTACCGGGCGTGGAAGCGCGGCGAGCCGGTCCGGCGCGGCGGCGGCGAGCTGGAGACCGAGGTCGCCGACCGTGCCGCGCCCGTGGTGCTGGAGCACGCCGAGAAGCTGCCCGAGGAGGGCACCCTCGTCGTGGTCAGCCACGGCGGCACGATCCGCACCACCATCGGCCGGCTCCTCGGCCTGGAGGCGCACCACTGGGAGAGCCTGGGCGGGCTGTCCAACTGCTGCTGGTCCGTCCTGGGCGAGGGCGCCCGCGGCTGGCGGCTCCTGGAGCACAACGCAGGCACGCTCCCCGAGCCGGTGCTCGGCGACGACGACTGAGCGGCCGCCTACGCGCGCGGAGCGACCGCGTACGCAGGCAAGGGGCGGCCGTCGGAGGGCCGCGGAGGAGGGCCCGAACCCGGATTTCACTTTCGGGCAGGTGACAGGCTAAAGTTCTTCTTGTTCGCAGCGCGGAGCGCGAAGAACACGAGGGGCTATAGCTCAGTTGGTAGAGCGCCTGCATGGCATGCAGGAGGTCAGGAGTTCAATTCTCCTTAGCTCCACAGTCACCGAATCCCGTCCCCACCAGGGGGCGGGATTTCTGTTTGCGACGCCTTCCGGCGCCGTCCCGAGCCTGCTGAAGCCTGTCGGAACCGGTCGGCCCACCCGCTGCCGCCCGGCGGGCGCCATGGCAGAATCGGACGGCCGGAGGGGGCGTCGGACCGGACGGGAGGGATGTGTGGGATGTGCGGTTCCTCACACGTCGCCCGGATGTTCGGTGACGACGGTGACGTGTCCCGTCTCCGCACGTCCTGCGGCCACAGCTGGAGCTGAGTGATGGGTGCACACAGGCGCAAGTGTGACTGGTGCGGCAGCGGTACGCCGATCGTCCGCGACATGGATCCGGTCAACCCGGACTACCAGTACTGGTGCGAGGAATGCGCACGGGCGCTGATCATAAAAGGCGACCCCATCGAGACGTACCGGGAGCTCGAAGGGGAGCCGATCTACGGGCGCCTCCTCGACGAGCACTGCACCCTCAAACGCTTCTACTCCTTCGCCACCGCCTGACGAGCAGGCCGCCACGCACCGCGCCTCCTGAGGGCCGGCACACCCAGCGCCGCCAACAGACCGAGACCCAGCAGCGTGTAGAGACCCGACAGCAGCATCTGCCCCGCGTTCTGGTGGAGTTCGAGCCGTATCGGCGCCGGCGCGTGCGGCACCCACCACAGCGCGAACGAGGCGAACACCAGCCCTGCCACGACCGTCCATACCGCCCGCGCCCTGGCCGTCAGCAGCACCAGCGTCGGCACACACCACACCCAGTGGTGCGACCAGGAGATCGGACTGACCAGCAGCGCCGTCGTCGCACACGCCACCACCGCCACCGGCCGGTCCCCGCGCAGCGCCGCCCGCACCGCGACGGCCAGCCCCGCCGCGGCCACCAGGGCCGCCGCGACCAGCCACCAGACACCCGGGTCGGTCGTGTGCAGCAGCCGCGCCAGCACACCGCTCAGCGACTGGTTGGCCGTCTCCTCGGTGCGGCCGACCCGGCTCGTCTCGAAGATCATCTCGGTCCAGAACCGGCGTGAGTCGTACGGCAGGACGACCGCCGACGCCACAGTCACCGCCAGGAACGTCCCCGTCGCCCGGACGACCCGCCGCAGCGCGTCGTTCCACCACGGATTCCAGCCGCACCTACGCGCGCGTGCCACGCCGATCAGCAGCAGCATCACCACGAAGAGGCCCGGCGTCAGTTTGATCGCCGTGGCCAGGCCGATGCCCACCCCCGCCCAGCGGCTCTGCTCCCGGCGGGTCAGATCCCACATCACGGCCGTCGCCGTGAGGAGGTTGATCTGCCCGTACCGGAACGTCTGCCACACCGGCTCGCACCACACCAGGACCGCCGCCAGCCACAGCGCGGCGCCCGGCCGCTCCAGGAACGCGGCGCTCGCCCGGGCCCGGACCAGCGGCCCCGACGCGACCAGGCGCAGCGACAGCTGCACCAGCGCCACCAGCAGCACCAGGTTCCCGGCCGTGGCCAGGGCCCGCATCTCCGGGACACCGACGAGCGTCAGCGGCGTGAACAGCAGCGCGGCGAACGGCGGGTACGTCGTCGGCAGGTTCGCCGACGTGGCACGCATCGCGTACAGGTCGCCGCCCGCCAGCACCGTCTCACCCTCGGCCCGGTACACCGACAGGTCCAGCATGTTGACGTGGGCCGCGCGCTGCGCCACCCAGAAGGCCACGAAGGAGAGCAGACAGGCCGACAGGGCTGCCAGGGGCAGGCTCCGCAGGCGGGTCTGCGCGGTCATGGTCACGGTCACAGGCGCTGACGCTACCTGCCCCGTACGACGGCCGAGCGGGGGTCCGGCAAACGATTTGGTGATTCCCCGGGAGGACCGTGTAATGTTCTCTGTGTCGCCGCGAGGGAAGCCCAAGGGAAGGCCCGAGCAAGGCGACACACCGCAAGGGGCTATAGCTCAGTTGGTAGAGCGCTTGCATGGCATGCAAGAGGTCAGGAGTTCAATTCTCCTTAGCTCCACAGGACAAGGAAGCGGGCCATCCGGATCGGATGGCCCGCTTTCGTCGTACGGTGCCGCTCAACTCCGTCCGCTGCCCAGCGCCTTACGGGTCACCACCGGCAGGGCGGGACGTTCCTTCGGCGCCGCACCGGCCGTCTGCTCCAGCCGCAGCGCCAGCGCGGGACAGCGCCGCACGGCACGCTGCGCCCGCCCCCGCAGATGAGTGGGCACCGCGGCCTCCGCGAGCACCGGGAAGCCGTCGGGGCCCATACGGATCAGCTCGGGCACGATGTCCGCGCACAGCCCGTGGCCCTGGCACAGCGTCCAGTCCACGGCGAGGGCCTCCCCGCTCGGGATGGATTCCTCGGCCTCCTGGTAGCCCGGCGAAGGCAGCGGCAGCACACCCGTCGTCGGACGCCCGCAGCCCCCGTCCAGCACATGCGCGGCCAGATCGTCCGTGAACGCCGACAGCGTCGACGAGAAGAACCGCGCCGAGCCGTCCGGATGCTTGCACGCCCCGCGGCCCTTCACGGCCTGCACGACCTCCCGCAGCGCCTCCAGCGCGGCCGGACCGCCCCCGTTCAGCACGTCCGACAGACCGCCCGCCGCCGCGGGCAGACCGAGCCGGCACGGCCCGCACTGGCCGGCCGTCTCCGCGGCGAGCCAGTTCGCCACGCGCTGTGCCTCGCCCAGCGGACACGTCTCAGGCCCGATCGGCAGGATCGCCCCGGCGCCCAGCGAGCCGCCCACGGCCGCCAGGGACGCCCGCGACACCACGGAACCGTCCACGGCCGCCGCGTCGATCCAGTTGCCGTGGTAGCCACCCGTCAGCACGCCCTGCGGCACCGGCGGAGCGCCCGCGAGCTGCAGCACGTACCGCAGGGGCACCCCCGTCGGGACCTCCAGCACCATGGGGCGCGCCACCGCACCCGACAGCGTCAGCAGGACGGTGCCGGGCTCCCCGTCCAGGCCCGCGTGCGCGTACCGATGGGCGCCGATCCGGGCCGCGACGGCGAGCTGGGCGAACGTCTCCGCGTTCGACAGGAGCGTCGGCGCGCCGCCCACGCCCGACTCGGAGGCGCGCTCACGCCGCCCCGGCGGCAGCGCGGGACCGCCGCCGATGGCGCGGATCACAGCCGACGCCTCACCCGACACCATGCGCTCCGGAGTGCGGACGACACGCGCGCGTAGCTGTTGCCCTCGCCGGTCCGACAGTCCGCGCTCGGCCAGCGCCGCCCGTATGGAGACCTCGGTGGAGTTACGGGTCACGGCCACGACCAGGGTGCGCGCGCCGAGCGCCTCGGCCGCCAGCAGCGCGCCGTCCAGGATGAGGTGCGGGGCCCGGTTGAGCAGCACGGTGTCCTTGCGGCAGGCCGGTTCCCCCTCACTGCCGTTGACCACCACGACCGGCCGCACCCCGCGCCGGATCGCCGCCTCCGCCACGGCCCGCAGCTTCCGCGCGAAGGGGAAGCCCGCGCCGCCGCGGCCGCGCAGCGAGACGCCGTCGGCGAGCTGCGCCAGCCGCTCCCCGGCGATCGGTTCGAGCGGACCGTGCACCTTCAGGTGCATCGACAGGTCCAGCCGCTCCACCAGGTCGAAGCCCTGGGTGAGCTGGGGGAGGCCGACGACGCGGACTTCGGGGACGTCGGGGAGCGGGGCGTTCACGGGCGGTCTCCTGCGGGTGCGGTCCACGGCTCGCCGGCCGCCGGGCGCTGGAACGGGCCTGGCCTCGGCCCGCCGGCCGGCTCGTCCGTGTGGTACGCAGACGAGACCGGAGTTTGCTCAGGTGACGCGTACGGGGGCGCCGTCGGGCCCTCCGCCGACGTGGCCGTGCCCGTGGTCACGTCTGTGGTCATACCTGTGGTCACGCCTGTGGTCGTGGCCCCGGGCGGAACGTACGCGCGCGAAGAGGGCGAAGAGGGGGACGGCGCGGGCGGCGGCGGTGACGGCGTGGGCCAGTAGCCGGGCCGTACGGTCTGTTCCTCGGTGACGGCGGGAAGTTCCTCCGTCATAGGCACACGCTCGGCGAACGGGATCTCCTGGGTGGGGTCGCCGGCCGTCGTCGCGCCGTCGGGCGCGCCCGGGGCGCCGGAGCCGCTGCCCAGGGACACGGCACGGTACGCGGCGGAAATGCCGGCCCCACGCGCGCGTGCGGGGCGTTCCCACCCCGGGCGCTCCCGGCTGAGGGGGTCCTCCCTGCGGGTCTCCTGCTCGTACGGGTGCGGGCGCGGCGCCTCCGCCAGGTCGTACGCGGCCATGCCCGGGGTGCCCGGCAGCGGAGCCGTCGCGGGATCACGCCGCGCACGCCCCCGCCCCCGGGCCCGTACGGCGGCCCCGGAGCCCTCCGCGCCCGGGCCCACGAGCGCGAGCACCTGCTCGGCCACCTGCTGCCGCAGCGGGCCCGGCAGCAGCCGTACGGACACGGCGGCGGCGACACCGGCCAGCGCCAGGCAGTACAGGGCGACCACCCAGCCGGCCGCCGGGCGGCCCGCGTACAGGCCGTGGATCAGCGCCGCGCACCAGGCCGGGTACGCCAGCATGTGCAGCGGCCGCCAGCGGGCCGCTATGCCGCCGCGTCCCGCCAGGGTGCTGCGCAGCGCCCCCGTGGACGCCGCGACCACCATCAGCAGGCCGGCGAGCGACCCGAAGCCTATGAGGCCCGCCGTGCCCGTGATGCCGAGCCCGAACGGTATGAGGGCGCCTATGAGCTCGACGTGCCCGAGGGACACCTTGACCGTGCCGTGCAGCAGGAGGAACCCGAGCGACGCGACGGCGGTGCCCCGGTGGATGCCCTGGGCCAGCAGCCGCTGCCGGGGCGTGAGCAGGAGCCGGTCGGTGGCGACGAGCGCCCAGGCGACGGACGCCGTCAGCGACACGAGCGCCAGAACGCCGGTGCCGAAATCCAGGAACTCGCGGAAACCGTCGCTTCCGCCGACGGCCAGGAGCGGGAGGAGAACCAGAGCGGCCGCGTACAACCCGCCCTGTACCGGCCGACTGAGGCCCGCCTTCTCGGCGGGGGAAGAACGGATCTTGCGATGAGGGGTCATGGGCGACTCCGAATGGTGCGGATGGGGTCCCGTTCGCGCATGCTAGGGCTGCGCATACCGGTGAGTACGGCGTTTGACGCTTTAGGTGTTCGACTGGCCGACAACTGACTCGGGGGTTGCCCGGGAACGCGCCGATACGCCGAGTAACCCGCCCCGTCCGCGTAGTGCGACGGTTACGCGACAGGCCGTGTCCACCCCTCGGGACGGCTCGGTGCGGCGCGTAGGGGGCCTGCGGTACTCTGACGCCATGCGTGCCGTACGCCTTCTGCTTAGCGAGCCGCGCTGATCAGTGCCGACGGATGAAGAAATCCGGTCGGAATCGGCGCGGCGTCCCCTCCTGTGCGAGGGGCTTTTTCATTTCGCCGCGCCGACGGAATCAGTGCGCGGCAGCGGCGGCCTGGCAGAGACGATCGATGGAGCTTCAGAGGATCATGACCGAGACGAATTCGGCTGCCGAGACGGCGGCCCCGCATCGTTATACGGCGGCCATGGCGGCCGACATCGAGGCACGCTGGCAGGACTTCTGGGACGCGGAAGGCACCTACGCCGCACCCAACCCGAGCGGTGACCTGGCGGGCGACCCGGAGATCGTCGCCCGGCCCAAGAAGTTCATCATGGACATGTTCCCGTACCCGTCGGGTGCGGGCCTGCACGTCGGCCACCCGCTGGGCTACATCGCCACCGACGTGTACGCCCGCCACCAGCGCATGACCGGGCACAACGTCCTGCACACCCTGGGCTTCGACGCGTTCGGCCTGCCCGCCGAGCAGTACGCCGTGCAGACCGGCACGCACCCGCGCGTGTCGACCGAGGCCAACATCGTGAACATGAAGGCCCAGCTGCGCCGACTGGGCCTGGGCCACGACAAGCGCCGGTCGTTCGCCACGATCGACCCGGACTACTACAAGTGGACCCAGTGGATCTTCCTGCAGATCTTCAACTCCTGGTACGACCACGACGCGAAGAAGGCCCGCCCGATCGCCGACCTGGTCGCCCAGTTCGAGAACGGTGAGCGGCCCGTTCCCGGCACCACGCGCGCGTGGAGCGAGCTGAGCACCGCCGAGCGCGCCGACGTACTGGGCGAGTTCCGCCTGGCGTACGCCTCCGACGCCCCGGTCAACTGGTGCCCCGGCCTGGGCACCGTCCTGGCCAACGAGGAGGTCACCGCCGACGGCCGCTCCGAGCGCGGCAACTTCCCCGTCTTCAAGGCGAAGCTGCGCCAGTGGAACATGCGCATCACGGCCTACGCCGACCGGCTGCTGGAGGACCTGGACGCGCTGGACTGGCCCGAGGCCATCAAGCTGCAGCAGCGCAACTGGATCGGCCGCTCCGAGGGCGCCCGCGTCGACTTCCCCGTCGGCGACGACGCCATCACCGTCTTCACCACCCGTCCCGACACCCTGTTCGGCGCCACCTACATGGTGCTGGCCCCCGAGCACGACCTGGTCGACAAGATCGTCCCGGAGGCCTGGCCGGCGGGCACCCAGGCGCTGTGGACCGGCGGCCACGCCAGCCCGGCCCTGGCGGTCGACGCGTACCGCAAGCAGGCCGCCGCCAAGTCCGACGTCGAGCGGCAGGCCGAGGCCAAGGAGAAGACCGGCGTCTTCACGGGCGCGTACGCCGTCAACCCGGTCAGCGGCGAGCAGGTCCCCGTCTTCATCGCCGACTACGTCCTGATGGGCTACGGCACCGGCGCCATCATGGCCGTCCCCGCCCACGACACCCGCGACTTCGCCTTCGCGCGCGCCTTCGACCTGCCGATGAGCTGCGTCGTCGAGCCGACGGACGGCCGCGGCACCGACCCGGCCGCATGGGACGACGCCTTCGACTCGTACGACGCGAAGATCATCAACTCGGCCAACGACGATGTGTCCCTGGACGGCCTGGGCGTCGCCGACGCCAAGGCGAAGGTCACGCAGTGGCTGGAGGCCCGCGGCATCGGCGAGGGCACCGTCAACTTCCGGCTGCGCGACTGGCTGTTCAGCCGCCAGCGGTACTGGGGCGAGCCCTTCCCGATCGTCTACGACGAGGACGGCATCGCCCACCCGCTGCCCGAGTCGATGCTGCCCCTGGAGCTGCCCGAGGTCGACGACTACGCGCCGCGCACCTTCGACCCGGACGACGCCGACACGCAGCCCGAGACCCCGCTGTCCCGCAACGAGGACTGGGTCAACGTCACCCTGGACCTGGGCGACGGCGCTGGTCCGCGAAGGTACCGCCGCGAGACCAACACCATGCCCAACTGGGCCGGTTCGTGCTGGTACGAGCTGCGTTACCTGGACCCGCACAACAGGGACAAGCTGGTCGACCCGGACATCGAGCGGTACTGGATGGGCCCGCGCGACGGCATGCCGCACGGCGGTGTCGACCTGTACGTGGGCGGCGCCGAACACGCCGTACTGCACCTGCTGTACGCCCGGTTCTGGTCCAAGGTCCTCTACGACCTGGGGCACGTCTCGTCCGCCGAGCCGTTCCACCGGCTGTTCAACCAGGGCATGATCCAGGCGTACGTGTACCGCGACGCCCGCGGTATCGCCGTACCGGCCACCGAGGTCGAGGAGCGCGACGGCACCTTCTGGTACCAGGGCGAGAAGGTCAGCCGCGTCCTGGGCAAGATGGGCAAGTCCCTGAAGAACGCGGTCACGCCGGACGAGATCTGCGTCGAGTACGGTGCCGACACACTGCGCCTGTACGAGATGGCCATGGGCCCCCTGGACGTCTCCCGCCCCTGGGACACGCGCGCGGTGGTGGGCCAGTTCCGGCTGCTGCAGCGGCTGTGGCGCAACATCGTCGACGAGGCCACCGGCGAGGTCACCGTTGTCGACGGCGAGCCCGACGAGGACACGCTGCGGGCCCTGCACAAGGCCATCGACGGCGTCGCGCAGGACATGGCCGCGCTGCGTTTCAACACCGCCATCGCGAAGATCACCGAGCTGAACAACCACCTGACCAAGACCGGCGGCCCGGTGTCCCGTCCGGTCGCCGAGCGGCTGGTCCTGCTGGTCGCGCCGCTGGCCCCGCACATCGCCGAGGAGCTGTGGCGCAAGCTGGGCCACACCGACTCCGTGGTCCACCAGGCCTTCCCGGTCGCCGACCCGGCGTACGTCGTCGACGAGACCGTGACCTGCGTCGTGCAGATCAAGGGCAAGGTCAAGGCGCGCCTGGAGGTCTCCCCGTCCATCACGGACGCGGAGCTGGAGGCCCTGGCACTGGCCGAGCCGGCCGTCGTCGCCGCGCTGGGCGGGGCGGGCATCCGCAAGGTGATCGCCCGCGCGCCGAAGCTGGTGAACATCGTCCCGGCGTAACCGGGTCCCCGCACTGGTCGCGGGCCCCGGTTTTTCCCCTACGGGCAGGTTGGGGGTTCTGATGGAACCCCCAACCTGCCCGCTCCGTTTACCGTGGAGATGTACAACGACACCGAGGGGACTTCATGGAGACCGCGATCCTGATTCTGGCGCTGCTCTTTGTCGCCTTCGTCGCTCTCGGCGTGTATGTGAGCGTGAAGGTGATCGGAGCCGCCAAACGCGGGGTCGACCGGACCATCACGCAGGCCAGGCGCACCGTCGAGGACACCACCCTGCGCGCCAAGAGCTACGGGCAGGGCGGCGTCGCGGGCGAGATCGCGCAGTTGCGGCTGTCCCTGCGGACCTCCATGCGGGCCACCCAGGACGCCCTGGAAGCGGGCGCGGCCGACGATGCGTCGCTGAAGGAGTCCCTCGAACTGTTCCGGCAGCTCAGCGCCCACGGTCACGAACTGAACGACCAGCTGAAGCGGATGGAGCGGGACCCCGACAAGGCGCGGGTCGCCGAACGCCTGGACGACGTCCGTGAGCGCACACGGCGCATCACGGAGTCGGCCGACTCGCTGCGCTGGGCCGCCCGGGACCGGGCGAGGAAGTTCGCCGAGGACGAGCTGGACGTGCTGAGCGCGCAGATCGACATGGAGGCGGGCGCCCTGCGCCACTGGTCCGAGCCGGCGGCCGAGCCTTCGGAGGCGCGGACCGAGGCGCCCGAGACGCAGCGCGACCGGACGCAGGTGTCCTGGCCCACCGCGCCTGCCGCGCAGGCCCAGGCGGCCGACCACGTCTGGCCGGAGGGCGATGCCGGGCAGGGCGGGAGCGCGGGTCAGGGCGGGAGCGCAGCTCAGGACGGGAATTCCGGGCAGGACAGGAACTCCCGGCAGGACAGGAACTCCGGGCAGGGCGGGGACGCGGAGGGGGACGGCCCGCGGGCGATCACGGCTCGGGATCCCCGGCTGGACGTCGGCTACCCGTGGCAGAAGTCGGCGCGGCCCGAGAGCTCCAACTGACCCGGCGCGGCGAGCGGACACGGGCCGGGCTGCCCTCGGACGCCGCCTGCGGGTAACCTCCGGGGCATGTCCCGGCATGTCGCGATCGTCACCGATTCAACGGCCTACCTGCCGCCGCACACGATGGAGCGGCACGGTATCACCGCGGTGCCGCTGACCGTCGTCCTCGGCGACCGGGCTCTTGAGGAAGGCACCGAGATCTCGGCGCGCTCCCTGGCCGAAGCGCTGCAGAGACGACGCCCCGTCACCACGTCGCGGCCCAGCCCCGAGACGTTCGCCGCGCACTACCGAAGGCTCGCGGACGACGGAGCCGCCGGCATCGTCTCGCTGCACCTGTCGGCCGAACTGTCCGGTACGTACGAGGCCGCCCTGCTGGCCGCCCGCCAGGCGCCGGTTCCGGTACGGGTTGTCGACACCGGGATGGTCGCGATGGCACTCGGCTTCTGCGCCCTGGCGGCGGCGGAGGCGGTGCAGGCCGGCTCCACGATCGACGAGGCCGTGGCCGCCGCGGAAAAGCGCGCCGCCGGGACGGCCGCCTACTTCTACGTCGACACCCTGGACTATCTGCGCCGAGGCGGGCGCATCGGCGCGGCCCGCGCCCTGCTGGGCTCGGCCCTGGCCGTGAAACCCCTGCTGGAGCTGACCGGCGGGTGCATCGAGCCGCGCGAGAAGGTACGCACCGCGTCGAGGGCCATCGCCCGGCTGGAGGAGATCGCCGTCGAGCGTGCGGGCGTCAGCCCCGTGGACATCGCCGTGCACCATCTGGCCGCCGCAGAGCGGGCCGACACCCTCGCGGAGCATCTGCGGCAGCGCGTCCCCGGCCTGACGGACCTTCATGTCAGCGAAGTGGGCGCGGTGATCGGGGCGCACACGGGGCCGGGGCTGCTGGGCGTCGTCGTCTCACAGCGCTGACGCACGGTTCGTTCACCCGGTCCGGCTCGCCATCACCCTGGAGGGTGGCCGGGTTTTCCACAAGTCCCGTGTTATCCACGGAAATACGGGCGTCTCAGCAGAAACGGGCGGATGTGCCTAACGTGCTGTGACATGACGAGTCGAACACACTCCGTGATCTCTGCTGTACGCCCCCGTGCCAGGTCCGCCGCCGCGACGAGCGGACCCGGCAGGGCGCCAGGAACCGACGGCCGCGTGCGGACGCGGGTACGCGGCCGGGCGCGGGGGAGGCACCGCGCCTCGGCCCGGGCCACGCCCGCGTCGTCGGCCGCAGGAGCGGCGACCCCTGCGGACGTCCGGCTGCGCGCCGACGCCCTGTTGGCCGGGACCGATCCTCCGCCGCCGCCACCCGACGGCGCGGCTGCGATTCCCTCGGCACCGGCGGTTCCGCCGCCCGCGCCGCCGTCGGGGGAGCCGGCCATTCCGTCGCCTCCTGGGAGGTGGGAGCGGTGGCGGCTGGCGGGGCGGGAGCGGTTGCCGCTGTGGCTGCAGAGCCGGTGCGGGATGGAACGGCGGACGCTGGCCGCTCTCACGGTCGTCCTGCTCGTGGCCGTCGTGCTCGCCGGGCGGTACTTCTGGGTGGGCCGCCCCGAGGCCGTGCGCCCCCCGGACGTGGTCGGGCACGCGCTGCCTGCCGCGACGCCCACGCCGACGACAGAGACGGCCGAGGGCGAGGAGCCGAAGCCGCCCGGCATGCCTCAGCCGGGGCCGAAGGGATCGGGACCTCCCGGACCGGGCGGGCCCGGGGCCGGTGCGCCGACGCCGATGGTCGTCGTCGACGTGAGCGGCAAGGTGCTGAAGCCGGGGGTGCTGCGGCTGCCGGCCGGTGCGCGGGTCGTGGACGCGCTGCACGCGGCGGGCGGTGTCCGGCCGGGGACGGACGTGACGGGGCTCAACCGGGCGCGGGTGCTGGTGGACGGCGAACACGTCGTGGTGGGCGTACCCGGCGTGGCCGGTGGCGTCCCCACTCCGGCCGCGGGGCAGGCAGCCGTGGGCGGTCCGTTCGCGGCGGCCGGGCCGATCAGTCTCAACAGCGCGACCGTGGAGCAGCTCGACACCCTGCCGGGCGTCGGTCCCGTTCTCGCCCGGCAGATCATCGAGCACCGCACACGGCACGGAGGGTTCCGGTCGGTCGACGAGCTGCGCGAGGTGCGGGGCATCGGTGACCGCCGGTTCGCCGACCTGCGGCCGCTCGTACGGCCATGACAGCCACGACAGCCATGACGGCGATGAACGCTGCGACGGCGGCGCTGCCCGCGCCCTCGCCCGGCGCCGCGCACGCCAGCCCCGGAAGCGGGCGGGCGACAGGTGAGCGGGCGCCCGAAGGGCCGGTCGACCTGCGGCTCGTAGCGCCGGGGCTGGCCGCCTGGGGCGCGGCGGCGCTCGCGCTGGGCGCCCCGGGCGGCTGGACGGCAGTGGGCGTCGCCCTCTGCGGCACGGCCGCGGGCCTCCTGCTCCTGGCCGGGCGCGGGACCGCTCGACGGCGGGCCGGGCCACGGGCCGGGCGGTGGCGGGGCAACGCCGTAGCGGGGGCGGCGGTGCTGCTGGGCGCGGCGGCCGGGGCGGCATCGGCGGGCCTCCATGGGGCTGACCTGAAGCGGGGACCCGTTCCGGGGCTGGCTGAGGAGCATGCGCGCGTCGTCGCGGAGGTGACCGTCACCGCCGATCCCCGGCCGAGCCTGCCGAAGGCGAGCGGTCACCGTGCCGCGCCCGCGTCGGCCGTGCTGAACGTCCAGGTGACGCGCGTGACGGCGCCCGACGGGGCCGTGACGCGGGTACGGACGCCCGTGCTGGTGATCGCCCGGCTCGGGGAGGACGGGCAGCACCGCGACGCGTGGCTGCGGCTGCTGCCCTCCACCCGGCTCCGGGTCACCGGGCGGCTCGCCCTGCCGCAGCGGTCCGGCGACCCGTTCGCCGCCGTGCTGTACGCCGACACGGGACCGCCCCGCGTCACCGGCCCGCCGACCGCCCTCCAGCACACGGCCGGCGAACTCCGCGAAGGGCTGCGGGCGGCGACCGACGGGCTGCCGCCGGACGCCCGGGCGCTGCTGCCCGGCCTGGTCGTCGGTGACACGTCCCGGATCCCGCATGACCTGCGCACGGCGTTCGAGGCCACCGACCTGACCCATCTGCTCGCCGTGTCGGGCAGCAACCTCTCCATCGTGTTGCTGCTCCTCATCGGGCCCGCCGGGACCGCGCTGAGCGCAGAGCGTGGCGGCCTCGCGCCCCGGCTGGGCATCCCGCTGCGGGCGACGGCGCTGCTGGGCGGGGGACTCGTCCTGGCGTTCGTCGTGGTGTGCCGCCCTGAGCCGAGCGTGCTGCGCGCGGCCGCCTGCGGGTCCGTCACGCTGCTCGCCATCGGGACCGGACGGCGCAGATCGCTGCTCCCCGCGCTGGCCGCCGCGGTCCTGCTGCTGGTGCTGTACGAGCCGTGGCTGGCGCGCAGTTACGGGTTCCTGCTCTCCGTCCTGGCCACGGGCGCCCTGCTGACCGTCGCCCCGCGCTGGAGCGCCGCGCTCCAGGCCCGGAGGGTGCCGCCGCGCATCGCGGAGGCGCTCGCCGCGGCGGCCGCGGCCCAGGCGGTGTGCGCACCGGTGGTGGCCGTC
>NZ_JABWDV010000212.1 GCF_013362995.1 Streptomyces sp. TRM64462 | reverse complement strand
TGGATAATGCTCAATGTCATCAGCTCCTCGACAGCTGGTGGCCACGCCCCCGGACGTTCGCCGCGTCGCGGGGGTCTTCGTGGCGCTGGCGTACCGAAGTGTACCGAGGTGCACTGAAGATGCGAAGAATACCGAGGAGTACTCAACTGGAGTCATGTCCATTGATCGAACTCGCGCGATGTGGCCCCAGATCGCGGCCATCGTTCTGGAGCGCATCCAGAACGGCACCTATCCACCCGGCGGCAAGATCCCGAGCGTGGTGCAGCTCGCGAACGAGTTCGGTGTCGTGAACTCGACCGCGCAGCGGGCCATGGAGGCCGTGAAGAAGGAAGGGCTCACGCGGTCGGAAGCGGGCATGGGCACCTTCGTCCTACGCCCGGACGAGCGCGAGGCGTCGGCCGACGAGTCCGCTGACTGAGCTGCGGGTGCCCCCGACCTGCGGTCGTGCTGGGCCGTACGGCGGAGAGACGCCGCCGGATCAGCGGGCGATCAGCTCGCGGACCGCATCGCTGGCCTCGGGCATCTCGCCGGCGCGTGTCGAAAGTGCGTGCGGCCTGCTTGTTGCCGGAAGCTGGTCAGCGCCATGATCGTGGCCATGTCTGAGCTGCCCTCTCGTCTCTCTGTGGTGACCCTCGGCACCCGTGACCTGCCAAGGTTGCGCCGGTTCTACTGCGGTCTGGGATGGGAGGAGATCCCCTCCAGCGATGATGATTGGGCGGGTTTCCTGCTCGGTGGTGTGCTGCTGGCGCTGTACCCCGTGGATGAGCTGGCTGACGAGGCGGCGACCGCCATCCCGTCTCCCGCTGTGTGGTCGGGGATCACGCTCGCCTGCAATGTGGACAGCCGTCACCAAGTGGATGCCGCCTTCGCGGCCGCGGTGGCGGCGGGTGCCATCGCGGTTGCCGATCCGGTGGACCGTCCTTGGGGCGGCCGGTCGGCGTATATCGCGGACCCGGAAGGCAATCGCTGGGAGATCGCCTGGGCGCCCAGCGCGAGGTTCGATGTCCGTGGCGCGTTGACCGGTTTCGGCGGCTGAGTGCCCACGGCCCACTCGGCGGACAGGTCCCGCCACGGGTCGCCGGTGCGGACCCGGAACCGTACGGCGTCGATCAGTTGCCGCCCGGACCATGATGTCGTTCATGGCTCGCCCAGGCTCCGGCGGGCCTCGTGGATCACCCGTTGGGCGGCGGTGCCGTACACCGCGGACTCGCGGAGCATTGTCCAGACGCGCAGGTACGTGGTGACGCTGTCTTGGTCGTTGATCCACAGTTCCGCGTGCCAGTCCTCCACGATCACGAGCCTTTCGTCGTGGATGAGGAAAGCGTTCGCGGGCGGGAGCTTCAGCGATGCGGCGAACGGGACGACTCCCAGTTTCACAGTGTCGAGGCCGACCACTCCTGTCAGCCGGTCGAGCTGGGCGGCCAGCACAGGAGGCGGGCAGATCAGAGAGCGGAGTGCGGCTTCGCCGATGAGGATGTGGAACCGCTTGCCGGAGTCGTACAAGCCCTCCTGCCGCTTCAGCCGCGATCGCACGGCTTCCTCGGTGTCGCGCTTTGAGCGGTGCAGTTCGGCGTACCGGATGAAGATGTGACGGGCGTAGTCGGCGGTCTGCAAGAGGCCTGGGACCGTGGTGCCTTGCCAGGCATGGAAGATCTTCGTTTGCGCGTGTTCTGCGTTCAGGGCGTCCTGTACGGGGCGATGTCCGGCCGCCAGTTGACGCCGCCACGACCGGTAGTCCGACTCAAGGCCCCGGAGGCGGGCGGCCAGTTCACCGATGGACTCCGGCCGGCCAGTCGCCTCGGCCCATGCCCGTAGATCTTCGGTCGTCGCGGTCTGTCGCCCGTTCTCCAGCTTGGAGACCTTCGACTGTGCCCAGCCCAGCCGCTCCGCGAGTTGGGTACCGGTGAGCGGACCGCCAGGACAGGACCGGCGAAGTTCTCGAAGCCTGGCCCCCAGAGCTGCACGTGCCCGCTGAAAGTCTGTGCTCACCGAAACCTGCTCGCCGACTACAGTCGAGCCGCGAAGTCCTCGTAGGGCACCGAGTAGTGCCAGGCGGCATCCCGCACGCGCGCGTACCGCACCACCTCAGCCGGCTCGGCGATCAGTTCCACATCGACCAGGTTGTCCGCGTCGTCGAAGTTGAGCACAGCCACCAGTCGCGAGTCGAAGATCCAGAAATCCTCGTCGGGAAGCCGGAGGCGCTGTGCCTCCGACCGGGAAAGGTTCCGGATCTCCTCGCCTACGGCACTGTTGCGCCGCGCGTTGTCGAGCAGGTAGAGCTGCCCCATCGTGGGCGGGTCGTCGACGACACGGACGCGCTCGACACGCTTGCCCAGCTCGGCCTGCCTGCGGCGGTTCTCGCACCACGGTGTTTCGAGATTCCAGCGCACCGTGCCGGTCTCGACGAACTGGCTGTAGGTGTCGGTGGCTTCGTCGGAGGCGTAGCGGCGCCGGGTCTCCAGCCGCCACGCGGTGTGCTCGAACGTGGTGAACAGCCTTCCGAAGGCATCCAGGTCGATGATCCTCGCGTCGCGGGTCACTTCTTTCGGCCCCCAGTCCACCAGCAGCTCTCGCGGGACAACGATAGGCACCTCACCCTCCCCGAGGTGACGGAGCTGGGTGATGTCGTCGAGGTCGGTGAGCGGTGGCCCGTGAATGATGATCTCCCCGGTGTCCAGGTCCTCGTGCACGGAGGGGCAGCCGTCTTCGCCCGACCCGGTTCCGTTGAAGCGCAACCTGCGTGCCATGATCCGCCTCTCTCTTCTTCGCTGAAGAGCCTTGAACCACAGCATGGAGCCCGGCTCGGCCGAATGTCGATGCATGGCCGGCCTTCAGAGGCGAATAATCGAGAATATCCTCACGCAGCCTCAACTTGCCGTCCATAGCGTCTCGTTCATGCCGACCAAGACGACGATGAGTCCACCCGTCTACCTGTCCCTGCCCAGCCCGGAGCCCCAGCCTGTGGACGGATGTGGCGTCTGCAGGGCGCTGGTGGGGCAGCGTGCTGAGGCTCGGGGCAGGGGGGACCTGTCCAGGGTTACCGACCTGAACGTCGAGCTGCGCAGTCACCACGACGGGGCGGGCCAGTGAAGGCCCTCACCGCTGACCGGCCGCTTCTCACGATGAGGGTGTCGCGGGACGGAGGGCGGACATGGGAGCCCAGGCGCACGGTGCAGGGTGACGACGCTCTGGAGCCGCTGCATGACGCCCAGTGGCCTCCGTGCGCGTGCCCGCGGTGCGGGCAGGCCTGAAAGACTCCGGGGAATCGCGGTCGCGGGCGGACGCGACGGGTGGCGTTGCGGCTGCTGTTCGATCTGGCATCCGGTACGCCTGGCACGCACGCTCCCCAGGCCGTGTCCGGTCGGCGGTTGATCATTTCCATCCACCGCACGCCGAGTGCCTCCCCGCCGAAGCGGGGAGGCGTCACACGGTGCCCGGCCGCGAACTCATGGCCGTGCCACGTCGTGAGTCAGGTCACGACAGAGGGATGAATGCGAACCGCTGGCAGGACCGCTGCAGACCCTCGTCGGAGCCATTGGTCCGCCCGCTGCTCCACCGTGCCCGCTGAACAAGCTGGGCCTCTGTGTAGTTGGGGAAACCGGTGGTCGTGGAGGAGCAGACGCTCGCAGGAACGCTCAGCACCTTTCCGCTGTTCTTGTTCTCGAGTTCGTACTCGCCCCAGTTGCCCTTCCATACGAGCTTCCACAGCTGGTTGTCGGGGCGCTCGGCTCCGGGCGTCGTGGAATCCGTCTTGCACTGGTACTGGGTGACGGGGGCGCCCTCCGCCGTGGACTCTCCCTGAACGTCGAGGCACTTCCCGCTGCGGGCGTTCATGATGTAGACGTACCCAGGGGCGCTCTCCGAAGGATCGAGGATCCACTGCTGGTTCTGATCTCCGGAGGGCTTCCTCCAGTAGGTCTGAACGGGGGCTCCGTCGCTCGTGCTGTTGTGGCGGACGTCCAGGATGTAGTTGGTCTCCCAGCCCGCCGGCCAGGCATCGCCGATGGTGTAGGTCCCGTCCCACTCGCGATAGGCGGATTCGTCGTTGGCGCTGGCGAGTGCGATCTGGTAGTTCGGAGATCCCTCACCGGTCGTCGGCGCCAGGTGCCTGATGTTCGTGCAGTACTTGACCTGCTCGTAGTCCGTCATCGGCCTGGCGTTGAGAACGACGGTCCCCTTGGGGCTGCCGTCGCTGTTCAGGACGATGTTCTCGGCGACGACGTCCTCTTGCCACGTCCCCTTGTTGAGGTTGGTGTTGGGGTCGTTGGGGCCCTCGGGGTACACGGTGACGCCGTCGCGGTACGTGACCTGGTTGCGTGTGTGCACCTTTATGGTGTCGAGGCGTACCTCGATCTCGGCGACGCCGCGTGGCGGGATATTGACCGAGGACGTCTCGTCGACGTACTTCGCGTTGGTCCAGTTGTAGGACTCCTGCCGGCTGAGCGTGAAATTGACACTTCCCGAGAGGCCGGTCCCAGTACTGGTGAGCTTGTCGTCACCTCCGATCGTCAGGCCCACCTGACGGCCCTGGGTGAAGGTGTAGCTGGCGTATTGCCACTTGCCCCAGCTGATGCTCTTCTGGCCGGTGGACTGCAGTGAGCAGTTGACCGCTTCCGGCTTGTTGACAACCTCCGAGTAGATCAACTCGTCCGGAGTCTCGCTGAGAATCTGCGTCGTGCAGGACTTGGTGTTCTTGTTGCAGTCGTACTGGGTGTCCGGGAACTTCTGCGGTCTTACGCTCTTCTCGGGGGTGCCGGAGCACTTGTAGGCGAAGCGGATGATCTGGGCGTCACCCATGTGGTTGTTGCGGAACGCCCACTGCTGCTCCCGTCCCCCGTCGGTGATGGCAGTGTGGCTGACGGTGATCCAGGCGTTGCCCTCGTGCTTCTTCTGATCGGTCACGATCGTGCCCGCCGGGCAACTTGCCGCCCATGCGGTGGTCTTCTGGGCGTCGACGCGCAGCTTCGGGGTGTAGAGCCAGCTCTCCCACTGTGCCGCGGTGGCCGTACCCGCCGACGATGCCACGGCGAGGGGCGCTGTCAGCGCCGACGCCATGGCCAAGGCGGCCAGTCGCCTTCTCTTCGATCTCATGTACTCGTCTCCGCTTCCATTGAGGACCGCTTCCGGCCCGACTGGGATCCAAAGGCGGGCCGGAGTGGTGGCCGCCTGCTTAGGCAGGTGTTCCTCGTGGCGGAGGGTCGCTCCTTCGGCCGGAAGCCGCTTCCTTGAGGCAACCCGCGGCACGAGTGTGTGGGCTGCGCCAGGGGACCGCCCTAGGGCATTTCCCTAGAGGCGGTTCCGTAAATGATCTTGGAGTCGCCTCGGGCGTGGCGGGCTGCCGCAGGGCCCGCCGGCCCATCCGGTGAGGGCGCGGTTGTGCAGGGGGTGCGGGGCGGCCTGGCCCGTTCCGCCGCGTCGCCCCGTGGCTGGATCACGCGCCTCCCAGTCCGTGCCCGCCACGCGCAGCACCCCCTCCGCCATCCGGCGCAGAGCCCGGCGTGCCGGGTCGGTGCAGGCCAGAGGGGGTGCCAGGATGGGCGCGTCCCTACCCGCCGCGGGCCACCGCCACGCGGCCACGACGCGGCCGGTTCGCGACGAATCGATAACGGCTTCCGTACAGGGCTTTATCTGACATCTACGCGCGTTACGATCGCGGCGAAACCAGCGCCGGAAGAGGCGCTTCGGTCAGGTCGAAGGAGCCCCCCTTGCGCCGGATCACCAGGATCGCCACCGCGGGCATCGCGTCCGCGGCGCTCGCGCTCAGCGTCACCGCCTGTGGCGGTGAGAAGTCGGACGCCGGGTCCGACTCGAACGGCGGCAAGGCCGCCATCGCGTACGACATCGGCGGCCGCGGCGACCAGTCGTTCAACGACGCCGCGTACGCCGGCCTGTCGAAGGCCGAGAAGGACTTCGGCATCAAGGGCACCGAGGCGGAGCCCAGTGAGGGCGAGGGCGACCCGGACAAGGTCCAGCGCCTCACCTCCCTCGCCCGCGCCGGCAACAACCCGGTGATCGGCGTCGGCTTCGCGTACGCCCCCGCCATCGCCGAGGTTGCGCCGAAGTTCCCGGACACCACGTTCGGCCTCATCGACGACACGTCGAAGACCGGCAAGAACATCGCCAACCTGGTCTTCAACGAGGAGCAGGGCTCCTACCTGGCCGGCGTCGCCGCCGCCAAGGTGACGAAGTCCAACACCGTCGGCTTCATCGGCGGCGTCGAGACCCCGCTGATCAAGAAGTTCGAGGCGGGCTTCGTCCAGGGCGTGAAGGACACCAACAAGAACGTCAACGTCAAGGTCCAGTACCTGACGCAGCCGCCGGACTTCGGTGGCTTCTCCAAGCCCGACCTGGGCAAGGCCGCCGCGCAGGGCCAGATCGACGCGGGCGCCGACGTGATCTACGCCGCCGCCGGCCTCGCGGGCTCCGGCTCGATCGAGGCCGCCGCCAAGGCCAAGAAGTGGGCCATCGGCGTCGACTCGGACCAGTACAACCAGGCCGGTCTCGCCGCGTACAAGGACTACATCCTCACCTCGGTGACCAAGGACGTGTCCGGCGCGGTCTACAACCTGATCCAGTCGGTCAAGGACGGCAAGCCGCAGTCCGGTGAGATCCGCTACGGCCTCGACAAGAACGGCGTGGGCCTGGCCACCTCCAACCCGGCGTTCACCAAGATGACCGACGTCATCGCCGCCGTGGACACGGCCAAGGCCGACATCATCGCGGGCAAGATCAAGGTCAAGACCGCCCCGTAACCCGGCCACAGGCCCGGAACCCTCGCCCGGGGCTCCGGAAGGCGGGTGCGGCGCCCTCGGCGCACGTCACCGCCCTCCGGACCCCGGGTCAGGTTCTGGCCATGGCTTTTCGGCATTCGGGATCGCTACGCGCGTAGAACCCTCTCCGGCGCGATAACTTCGGCCACATCACACCGAGTCCCACCGTGGCCCCACCGTGCCCAGCGTGCCCCGCCCGTCCCTGCTTCTCCGCTCCTTTCTCGCCAAGGAGAGTGCGTCATCAACGCGTCCAGCCCCCCCGCCGTAGAACTGCGCGGGATCACCAAGCGCTTCCCCGGCGTCGTGGCCAACCACGACATCCACCTCACCGTCCGCAAGGGCACCGTCCACGCCCTCATCGGTGAGAACGGCGCCGGCAAGTCGACCCTCATGAAGATCCTCTACGGCATGCAGAAGCCGGACGAGGGCACCATCACCATCGACGGCCGGGACGTCTCGTTCCACAGCCCCGCCGACGCCATCGCGGTCGGCATCGGCATGGTCCACCAGCACTTCATGCTGGCCGACAACCTCACCGTCCTGGAGAACGTCGTCCTCGGCAGCGAGAAGCTGTACGGGATCGGCGGCAAGGCCCGCGACAAGATCAAGGAGATCTCCGACGCGTACGGGCTGAACATCCGCCCGGACGTGCTCGTCGAGCACCTCGGTGTCGCCGACCGCCAGCGCGTGGAGATCCTCAAGGTCCTCTACCGCGGCGCCCGCACCCTCATCCTCGACGAGCCGACCGCCGTGCTCGTCCCGCAGGAGGTCGACGCGCTCTTCGACAACCTCCGCGAGCTCAAGGCCGAGGGCCTCACGGTCATCTTCATCTCGCACAAGCTGGGCGAGGTCCTGTCGGTCGCCGACGACATCACCGTCATCCGCCGCGGTACGACGGTCGGCACGGCCGACCCCAAGGCGACCACCACCAAGCAGCTCGCCGAGCTGATGGTCGGCACCGAGCTGCCGTCGCCCGAGACCCGCGAGTCGACGGTCACGGACGTGCCGATGCTGAAGGTCGAGAACCTCCAGCTCTCCGCCGTCGACCCCGACGGCGTCGTCCGCGAGGTGCTCGGCGGCATCGGCTTCACCATCCACAAGGGCGAGGTCATGGGCATCGCCGGCGTGGAGGGCAACGGCCAGACCGAGCTGATCGACGCCCTGATCGGCATGCGCGACCCGGACGGCGGTGTCATCACCCTCGACGGCGTCGACATCTCGCACGCCCCGACGCGCAAGCGCCGCGAGGGCGGCATCGGCTACATCCCCGAGGACCGCCACCGCCACGGCCTGCTGCTGGAGTCCCCGCTCTGGGAGAACCGCATCCTCGGCCATGTCACCGAGGCCCCCAACAGCAGGCGCGGCCTCCTCGACCCCAAGGCGGCCCGCGAGGACACCGAGCGCATCGTCCGCGAGTACGACGTCCGCACCCCCGGCATCGAGGTCACCGCGGCCTCCCTCTCCGGCGGCAACCAGCAGAAGCTGATCGTCGGCCGCGAGATGAGTCACCAGCCCAAGCTGCTCATCGCCGCCCACCCCACGCGCGGCGTGGACGTCGGCGCGCAGGCGCAGATCTGGGACCAGATCCGGGAGGCCCGGCGGGAGGGCCTCGCGGTGCTGCTGATCTCCGCCGACCTGGACGAGCTCATCGGGCTCTCCGACACCCTGCGGGTCATGTACCGCGGCCGCCTGGTCGCGGACGCGGACCCCGCCACGATCACCCCCGAGGAGCTGGGCTCGGCCATGACCGGTGCCGCCGCCGGCCACCTTGAGCACCACGAGCACGGTCAGAACACGGACGGTGAGGACCGATGAAGAAGTTCGACAAGGACAAGGTGCTGCTGGGCCTCGCGGGCCCCGTGCTCGCCCTGGCCGTGGCCTTCGTCCTCACCTCGATCGTGCTGCTGGCGTCGGGCCGTGACCCGATCAGGCCCTACGCCCTGATGATGGAGACCGTCGAGTTCCCCGACGTCCAGGTCCTGATCATCAACCAGACCGGTACGTACTACCTGGCAGCCCTGGCCGTCGCCGTCGGCTTCCGGATGAACCTGTTCAACATCGGTGTCGACGGCCAGTACCGCCTCGCCGCGATGGTCGCCGCCGTCGTCGGCGCCACCGTCACGCTGCCGGGACCGCTGCACATCCTGCTGATCGTGGTCGTCGCCGTACTCGTCGGCGGCTTCTGGGCCGGTATCGCGGGCTTCCTCAAGAGCACCCGGGGCGTCAGCGAGGTCGTCTCCACGATCATGCTGAACGCCATCGCGACCAGCCTGATCGCCTGGATGATCCTGCCCGCCAACCTCGGTGTGCAGGTGCCCGGCTCCAACGACCTCACCACCGGCGAGATCGCCGAGTCCGGCTGGATGACCGGCCTGTCGGTCGAGGGCGGCAACATCTACGGCTTCACCTTCGTCGCCTTCGCCCTCGGCGTCGTCTACTGGTTCGTCCTCAACCGCACCCGCTTCGGCTTCGACCTGCGCGCCACCGGCGCCAGCGCCTCCGCCGCGCAGGCCAGCGGCGTCGACGCGAAGCGGATGACCCTCACGGCCATGCTGATCTCCGGCGGCGTCGCCGGTCTGACCGGTATGCCGCTGCTGCTCGGCCAGACCCACACGTACAGCCTCAGCTTCCCGGCCGGCGTCGGCTTCGTGGGCATCACCATCGCCCTCCTCGGCCGCAACAGCCCCCTCGGCATCTTCTTCGCCGCCCTGCTCATCTCGTTCCTGGAGAAGGCGTCCGGCTCGGTGATCGCACCGGACTTCGACAAGGAGATCGCCACGATCATGCAGGGCCTCATCGTGATCTCGGTGGTCGTGTCCTACGAGATCGTCCGGCAGTACGGCCTGCGCCGGCAGCAGCAGAAGGTGGGCGAGGAGCTCGCCGCCCAGGCCCGCAAGAACAAGGAGAACGTGGCGGCATGAGCGAGATCGAGTCCACGAGCACGGTGACCGCCTCGGCGACCGCGCCGCGCAAGGGCGGGGGCCACCGCAAGCTGACCCTGCCCGTCATCCTGCTGATCATCGCGGCCGGACTGGCCCTGTTCTCGCTGGTCCGCGTGGTCAGCGGCGCCAACGACCTGACCTCCGTCGGCCAGGTGTCCGGCGCGCTCCAGCTCGCCGTACCGATCGGCCTCGCCGGCCTCGGCGGCCTGTGGGCCGAGCGGGCCGGCGTGGTCAACATCGGCCTTGAGGGCATGATGATCCTCGGCACCTGGTTCGGTGCCTGGGCCGGCTACCAGTGGGGCCCCTGGACCGGTGTCGTGCTCGGCATCGTCGGCGGCGCACTCGGCGGCCTGATCCACGCGATCATGACGGTCACGTTCAACGTCAACCACATCGTCTCCGGTGTGGCCATCAACATCCTCGCCGTCGGCGCCACCCAGTACCTGTCGAACTTCACGTTCGCCGAGGCCCCGGGCGGCTCCTCCAAGCAGTCCCCGCGCATCGACGCCATCGACCGCATCACGATCCCCGGCCTGTCCGACTGGCTCGGTGACCTCCAGGGCAAGCACTGGTACTTCGTCTCGGACCTGGCAGGGCTGCTCGGCGGCCTGATCACCAACCTGTCGCTGCTCACCGTCGTCGCGCTGCTGCTCGTCCCCGCCACCTGGTGGGTCCTGTGGCGCACCGGCTTCGGCCTGCGGCTGCGCTCCTGCGGTGAGAACCCGATCGCGGCCGAGTCCCTGGGCGTCAACGTCTACAAGTACAAGTACATCGCGGTCCTCGTCTCCGGCGGCCTCGCCGGCCTCGGCGGCGCGTTCCTCGCGATCGTCTCGACGGGCATCTACCAGGAGGGCCAGACCGGCGGCCGCGGCTACATCGGCCTCGCCGCGATGATCTTCGGTAACTGGATGCCGGGCGGCATGGCGCTGGGCGCCGGGCTCTTCGGCTTCACCGACAGCCTCAAGCTGCGCGGCGGCGCCGAGAACGTCCACGCGATGCTGCTCCTGCTGGCGATCCTGCTGGTGCTGGCGCTCGTCTGGACGCTGTACAAGAAGAAGTACACGGCCGCGGTGGTCTCCGCCGTCTTCGCCGTGGTGCTCTTCCTCTGGTACTTCGCCACCGACGTCCTGCCCAGCCAGTTCGTCGACGCGGCCCCGTATGTCACGACGCTGCTGGTCCTCGCCCTGTCCGCGCAGCGGCTGCGGATGCCGAAGGCGAACGGCATGCCGTACAAGAAGGGCCAGGGCAAGTGACGTCCGCCCAGCGGCCGCCCGCCGGGGAGCCGGCCTTGTCCTTCGACTGGGAGGCCCTGCACGCCGCCGCCCGGGACGCCATGTCCCACGCGTACGCGCCGTACTCGGGCTTCCCGGTGGGCGCGGCGGCCGTGGCCGACGACGGGCGCACGGTCACCGGCTGCAACGTCGAGAACGCCTCGTACGGCCTCGGCCTGTGCGCCGAGTGCGGGCTCGTCTCGCAGCTCCAGGCCACCGGGGGCGGCCGGCTCACGCACTTCGTGTGCGTGGACGGCCGCGGCGAGACCCTGGTGCCCTGCGGGCGCTGCCGTCAGCTGCTGTACGAGTTCGGCGGCGGCGAGCTGCTGGTGGACACCCCGGACGGCATCCGCACGCTGGACGAGATGCTGCCGCAGGCGTTCGGCCCGAAGCACCTCACCTGAGACCGGCGGCCCTTACTCCTCCCCTCGGAGCAAGGGCCGCCGCCCTTCTTCCCCCTCTCTATGCGCGTAGAGTGCGCGCAGGACCCACCGCCGCACCCGGCCGGAAGGAACACTGAGCCCATGGACGCGATTTCCGTCATCCGCACGAAGCGGGACCGGGGTGAGCTGACCCCCGAGCAGATCGACTGGGTCATCGACGCGTACACGCGCGGCGAGGTCGCCGACGAGCAGATGTCCGCGCTCGCCATGGCGATCCTGCTCAACGGCATGAACCGGGGCGAGATCGCCCGCTGGACCGCCGCGATGATCGCCTCGGGCGAGCGCATGGACTTCTCGTCGCTCTCCCGCCCGACCGCCGACAAGCACTCCACGGGCGGCGTCGGCGACAAGATCACACTGCCGCTGGCGCCGCTGGTCGCCGCCTGCGGCGCGGCCGTGCCGCAGCTCAGCGGCCGGGGCCTCGGCCACACCGGCGGCACCCTCGACAAGCTGGAGTCCATCCCCGGCTGGCGGGCCCTGCTCTCCAACGAGGAGATGCTGCACGTCCTCGACACCACGGGCGCGGTCATCTGCGCGGCGGGCGACGGCCTCGCCCCGGCCGACAAGAAGCTGTACGCGCTGCGCGACGTGACGGGCACGGTTGAGGCCATCCCGCTCATCGCCTCCTCCATCATGTCGAAGAAGATCGCCGAGGGCACCGGCTCGCTGGTCCTCGATGTCAAGGTGGGCACGGGCGCCTTCATGAAGACGATCGAGGACGCCCGCGAACTGGCGTCGACGATGGTCGGCCTCGGCACCGACCACGGCGTGAAGACCGTCGCCCTGCTGACGGACATGTCCACGCCCCTGGGCCTGACGGCCGGCAACGCCCTGGAGGTCCGCGAGTCGGTGGAGGTCCTGGCGGGCGGCGGCCCTGCGGACGTCGTCGAGCTGACCGTCGCCCTGGCCCGCGAGATGCTCGACGCGGCCGGCATCAAGGACGCCGACCCGGCGAAGGCCCTGGCCGACGGCTCCGCCATGGACGTCTGGCGCCGCATGATCGCCGCACAGGGCGGCGACCCGGACGCTGAGCTGCCGGTCGCCCGCGAGCAGCACGTGGTCACGGCGCCGTCGTCGGGCGTCCTGACCCGCCTCGACGCGTACGACGTCGGTGTCGCCGCCTGGCGCCTCGGCGCGGGCCGCGCCCGCAAGGAGGACCCGGTGCAGGCCGGCGCCGGCGTGGAGCTGCACGCCAAGCCGGGCGACACGGTCACGGCGGGCCAGCCCCTGCTGACTCTCCACACGGACACGCCGGAGAAGTTCGACTACGCCCTGAAGACCCTCGAAGCCGCCTGGGACATCGCCCCGGCGGGCACCGACTTCACGGCGCGGCCCATCGTCCTGGACCGCATCGCGTAACCAGGACCGGCACAGCACGGCACTGCCACGACAGGGCCCCTGGCGCGCCCGGACGATGAGTTCCGGGCGTGTCGGGGGTCCTGTCTCATGTGGATGACACGGATCCGATCGTTCTGCGCGTCGCCGGTGTGATCGAGCCCGCCGACGTGCCCCGCCTCTGCGCCGCGCTGACCGCACTCCTGAAAGCCGGCGAGGGCCTGGGCGAAGGCGCAGGCGAAGGCATAGGCGAAGGCAGCGTAGGGAGTGCCGCCGGGGCGCCGGTCGTCGTCGACGCGGCCGGGCTCGTACGCCCCGGCCTCGCCGCCGTGGACGCCCTCGCCCGCCTGCACCTCACCGCCCGCCGCCTCGGCCACCCCCTGTCCGTACGGAACGCGGCGCCCGACCTGCGAGCGCTCCTCGCCCTGGTCGGCCTCGCGGACCGGCTGCTCAGGCCTCCAGCCGGTCCGGGAGGTCGAACAGCGGGAACCAGCGCTTCACATCCAGGAACGACGTGATCCCGGCGACCTTCCCGTCCGCTATCTCCAGGACCATCAGCGCCCACGGGCTGAACCCGCCCTCCGGGTCCGGGTGGTAGTGCGCGAACGCCGGCGTGCCGTTCGCGACCGTCGGCACCAGCCGCGAGCCCCTGCACACCTCGCCCACACCCAGCATCCAGCCCACGATGTCGTCGTGGCCTCGCAGCCACAGGTCGTACGGCGGCATGGACAGCGTCGCGTCCTCGTGCAGCAGCGCCGTCAGCGCCGCCATGTCGTACGCCTCGAACGCCGCCACGTACCGGTCGAGGAGGCTCCGCTGCTCCTCGTCCAGCGGGTCGGCCGCGTCCGTCCGCTCCGGGTCCGACGCGGCGAGCGTCGCCCGGGCCCGCTGCAGCGCGCTGTTCACCGACGCGACCGACGTGTCCAGCAGCTCGGCGACCTCGCTCGCCTTCCAGGCCAGCACCTCCCGAAGGATCAGCACCGCCCGCTGCTTCGGCGGCAGGTGCTGGAGCGCCGCCACGAACGCCAGCCGCACCGACTCCTTCGCCAGGGCGGCCTCCGCCGGGTCGGCGGCCTGCGGCAGCACCCGCCCGTCGGGCACCGGCTCCAGCCAAGTGACCTCGGGGCGGGCGGACAGCTGCGCCTGCGCGACGGGCGTGGACTCCGTCAGATCCATGGGCCGCGCCCGGCGGTTGCCGGCGTTCAGCGCGTCCAGGCACACGTTGGTCGCGATCCGGTACAGCCACGAGCGCAGCGAGGAACGGCCCTCGAACTTCTCGATGCTGCGCCATGCCCGCACCATCGTGTCCTGCACCGCGTCCTCCGCCTCGAAGGACGAGCCCAGCATCCGGTAGCAGTAACCGGTCAGTTCCGTCCGGTACTCCTCAAGGCGGGCATCCATGTTCTGCGGTGCTGCCACATCGACCATCGCGTCCACCCCTGTCGCGCGCTGTGCTGCCGTCCGGAAAAGAAGCTACCGGAGGGCACTGACAACGCGGCCGGGTCCCGCGTCACGTCCCGGGCTTGCGCCCGTACACGAAGACGTCGTCGCCGTTCTTCAACAGGTTCCAGTATGCCTTCGCGTCGTCGGGGCGCATGTTGACGCAGCCACCGGAACCCGGCGGGTTGTACATGGACTTGGTGACCGAGTGGAACGCCTGCCCGCCGTCGAAGAACTGCGAGTACGGCATCCACACCTTGTAGATCGTCGACCAGTGCTTGACGTTCCGGTAGTAGATCTTCTTCGCGCCCGTACGGGTCTCGGCCCCGTCCCGGCCCGTGCGCACCGCCACCGGCCCGTACACCAGCTTCGACCCGTCCTGGATCCAGCTCAGCTGGCGGGTCAGGTCGACGCACGCGATACGGCCCTTGTTCACCGGGCACGTGCCCGCCTTGTTGGGCGTCTTCCCGGCGGCACGCTGCTGGAGGATCGTGTTCATGGTGCGCCAGGTGAGAGGCCCGGCGTAACCGACGGTCGGTGTGATGCCGTGCCAGCGCTGGAACGTCTGTGTCGCTCTGCAGTCGGCCGGCGACTGCCTGCCGTCGACCGGCCGCCCCATGAACTTCTCGACCTGCCGCTGGTACGGGCCCGTCTGCGTCGTGCATGTCGTCGCCGCCTGCGCGGACCCCGCGCCCACGGTCAGCGTCAGCGGTACGACGAGACCGGCGACGCCCAGCGCGACTCCGCCGCGCCGCCGCCAAGTCGTCCCCCGTATCGCCGCGCGCCCCGCCCCCTGTAGTGCCCGCATACGCCACTCCCCCTCGCGTCCGGTGAGGTTTTCGTACCCGTAGGACGCTCGGGGGAGTCGCGCGGTTACAGAGAAAGTCCAGCAGTCGCCGACAGGGTCGCAGCCGGGCGCCGGCTGTCACCGGCAGTGTCGCCGGCCGACGTCGGCAGGCGTCAGCGCGGCCCGCCGGCCGCGACCAGGACGCGCCGCTCGCGGCCCGGCTGCGAGGCGCGCACCCGGCGGTCCGCCACGCGCGCGCTGTGCGTGCCGTACAGCGTGATCGACACGACGCCGAGCACCGCGACCAGGCCCAGCAGGACCGTGCCCGACCAGCCGCCCGCGTGGTACGCGACCGCGCCGAGCGTGCCGCCCACGCTGCTGCCCAGGTAGTACGCGGACTGGTACAGCGCCGACGCCTGCGCCCGCCCGGTCGTCGCCGTCCGGCTCACGGACGACGAGGCGACGGCGTGCCCGGCGAAGAACCCGGCCGTGATCAGTACGAGCCCCGCCAGGACGGCGGACAGGGAGGCGGACAGCGACAGCAGCAGCCCCGCCGCCGTCGTGGTCACCGCCAGGTACAGCGCCCCGCGCCGCCCCATCCGGCCGACCAGCTTGCCGGCCGCCGCCGACGACACCGTACCGACCAGGTACACCAGGAAGATCGAGCCGACGACACCCTGCGGCAGCGAGAACGGCGCCTCCACCAGGCGGTAGCCGATCACCGTGTACACGGCGCCGAACACCGTCATGAACAGCGCGCCGATCGCGTACAGGCGCATCAGCAGCGGGTCCGACAGATGCGTCCGCACCGTCCGCGCCAGCGCGCGCGGGTCGAGCGAACCCGGCGTGAAGTGCCGCGCCTTCGGCAGCAGCAGCCGGTACGCCACGACGCACGCCACCGCCATCAGACCGACCGCGGCGAGCCCGGCCCGCCAGCCCCACAGCTGCGAGGCCCAGCCGGTCACGATACGGCCGCTCATGCCGCCGATGCTGTTGCCGGCGACGAACAGCCCGATCGCCGCGACCAGCGCCTTCGGCCGTACCTCCTCCGCCAGGTACGCCATCGCCGACGCCGGTACGCCGGCCAGCGCCGCGCCCTGCACGGCACGCAGCACGACCAGCCACTCCAGGCTCGGCGCGAACGGCACCAGCAGCCCCACGGCCACGGCGGTCACGAGGGAGCCGGTCATCAGGGCCCGCCGCCCGAACCGCTCCGACAGGGCACTGAGGGGCAGCACGCACAGCGCGAGCGCGCCGGTCGCGGCGGAGACGGTCCAGCTGGCGGCCGACGCGGTCACCGCGAAGTCGGCGGAGACGGCGGGCAGCAGGGCCTGGGTCGAGTAGAGGAGGGCGAAGGTGGCGACCCCGGCGGCGAAGAGGGCGAAGCTCATCCGGCGGTAGCCGGGACGTCCGGGGGCAAGGCGCGTATCGGCGTCCACGGGTGTCGTGGACGCCTTGGTACTGGCGGGAGACATGCCACGACCGTACGGAGGGGGCGGTTCATGCGTCCAATGCATGGAACGGCTTTAATCGTTCCCATGGTGCATGACTACAGGTCACAGCCTTGGCTGTCACTGAACAGTAACGAAGAAGAAATGGGGCTGCTGCTTGCGCCTCGCCTGGCGTACTTCGCGGCGGTGGCCCGCCACGAGCATGTGACCCGCGCCGCGCAGGAGACCGGCGTCCCGCAGTCCACGCTCTCCCGGGCGATGGCCCGCCTTGAGGAGGACCTCGGCGTGACGCTGTTCGCCCGCAAGGGCCGCACCCTGGCGCTCACTCCGGCCGGGCGCACCTTCCTCACGACCGTGGAGCGCGCGCTGGGCGAGGTCGAACGCGCGGCGGAGGCGGTACGGGCGGACGTGGACCCGACGGCGGGCCGGGTCGCCTTCGGCTTCCTCCACACGATGGGCTCCGAGACCGTACCCGGGCTGCTGCGGGCGTTCCGCGTCGACCACCCGAAGGTCCGCTTCACACTCGTCCAGAACTACGGCGAGGCCATGATCGAGCGGCTGCGCGCCGGGGAGCTGGACCTGTGCCTGACGTCCCCGGTCCCGGACGCCCCGGACCTGGTGGCCCGCCGCCTCGACGAACAGCGCCTGCGCCTGGTGGTCCCGGACGACCACCGCCTGGCCGCCCGCAAGCGCATCCGCCTGGCGGAGGCCGCCGACGAGGCGTTCGTGACCCTGGAGCCCGGCTACGGGCTGCGCCGCATCACCGACGACCTGTGCGCCGAGGCGGGCTTCCGCCCGCGCGTGGCGTTCGAGGGCGAGGAGGCGGAGACCCTCCGCGGTCTGGTCGCGGCGGGTCTGGGCGTCGCCCTCCTCCCACCCCCGGCGGTGCCCCGCCCCGGCGTTGTCGAACTGACGGTGACGGCTCCCCGGGCGGCCCGCGAGATCGGCGTCGCCTGGCAGGCCGGCCACCCGGAGACCCCGCCGGTGGCGGCGTTCAAACGCTTCCTCCTGTCACGGCGGGGCAAGCTCCTGAGTGAGTCCGAGCATTAGGTCGTGTCCGGCGGGTCTGTCCCCTGTCCCGCCCCTTCCCGAAACTGGGGGC
>NZ_JABWDV010000211.1 GCF_013362995.1 Streptomyces sp. TRM64462 | reverse complement strand
CACGACTGGAGGGGACAGCGACCATGAACGGCACCCGCACCGCCGGGCCGCGCAGGGCACCCGCCCCCCGGGGCGGCGGCCGGTCCCGCACTTCCGCGACCGCCCGCCCACCGCGCGGCCGGCGCGTGCGGCGCCTGTACGAGCGGGCGCGCCGCGCCTGGGACCGTCCCCTCACGGCGTACTACGTGATCCTCGGCGCCAGCCTGCTGATCACCGTGCTCGGGCTCGTCATGGTCTACTCCGCGTCGATCATCAAGGCGCTGGAGCTGTCCCTGCCCGCCACCTACTTCTTCCGCAAGCAGTTCCTCGCCGCCGTCATCGGCGGCGCACTGCTGCTCATCGCCGCCCGGATGCCCGTCAAACTGCACCGGGCGCTGGCCTACCCGCTGCTCATGGGCACCGTCTTCCTGATGGTGCTGGTCCAGATCCCCGGGATAGGGCACGAGGTCAACGGCAACCAGAACTGGATCTACCTGGGCGGGCCCTTCCAGCTCCAGCCCAGCGAGTTCGGCAAGCTCGCGCTCATCCTGTGGGGCGCCGACCTCCTCGCGCGCAAGCAGGAGAAGCGGCTGCTGACCCAGTGGAAGCACCTGCTCGTCCCGCTCGTCCCCATCGCCTTCCTCCTTCTCGGGCTGATCATGCTCGGCGGGGACATGGGCACGGCGATCATCCTCACCGCGATCCTCTTCGGCCTGCTGTGGCTGGCCGGCGCCCCGACCCGCCTCTTCGTGTCCGTGCTGACCGTGGCCGGCGCCATCGGCGTCATGCTGATCCGTACGAGCGAGAACCGCATGGCCAGGATCGGCTGCCTCGGCGCCACCGAGCCCGGCCCGGGGGACCTGTGCTGGCAGGCCGTGCACGGCATCTATGCTCTGGCGTCCGGCGGATGGTTCGGTTCCGGACTGGGCGCGAGTGTGGAAAAATGGGGCCAACTCCCCGAACCGCACACCGACTTCATCTTCGCCATCACCGGGGAGGAACTGGGGCTGGCGGGGACGCTGTCGGTGCTCGCCCTGTTCGCGGCTCTAGGCTATGCGGGTATTCGCGTGGCCGGACGCACGGAGGACCCCTTCGTGAGGTACGCCGCGGGAGGCGTGACCACCTGGATCACGGCCCAGGCCGTGATCAACATCGGTGCGGTGCTCGGTCTGCTGCCGATCGCCGGTGTCCCGCTCCCGCTGTTCTCCTACGGAGGCTCCGCCCTGCTGCCGACCATGTTCGCCGTCGGGCTGCTGATCGCCTTCGCGCGAGACGAGCCCACGGCGAAAGCGGCCCTGGCCATGCGTCAGCCCCGACCGGGCAGCCGGGCCGGGGTGAGTTGGATGTCGATGCGACGGCGCGTCAAGAAGCGCCCGTCCGGAGAGCGGTGAATTTCGGTGCATGTCGTACTCGCCGGTGGGGGGACCGCCGGCCACATCGAGCCCGCGCTCGCCCTCGCGGATGCCCTGCGCAGGCAGGACCCCACCGTGGGGATCACGGCCCTCGGCACGGAGCGCGGCCTGGAGACCCGGCTCGTGCCCGAGCGGGGCTACGAGCTGGCGCTCATCCCCGCCGTACCGCTGCCACGCAAGCCCACGCCCGAGCTGATCACCGTGCCCGGGCGGCTGCGCGGCACGATCAAGGCCGCCGAGCAGATCCTGGAGCGCACCAAGGCGGACTGCGTCGTCGGCTTCGGCGGCTACGTGGCCCTGCCCGGCTACCTGGCGGCCAAGCGGCTCGGCGTGCCCATCGTCGTCCACGAGGCCAACGCCCGCCCCGGCCTGGCCAACAAGATCGGCTCCCGGTACGCGGCCGCGGTCGGCGTCGCCACGCCCGACAGCAAGCTCCGCAACGCCCGCTACATCGGCATCCCGCTGCGGCACACCATCGCCACCCTCGACCGCGCCCGGGTCCGCCCCGAGGCCCGCGCCGCGTTCGGGCTCGACCCGAACCTGCCGACGCTGCTCGTCTCCGGCGGCTCGCAGGGCGCCCGCCGGCTCAACGAGGTCGTCCAGCAGGTCGCGCCGGTGCTCCAGCGCTCCGGTATCCAGATCCTGCACGCCGTCGGCCCGAAGAACGAACTGCCGCACGTCGAGAACATGCCGGGAATGCCGCCGTACGTCCCGGTATCGTATGTGGACCGGATGGACCTCGCGTACGCCGCGGCCGACATGATGCTCTGCCGCGCGGGCGCGATGACCGTCGCCGAACTCTCCGCCGTCGGGCTCCCCGCCGCGTACGTCCCGCTGCCGATCGGCAACGGCGAGCAGCGGCTCAACGCCCAGCCGGTGGTCAAGGCCGGCGGCGGCATGCTGGTGGACGACGCCGAACTGACCCCCGAGTGGGTCCAGGGCAACGTCCTCCCGGTCCTCGCCGACCCGCACCGGCTGTACGAGATGTCCCGCGCCGCCGCCGAGTTCGGCCGCCGGGACGCCGACGACCTGCTCGTCGGTATGGTCCACGAGGCGATCGCCGCCCGCCGCGCATGACGGCACGGGTGTGAGGAAGCAGGGAGCATGGCCGGACCGACGACCACCGAACGCGGCACCAAGCGGCCCGCGGGGGTGTCGTCGGCCCGGCCCGCCGGCCCCGGTGACCCGCTGCCGGACGGCGCCCGGCGCCTCCGCATGCCCCGCCCGCCCCGCGTCCTGCTCCTCGTCGCCGCCGCCCTCGCCCTCGTCGGCGGCGCGGTCTGGACGCTGTACGGCTCCTCCTGGCTGCGCGTCGAACAGGTCACCGTCTCCGGCACGCGCGTCCTGACGCCCCGCCAGGTCGAGGACGCGGCGGCCGTACCGCTGGGCTCGCCGCTGGCCTCCGTCGACACGGACGCCATCGAGGACCGGCTGCGCCGCGCCCTGCCCCGTATCGACTCGGTCGACGTCGTCCGCTCCTGGCCGCACGCGATCGGTCTCGAAGTGACCGAACGCGAGCCCGTTCTGGTGGCCGAAGAGGGCGGAAAGTACATCGAAGTGGACGCGAAGGGAGTGCGGTTCGCGACCGTCGACACCGCGCCCCGCGAGGTGCCGCTGCTCCGCCTCGACACCGGCCGGTCGCCCAGCCTCCGCCGCTTCGGCGCCGAGCGGCTCAGGCGCGAGGCGGTCGGTGTGGTGACCGGGCTGCCCGGCCGTATCGCCCGCGACGTCGTGTCCGTCCGCGTCCGCTCGTACGACTCCCTGACCCTGGAGCTGACGGGGGGCCGCACGGTGCTCTGGGGGAGCGGCGAACAGGGCGACGCGAAAACCCGTGCCCTTATCGCACTGATGAAGGCGGCGCCCAAAGCGGGGCACTTCGACGTCAGTGCTCCGAGCGCCCCTGCCGCGTCACGCAGTTGACGCACATGTGCGCTGGCCAGCACCCTGGTTGGTCATCGCTGGGGGTGATCACATAGGGTGAAAAGAAAAACGGGAGGTTCGGCGTGTTCGTTGAACGTGCGCCGCTTGTCGACTTAGTGTCCTGTTCGGAAGAGTCCAGGGAGCAGGCACACTGGTAACCCTAAACTTCAACGTTAGGGTTTGGGTCGGCGATTCGGACCGTCCCATCGGCATCCGTCGTCGCGGCACGCCACGCAGCGCGCAGCGGCGGCACGTAACTCGAGGCGAGAGGCCTTCGACGTGGCAGCACCGCAGAACTACCTCGCAGTCATCAAGGTCATCGGTGTCGGCGGCGGTGGTGTCAATGCCATCAACCGAATGATCGAGGTCGGTCTCAAGGGCGTCGAGTTCATCGCCATCAACACGGACGCGCAAGCCCTGTTGATGAGCGACGCCGACGTCAAGCTCGACGTCGGACGCGAACTCACCCGCGGCCTCGGGGCCGGGGCCAACCCGGCAGTCGGTCGCAAGGCGGCAGAGGACCACCGTGAGGAGATCGAGGAGGTCCTCAAGGGGGCCGACATGGTCTTCGTCACCGCAGGCGAGGGCGGTGGCACCGGCACGGGTGGCGCGCCCGTCGTCGCCAACATCGCACGTTCGCTCGGCGCCCTGACGATCGGCGTGGTCACCCGCCCGTTCACCTTCGAGGGCCGGCGCCGCGCCAACCAGGCGGAGGACGGCATCGCCGAGCTCCGCGAAGAGGTCGACACCCTCATCGTCATCCCCAACGACCGGCTGCTGTCCATCTCGGACCGCCAGGTCAGCGTGCTGGACGCGTTCAAGTCCGCCGACCAGGTCCTGCTCTCCGGCGTCCAGGGCATCACCGACCTCATCACCACGCCCGGCCTGATCAACCTCGACTTCGCCGACGTCAAGTCGGTCATGTCCGAGGCCGGTTCGGCGCTCATGGGCATCGGCTCCGCGCGCGGCGACGACCGTGCCGTGGCCGCCGCCGAAATGGCGATCTCCTCGCCGCTCCTGGAGGCGTCCATCGACGGCGCCCGCGGTGTGCTGCTGTCCATCTCCGGCGGCTCGGACCTCGGCCTGTTCGAGATCAACGAGGCCGCGCAGCTCGTCAGCGAGGCCGCGCACCCGGAGGCCAACATCATCTTCGGCGCGGTCATCGACGACGCCCTCGGCGACGAGGTACGGGTCACGGTCATCGCGGCCGGCTTCGACGGCGGCCAGCCGCCCGCCCGGCGCGACAACGTGCTGGGCGCGTCGGCCCCCAAGCGCGAGGAACCCGCCCCGGCCGCCCCGCCACGGACCACCGAGACCTCCCGCCCCGCGGGCGGCCTGGGCACGGTCCCCGTACGGGAGGAGCCGCCGGCCGCTCCGGCCGAGCCCGCCCCGGCGGTCAACGAGGCCCCGCTGTCGCCGGCCGCCTCGCCGTCGGTCCCGACGACCCGCCCCTACGCGGACACCCAGGCCGAAGAGCTGGACGTCCCCGACTTCCTGAAGTGACGGCCTGAAGTGATCCTGACGTGATAGGGCAGCACGACACCGTGAACGGCGCGCACTTCGCCTTCACCGACCGGTGGGGCGGGGTGAGCGCCGTTCCGTACGCGGAGCTCAACCTCGGCGGCGCGGTCGGCGACGACCCCGCCGCCTTCCGTACGAACCGGAAGCTCGCCGCCGAGCACCTCGGCATCGATCCGGGGCTCGTCGTCTGGATGAACCAGGTGCACGGCCGGGACGTCGCCGTGGTCGACGGACCCTGGCCGGCGGAAGCGGAAGTTCCGCAGGGGGACGCCGTGGTCACCGCCCGGCGCGGGCTCCCGCTCGCCGTGCTCACCGCCGACTGCGTCCCGGTCCTGCTCGCCGACCCGGTCGCGGGTGTCGCGGCCTCCGCCCACGCGGGCCGGCCCGGCATGGTCGCCGGAGTCGTCCCCGCGGCGGTCGAGACCATGATCACACTCGGTGCCGAACCGTCCAGGATCGTCGCCAGAACCGGCCCGGCCGTCTGCGGACGCTGTTACGAGGTTCCCGAGGCCATGCGCGACGAGGTCGCCGCCGTCGAACCGGCCGCCCGTGCCGAGACGAGCTGGGGCACCCCGGCCGTCGACGTGGTCGCCGGGGTCCACGCCCAGCTGGAGCGGCTGGGTGTCCAGGACCGGCAGGCGTCGCCCGTCTGCACCCGCGAGTCGGACGACCACTTCTCGTACCGCCGCGACCGCACCACCGGGCGGCTCGCCGGATATGTCTGGCTGGACTGAGGGAGCATGACGGACCGCAAGACAGAACTGGCCGAGAACCTCGCGCGCGTGGAGGAACGTATCGCCTCCGCCTGCGCCGCCGCGGGCCGCGAGCGCGAGGACGTGACCCTCATCGTCGTCACCAAGACGTACCCCGCGAGCGACGTCCGGCTCCTGCACGAACTCGGCGTCCGTCATGTCGCCGAGAACAAGGACCAGGACGCGGCCCCGAAGGCCGCCGCGTGCGCGGACCTCGATCTGACGTGGCACTTCGTCGGTCAGCTCCAGACCAACAAGGCGAGATCGGTGGCCGGTTATGCCCATGTTGTGCAGTCGGTCGACCGTTTGAAGCTGGTTTCGGCACTCTCGTCGGCCGCCGGGCGCGCCGGGCGCGAGCTGGACTGTCTGATCCAGGTCGCCCTCGACGCCGAGTCCGGCGAGCGGGGCGCCCGCGGGGGCGTCGCGCCCGAGGGGATCGAGGAGTTGGCGGATGCGGTGGAAGCCGCGCCCGGGCTTCGCCTGGGCGGGCTGATGACGGTGGCGCCGCTGACCGGGCCGTATGCGGGACGGCAACGGGCCGCGTTCGACCGGCTGATGGAATTGGCATCCCGCCTGCGCGTGACCCGTCCGGCTGCGAACATGGTGTCAGCAGGGATGAGCGCGGACCTCGAAGACGCGGTGGCGGCCGGAGCGACACATGTGCGCATCGGTACGGCGGTACTCGGAGTCCGACCCCGGCTCGGGTAACGTCGCGAAGCAAGTCGGACCACAGTAGAAAATATGGTCATTCCGCCGGAAAGCGGACAGGCCCAGTGGATCGCGGGCGCGACCTGACGTTGCCGATCCACCACAGAGCGGAGGAATCGGAGAATGGCCGGCGCGATGCGCAAGATGGCGGTCTACCTCGGCCTCGTGGAGGACGATGGGTACGACGGCCGGGGTTTCGACCCCGATGACGACTTCGAACCCGAGCTCGAGCCGGAGCCCGAGCGTGACCGGCGCCGCCACCAGCCTCCGCACCAGGTGGAGCGCGAGGAGCCGGTCCGTGTGCCGGTGGCACAGCCTCCGGTTCAGCGTGAACCCGTTCCGCTTCCCGCGGAAAGCGGACGACCCGCCCGAATCGCCCCCGTGGCGTCCATCACACCTGAACGCCCGAGTCTGGAGAAGAACGCACCGGTGATCATGCCCAAGGTCGTGTCCGAGCGGGAGCCCTACCGCATCACCACGCTGCACCCGCGGACCTACAACGAGGCCCGTACCATCGGGGAACACTTCCGCGAGGGTACGCCGGTGATCATGAACCTCACCGAGATGGACGACACGGACGCGAAGCGACTTGTCGACTTTGCCGCCGGTCTCGTCTTCGGGCTGCATGGCAGCATTGAGCGAGTGACGCAGAAGGTGTTCCTGTTGTCGCCTGCTAACGTCGATGTCACGGCGGAGGACAAGGCCCGCATCGCAGAGGGCGGATTCTTCAACCAGAGCTGAGACAGAGCAAGGACACGACACCGGGAACAGCCCGGCCGGAAGGCCGGTACACGAGAGCCAGGGGAGAGGGAACGCGGGATGGGCGTCGTACTGCAGGTGATCTACGTCGCGCTGTTGTGCTTCCTGATTCTTCTGATCTTCCGGCTGGTCATGCAGTACGTCTTCCAGTTCGCCCGTTCATGGCAACCCGGTAAGGCGATGGTGGTCGTTCTGGAGGCCACCTACACTGTCACCGATCCACCACTCAAGCTTCTGCAGCGGTTCATCCCACCGCTGCGTCTCGGGGGCGTGGCACTCGACCTGTCCTTCTTCGTTCTGATGATCATCGTCTACATCCTGCTCAACATCGTGGGTGGCTTCGCGATGAGGGTGTGAGCGATCCGGTCCTGCCGACTGCCGACGACTACGTAGAGGTGAAGAAGAGATGCCGCTGACCCCCGAGGACGTGCGGAACAAGCAGTTCACGACCGTCCGTCTCCGAGAAGGCTATGACGAGGACGAGGTCGATGCCTTCCTCGACGAGGTCGAGGCCGAGCTGACCCGCCTGCTCCGCGAGAACGAGGATCTGCGCGCCAAGCTGGCCGCCGCCACGCGTGCCGCCGCGCAGAACCAACAGCAGCAGGCCATGCGCAAGCCCCCGGAGCAGCAGGACCGTCCCGTAGGCCCCGGTGGTCCCGGCGCTCCGGTGCCCGCCGCCATATCCGGTCCGCCGGTCCAGCAGCAGCCCCCGCAGATGGGCCCGCCCCAGCTGCCGGGCGGTGCTCCTCAGCTGCCGGCCGGTCCCAGCCACGGTGGCCCGCAGGGCCACGGCGGCCCCCAGGGCCCGCACGGCCCCGGTCCCATGCAGGGCGGCCCCATGGGCGGTCCGATGGGTGGCCCCATGGGCGGTCACGGCCCCGGCCCCGGCATGCCCCAGCAGGGCCCCGGCGGTGACAGCGCGGCCCGCGTGCTGTCGCTGGCCCAGCAGACGGCCGACCAGGCGATCGCGGAGGCCCGCTCCGAGGCCAACAAGATCGTCGGCGAGGCCCGGTCGCGCGCCGAGGGCCTGGAGCGCGACGCCCGCGCCAAGGCCGACGCGCTGGAGCGGGACGCGCAGGAGAAGCACCGCGTCGCGATGGGCTCCCTGGAGTCCGCCCGCGCCACGCTGGAGCGCAAGGTCGAGGACCTGCGCGGCTTCGAGCGCGAGTACCGCACGCGCCTGAAGTCGTACCTGGAGAGCCAGCTGCGCCAGCTGGAGAGCCAGGGCGACGAGTCGCTGGCCCCGCCGCGCACCCCGTCCGCCGCTCCGTCGCTGCCGCCGTCCCCGTCGATGGCATCGGCCGGCGCGAGCGCCCCGTCCTACGGCGGCAACCAGACGATGGGCGGCTCGCCCTCCATGGGCAACGGCCCGTCGTACGGCGGCCAGCAGCAGATGTCGCCGGCGATGACGCAGCCGATGGCACCGGTGCGACCGCAGGCCCCGCAGCCGATGCAGCAGGCCCCGTCCCCGATGCGCGGCTTCCTCATCGACGAGGACGACAACTGACACAGCCGTCGGCAGACCGGCAGGGCCGGGGCCCGAGACA
>NZ_JABWDV010000019.1 GCF_013362995.1 Streptomyces sp. TRM64462 | reverse complement strand
CCTGCGGACGGCGGCCAGGGCGTCGTCGAGTCTGCCCTGGGCGAGGCGGAGCAGGGCGAGACCGGGCTGCGGCGGGTGGCCCCAGCGGTCGGCCTGGCGGTAGGCCTGCTCGGCCCGGCCGAGGGCGCCGCGCAGCCGGAGCAGTTCGGCCCGCTGGTAGTGGGCCATGCCCACGGCGGGGTCGCCGGACGGGGTGTCCATGTGGGCGCACGCCTGCTGGACCTCGGCCAGCGCGTCGGACCATTCACCCCGTAGCTGCATGATCTCGGAGCGGTGGACCAGGCACTGGCCCCGGTACGGCTTGAGGTCGGGCTGCGCGGCGCACCAGCGGCTGAGGGCGGCGGTCCACTCGGCGGCGCGGCGGACGTCGAAGGTGTCACGGCAGGCGATGATCACGCCGCAGTAGACGATGCCGGCGGGAATCGGGGACACCTCCCCGGCGGTGACGGCGACCATGGCCTCGTCGAGCAGGGCCCGGCCGCGCTCGACGTCGCCGGAGCCGATGAGTGCCCGGCCCTGGCCGAGCCGGCCGATGACGGCCAGGTCGGGGTCGTCGAACCGGTCGGCGATCCGGGTGGCCTCGTCGAACGCCTCGCGGGCCGCGTCGAACCGGCCGGTCTCCACGGCCTGGAGCCCGGCGGGGAGCAGGAGGTAGCCGCGCTCCACGCAGTCCTCGGCCATGTCCTCCAGGAGGCGGGCCGCGCGTCCGAACCAGCCGCCGGCGCGTTCGTGGTGCCCGTACCGGATGAGGGCGACCCCCAGCCAGAAGGCGCACCGCACGGCGGGTCCGACCGCGCCCTCCTCACACAGGGCGAGGTGCGCGCGCTCCCAGTGCTCGACCGCCCGGTCCTCGCGCCCCGTGAGGTAGGCGGCGACGGCGAGCCGGTCCAGGTCGGCCGCGGGGAGCGGGCCGTGCGCGTCGGCGGACGCGAGCCGCTCGTAGGCCTGCGCCCAGGCGCGGCGCCCGAAGGCGTCCCGGCCGTCCTGGAGGGCTTCGGTGGCCGCCATACGCTCCGTCATCGCACGCTCCGGCCTCAGGGATGCAGGACCACCTTGCAGGCGCCGTCCTCCTTGCGCTGGAACATGCGGTAGGCGTGCGGGGCGTCGGCGAGCGGGAGGTGGTGGGTGGCGAAGGTGTCCACGCCGAGCGGGTCGTCGTCGGTGAGGAGCGGCAGGATCTCGTCGGTCCAGCGGCGGACGTTGGCCTGGCCCATGCGGAGCTGGATCTGCTTGTCGAACAGGGTCCGCATCGGCAGGGGGTCTGCGGTGCCGCCGTAGACGCCGCTGAGGGACAGCGTTCCGCCGCGCCGTACGAGGGCGATGGCCAGGTTGAGGGCGGCGAGCCGGTCGGTGCCCGCGACCTCGTAGAGGCGGGCGGCCCATGACCTGGGGAGCAGTCCGGCGACCTGCTGCTGGGCGTGGGCGACGGGGCTGCCGTGGGCCTCCGTGCCGACCGCGTCGATCACGGCGTCGGGGCCGCGGCCGTCGGTGCGGTCGCGGACGGCGGTGACGAGGGCGTCCTGGCCGTCGTACGTGGTGAGGTCGAGGACCTCCACGCCGCGTGCGCGGGCGCGGCCGAGGCGCTCGGGTACGAGGTCGATGCCGATGACCTGCTCCACGCCCAGGTGCAGGGCGACCCGGCAGCTCATCTCGCCGATCGGGCCGAGTCCGAGGACGGCGAGGGAGCCTCCGGGCGGCACGTCGGCGTACCGGACGGCCTGCCAGGCGGTCGGCAGGACGTCCGAGAGGTAGAGGTAGCGGTCGTCGGGCGGGCCTTCCGGGACCTTGACCGGCCCGTAGTGGGCCTGCGGGACGCGCAGGAACTCGGCCTGGGCGCCGGGCACGGAGCCGTAGAGACGGGAGTAGCCGAACAGGGCGGCGCCGGTGCCCTCGCGGGTGACCTGGGTGGTCTCGCACTGCGTGGGCAGGCCGCGCCCGCACATCCAGCAGTGGCCGCAGGCGATCTGGAAGGGCACGACGACGCGGTCGCCGGGTTTCAGGCCCGGCACGTCGGCGCCGGTCTCCTCGACGATGCCGAGGGGTTCGTGGCCCAGGATGTCGCCGGGAGTCATGAACGGGCCGAACACCTCGTACAGGTGGAGGTCCGAACCGCACAGTCCGGTGGACGTGATGCGGACGACGGCGTCCGTGGGTTTCTCGATGCGGGGGTCGGGGACGGTTTCGACGCGGACGTCGCGCTTCCCGTGCCAGGTGACGGCCCTCATGGCGGCGGTCCCCCTTCGGTCGTCCGTCTTACGTCGGCGGTCGCGGCGGGTACCCGCGCAGGGGCGGGGCGAATCCGCCGGGCTGCGTTTCGGCTGCGTTTCGGCCAGAGTCCGCGGGAGCCCGGGGCTCCCCCTTCCCAACAGGTATAGACCAATGATAGGGATGGTCACCTGTACGACTCATTCAGCTACGCTGAGCGAAATCCGAGGGTTGATCATGGCTGAGCCTCACGCTCCCACGGTGCTTCCGCTGTACCTCCAGGTCGCCGCGGCGCTCCGGGACGACCTCACGCAGCGGCGGATACCGCCCGGCACGCGGCTGCCGTCCGAACGGTCCCTCGTGCACCGCTTCCACGTGAACCGGCAGACCGTACGCAGCGCGCTGCGCCTGCTCCGGGACGAGCGGCTCGTGGTCACGGAGCGGCGCGGTACGTTCGCGGCCACGCCCGCCGCGCCCGCGCCCGGCGAGGGGCCGGCGCTCGCGCCCGGCCTCCGGGAGTTCCCGTGCGGTGCGGGCAGGGCCGGCGGTGTGACGGAGGCGACGCTCGCCTGGGAGGCGGCGCCGCCCGGGACGGCGGAGCAACTGGGGCTGCTGCCGGGCGAGCCGTCGCTGGTGCACCGTCACCGGGTGGTCGCGGCGGACGGCACGCCCGAGCGGCTGGCGGTGTCCCGGTTCTCGCGCCACGCGCTCGCCGAGGTGCCGGAGCTGGCCCGCTACCGCAGGTCGGACGCCCGCTCGGGGCGCCCCGACATGCGGCTGCTGTACCACTGGATGCACCGGGCGGGGCTGCGGCTCACGCGGCGCGAGTCGATCGGCGTGCACGTCCCGGCGGCGGCCGCGTGTCTGACGGTCCACCGGGTGGTGTACGACCAGCACGGCCATGTCCTGGAGGTGACGGACCTCCGGTTCGCACCGGAGTCGGCGCCGCTCACGTACGAGTTCACGGGTTAGGGAATCGGGGGCTCTGCCCCCGAACCCCCCGCATTTCAGCCCGTCTGGGGGTACCCCCTGCTCGAAGAGCTTGGGGGAGTTCGAGGACGAGCGCCGTTCAGGCGCGATACGGCGTGCGGAGCCCCGCCGCCCCCGCGGCCGCGCGCAGGACGTCCGTCAGCATGTCCGGTGTCAGCAGCCCGGTGAAGGTGTTGCGCTGGCTGACGTGGTAGCAGCCGAACAGCTCCAGGTCAGCGCCGCCGTCCGTGGCGGCGAGGGCGGTACGGGCGCCGTGCGCGAAGACCGGGCGGGGCCGGGGCACGGTCCAGCCGGCCTCGGCGGCCGCGGGCAGCACGGCCTGCCAGCCGTAGGCGCCGAGCACGACGAGGGCGCGCAGTGCGGGCCGCAGCAGCCGCAGTTCGCGGACGAGCCAGGGGCGGCAGGTGTCGCGCTCGGCGGGCGTGGGCCGGTTGGCGGGCGGGGCGCAGTGGACGGGGGCGGTGATCCGTACACCGGTGAGCCGCAGCCCGTCGTCGCGTGCGGTGGCCTCGGCCTGGCTGGCGAGGCCGATCCGGTGGAGCGCGGCGAACAGCACGTCGCCGGAACGGTCGCCGGTGAACATGCGGCCGGTGCGGTTGCCGCCGTGGGCCGCGGGGGCGAGGCCGACGACGAGGAGCGCGGCGTCGTCCGGGCCGAAGCCGGGCACCGGGCGGGCCCAGTAGTCCCAGCCGGCGTAGGCGCGGCGGCCCTCGCGGGCGACCTGCTCGCGCCAGGCGACCAGCCGCGGGCAGGCGCGGCAGCGCGCCACGCACACGTCGAGCGCGGGCACGGACGGCGCGCGGGGCGCCTCGTACGCGGGGAAGTCCGGACGGTCCTCTCGCATACCCGCCGACAGTAGCCCCGTCGGGAGCCCGGCGGGGCACACTGGGCGGCATGACAGCGAAGCGCAGCGCGGGACTGCTGGTGTTCCGTACGCCGGGCGGGCGGCTCGAGGTGCTGATCGCGCACATGGGCGGGCCGTTCTGGGCGGCGCGTGACGCCGGGGCGTGGTCGGTGCCGAAGGGCGAGTACGGGGACGACGAGACGCCGGAGGCCGCGGCGCGCCGCGAGTTCGCCGAGGAGCTGGGGCTGCCCGCGCCGGACGGCACACCGGTGCCGCTGGGCGAGGTCCGGCAGTCGGGCGGGAAGGTCGTCACGGTGTGGGCGGTCGAGGGCGACCTGGACCCGGCGCTGGTGGTGCCGGGGACGTTCACGATGGAGTGGCCGCGCGGTTCGGGCGTGCAGCGGGAGTTCCCGGAGGTCGACCGGGTGGCGTGGTGCACGCCGGAGGAGGCGCTGACGCGTCTGGTGAAGGGTCAGCGGGTGTTCGTGGAACGGCTGTTGGAGTTCGTGCGCGGACGCGACGCGGGGTGACTGTCAGTGGTGTACGGAAGAGTGGGAGCACCGATCCGTCGCCGGCGAGACAGGGAGCCAGAGATGCCCATCACCCTCACGACGCACGAGCGCGCCGCAGCCCAGGCCTACATCCGGCTCGTGGAGACCGCTCAGGCCGTCCTCACCGACCCGGGCCTCGCCCCGATGGCGGGGGTGTATCTGTCGTCCCCCATGGCGGAGGCCGACGAGGCCCTCCGCCGGGCGGGCCTGACGGGCAACGAGGCCCGTCTGCTGCGTCTGGTCAGAGCCGTACGCGGCGGGGGCCCCGATCCCGCGTAGGCGCCGGGCCCGGCGGGGCGGCGCACCGACGGCAGCGCGCCGACGGCAGCGTGCCGAGGGCGGGGGCGGGACGCCGGGGGCGGGGCGCCGCTCCGGCAGCGCCGCCCCCGTGCACCGGGGGTCAGCCTTCGAGCCAGCCGTGGTGGCGGGCCAGCTCGGCCACCCGGGTGCGGATGCGCTTCAGCTGGGCGGCCGTCAGGGTGCCGTCCGCCTCGATGAGGGCCTCGGTGAGTTCGGTCTGGAACTCGGCGGTCGTCAGGACGTCGAGCCCGTCGTCGTCCAGGTCCTCCAGGTCCCCCGCCCGCTCCGGGACAGCGGGCGACACGGGGGCCCGCCGGGGCGCGGGGGCGCGGTCGACCAGGCGGATCTCCGACGCCTTCGGGCCCTTGTCGCCCATCTCCAGGTAGAACTCCACCTCACGCCCCGCCTGGTACAGGTACTTGTCGTCCAGCAGGTCGTTCGCGTGCATGAAGACGTCCTCACCGCCCTCCCTGGGAACGATGAAGCCGTAGCCCCGGACCTCGTCGAACCGCAGGATCTTGCCCACCATCAGCACAGCCGTACCTCCACACCTCGCCGCTGCGTGCCGACGGACACCCTAGTGATCGCCCGGGCGGCGCTCGTCACGGGGCCCTCGACCGGACGGGGCCACGCGTCACGGCGCCCTCCGGCCGAGTAGTTCCGCGAGGCCGCGGCGGGTCGCGGCGAGCACGACCCGGTCCCGGGGCCGCAGGACGTACCCGGGGTGCAGGTCCCACACCAGGCCGGTGCTGCGCTCCGTGCCCTCGGCGTGGACGGCCGCGAGGTCGGGGCGGCGCTGCTCGGGTGCCGTGGCGTCCAGGGCGATCACCCGCCAGGCCCCCGGCCGGAACGCCTCGGCGACCGTACGGCCCTCCAGCTCCGGGTGGCCGGCCACGACGAGGGCGGCGAAGAGCAGCACCCGGCGCTCGACGGGGATGGCGCCGAGGATCTGGCGGCCCATCATCGCCCCGGCGAACGCGGGCGCCGCCAGGTGGGACACGCTGCGGCTGCGGGTGAGGGCGTCGGGGTGCGCGGCGCGCAGGGTGCGGTAGACGGCGGTCGCGATGTCGTCGTCGTACAGCCGCAGCACCACCCGCAGGTCGGGGCGTACGGAGCGGGCGTACAGGACCGCTTCCAGGTTGGTGATGTCGAGGCTGGTCAGGGCCAGCAGGGAGCGTGCCTTGTGGACGCGGGCGGTCTCCAGGACGCCCTCCTCGGTGACGTCCCCGAGGACGACCGGCACGCGCAGCCGGCGGGCCGTCGCGATGCCCCGGGCCTCCGGGTCCGACTCGACGCAGACCACGGGGATGTCGAGTTCGCGCAGCCGCGCCAGGACACGGGTGCCGACCTTGCCGAGGCCGAGCAGCACCACGTGCCCCGACAGGCCGCGCGGCGGGCGGCGCAGCGACGTGGCGGTACGGAACGTGCCCAGCGCCTCCAGGAGCGCGGCGACCAGGATCGGCAGCAGGAGCAGCCCGACGAAGCCGGCGAAGATCTGCAGGAGCTGACGCTCCACGGGGTCGTCGAGGGCCGGGTCGCCGATCGCGAAGATGTCGAGGAGCGTCAGGTACGCGGCGTGCAGCGGGTGGTCGTCCGTGGTGAGCCAGGACGCCACGGCGATGGCGGTGACCGCGAGGACCAGGCCGGCGATCGACCAGCGCAGCCGGGGCGAGAACAGCGAGGCGAACGGCACGGACCCGCTGCCGAGCCGCTTCGCGGGGAGGGTGGGCCCGGCATAGGTGATGGCTTCGAGCGCGACGGTGCCGCGTCCGGTGGCGGCGGCGACGGCACGGTCGTCGGGGAGCAGCTGCGGGCCCTGGTCGCCGCTGTTGTCGGAGCCCTCGCTGCCGGCCGGGTCGTTGGCCGTGGAGGACAGCAGGGCCAGGGTGCACAGGCCGGGGTCCGCGACCTCGCCGGGGCCCGGCGGGGTGCGTTCCACGGCGCGCAGCAGCAGCCCGTCCGCGTGGACGATCTTGCTGGTGCCCGCGACGGCGGTGGCGGCCAGGGCGGGCGCGGCGGTGTCGGCGTCGGACAGGACGGTCGTGGAGGCGTCCAGGACCTCGGGGTCGATGCCCGGTTCGGCGACGGCGGCGGCCTGGTCGAGGAGCTCCTCCAGGTGCTGGCCGAGCTTGCGGTTGTACATGCGGATGACCAGGCGCAGCCGGGGGTTGAGGCGGCGGGCCAGCAGCGCGGTGCGGATGTTGGTCTCGTCGTCCTCCTGGACCAGGGCGAGCGCGGCGGCGTGTTCGACGCCCGCGTCGACGAGCGCCGCCTCGTCGGCCTCGGCGGCCTCGACGACCCGTACGGTACGGGCGGACCGGCCGCCGTGCGTCGCGTACGGGGACAGCGGCCCGCCCTGCGCGGCGCCCCGCCCGCCACCGCCGCCACCGCCTCCACCACCACCGCCTCCACCACCGCCTCCGCCGATGGGGCGGGTCATGGCGGCGGACATCCGGCCGAACAGGGCGAAGGCGCCTCGCCCGGCCCGCCGGTCGGGGCCCTGCGGCGCGGACTCGCCACGGCCCGGGACGACGAGCGTCACGCGCTCCAGGTACACGTCGTTCAGCTCGTGCGCGAGGCGGTGCGCGAGCGCGTCGTCGCCGCACACCACCATGTGTCCTGCACCGGGGGTCTGTTGGGGCTGCTGAGGAATGGGGAACACGCCCCCAGCATGACGGTGTTCCGGGGGCGTGTGTCCATGGGGTCGCCGCAGGTGGCCCCGGCCGGGCGGCTCGTGGGGCGGTGGACGGACGGCGATGGACGGATGGTGGGGACGGCGTTGGCCGATCTCCGCTCCGGCGCCGCGTTCGTGGCATACGATCACCGCCGGCGGCTCCCCCGTTCCCGCCGCCCCGTGCCCTTGGAGGTCCGTCGTGTCGATGACTGCCGGCCGCAAGACCACCCACTCCCCCGCCCCCGCCTCGGCTCCCGCTTCCGCTCCCGCTCCCGCCGGAATCCGTTCGCGTGTGCTCCGCGCCGCCGCGCTCCCCGCCGCCGCGCTGCTGTTCGTCGCCGGCTGCGGGAACGGTGACGCCGGACCCGGTACGGCCGAGGGCGGCGTGCCCGTCGTGGAGCAGGGCAAGCTGACCACGTGCACGCACCTGCCGTACCCGCCCTTCCAGTTCGAGCGGGACGGCGAGGTCGTCGGGTTCGACGTGGCGCTGATCGATCTGGTGGCGGAGGATCTGGGCGTCGAGCAGAAGATCCTCGACACGCCCTTCGAGAACTTCAAGACCGGGGCGTTCCTCAACTCCGGCGAGTGCGACCTGGCCGCCGCCGGTATGACCATCACGGAGGAGCGGAAGAAGAACGTCGACTTCTCCGTCCCGTACTTCGACGCGACGCAGGCGCTGCTGGTGTCCAGGAAGAGCGGCGCGAAGAGCCTGGCGGACGTGAAGGCGCAGAACCTGAAGCTGGGCGCGCAGGCCGAGACGACCGGCGAGAGCTACGCCAAGAGCCAGGGCTTCGACCCGGTGGCGTTCGAGAGCTCCGACGCCGTGCTCAACGGGCTGCGCACCGGCCAGGTGGACGCGGTCGTCATCGACTACCCGGTGGTGCGGGGCTGGCTGAAGGACAAGGCCACCGCGGACGCGTTCGTGCTGGGAGACAACATCGAGACGGGTGAGCAGTACGGCTTCTCGGTGAAGAAGGGCAACGACAAGCTGCGGGCCGCGATCGACAAGGCCATCACGGACGCCAGGGCCGACGGTACGTACGAGAAGCTGTACGAGGAGTGGATCGGCCCGCTGCCGAAGGCCGGCTCGTGACCTCGCGGCTGACGCGGCGTCAGCGGCGGCGGATCTCGCAGGGCGTCCAGTACGCGGTCTTCGTCGCCGTGCTGGTGGCCGTCGGGCTGATGGCCGACTGGGACCGGCTGCAGAATCAGTTCGCGCAGGAGGACCTCGCGCGGCGGCTGTTCCCCGAGATCATCACGACGGCGCTGCGGAACACGGTCGTGTACACGCTGTCGGGCTTCGTGTTCGGGCTGGTGCTCGGCCTGGTCGTCGCGCTGATGCGGCTGTCGTCCGTGGCGCCGTACCGGTGGGTCGCCAGTGTGTACATCGAGTTCTTCCGGGGCCTGCCCGCCCTGCTGATCTTCATCTTCGTGGGGGTCGCGGTGCCGCTGGCGTTCCCCGGGACGCAGATCCCCGGCGGTACGTACGGGAAGGTCGCGCTCGGGCTCGGTCTGGTGGCCGCCGCGTACATGGCGGAGACGATCCGCGCGGGCATCCAGGCGGTGCCGAAGGGACAGATGGAGGCGGCGCGGTCGCTGGGGTTCTCGCACGGGCGGGCGATGGTGTCGGTGATCATCCCGCAGGCGTTCCGCATCGTGATCCCGCCGCTGACCAACGAGCTCGTGCTGCTGTTCAAGGACTCGTCGCTGGTGCTCTTCCTCGGGGTGACACTGAACGAGCGGGAGCTGACCAAGTTCGGGCGTGACCTGGCCAGCCAGACGGCCAACTCCACGCCGATCCTCGTCGCCGGGCTGTGCTACCTCCTGGTGACGGTTCCGCTGAGTTTCGTGGTGCGCCGCCTGGAGGCCCGTACCGGGAAGGGCAGATGACCATGGATCCGGGTGGGCGTGCCGAGATCGAGGTCCGGGGCCTGCACAAGGCGTTCGGGGACAACCAGGTGCTGCGCGGCATCGACCTGGAGGTGGCGCGGGGCGAGGTGGTGTGCGTCATCGGCCCGTCCGGGTCGGGGAAGTCGACGCTGCTGCGCTGTGTGAACCTGCTGGAGGAGCCGACGGCGGGGCAGGTCTTCGTCGGCGGGACCGAGGTCACGGACCTCGATGTGGACATCGACGCGGTGCGCCGCCGGATCGGCATGGTGTTCCAGCAGTTCAACCTGTTCCCGCACGTCACCGTGGCGGAGAACCTGACGCTGCCGCAGCGGAGAGTGCTGCGGCGCGGCAAGGAGGAGGCCGCGCGAGTGGCGCGGGAGAACCTGGCGCGGGTGGGCCTGGCCGAGAAGGCGGACGCGTACCCGGCGCAGCTCTCCGGAGGCCAGCAGCAGCGGGTGGCCATCGCGCGGGCGCTGGCGATGGGCCCGGAGGTGATGCTGTTCGACGAGCCGACGTCGGCCCTCGACCCGGAGCTGGTCGGGGACGTGCTGGCGGTGATGCGGGGGCTGGCGGCGGAGGGCATGACCATGATGGTGGTCACGCACGAGATGAGCTTCGCCCGTGAGGTCGCGGACCGGGTGGTGTTCATGGACGGCGGGCTGATCGTCGAGGAGGGGCCGGCGGAGCAGGTGGTGGGCGAGCCCCGGGAGGCCCGTACGCGGGACTTCCTGACCCGGATCCTCGATCCGGCGGCCGCGGCGCCGCCGGGGCCCGAGTCCCGGGCGGACCAGGTCGCGAAGGAGCACGAGCGCGAGCAGGAGCCCTGACCGGCCGACCACGCCCAGTCCACGCCCAGTCCACGCCCGGGCACGCGCCCGTACGCGATCCGTGCCGCGGGCGGGATACGGCGCCGTGGGCCGGGGTACCCGGAGCGCTCCCCCAGCCCGACGAAAGGGGCGGAGGACCGTGACGAACCACGCACACGACGCCGCCCGGTGGAACGGCGGTGCCGGCGGGCCCGCCGAGCCGCTGCCGTTCGGTGCGCCCGACCCGGGAGGGCCGGCCGGCGGCAGGCCGCTGCCCCCGGACCGTACGCAGGCCATCCTGGAGGCGACGAAGCAGGTCGCGGCGCTGCTGAAGGGCGGCGGGCACCGCTTCGCGCTCGCCGGGAGCGTGGCGGCGTACGCGCACGGGGTCCGGGCCAGTCTTCAGCACGACACCGACTTCGCCGTCCTGCGCCAGGACGAGGAGGCGGTGACGCGGGAGCTGGAGAACGCGGGCATCCGGGTGCGCAAGGCGCCCGAAGACTGGCTGATCAAGGCGACGTGCCGGGGTGAGGAGATCGACCTGATCTTCGAGCTGGCCCGGCACCCGGTGACCGAGGAACTGCTGGAGCGGGCCGACGTGATCCCGGTCGACTCGGTGCACATGCCCGTGCTGGCGCCGACCGACCTGATGGGCAGCCAGCTCGCGGCGTTCTCGGAGCACCACTGCGACTTCGGGGCGGTGCTGCCGATCGCGCGGGCGCTGCGGGAGCGGATCGACTGGGACCTGCTGCGGCGGGAGAACGAGGGTGCGCCCATGCCGGAGGCGTTCCTGTTCCTGCTGGAGCGGCTGCACGTCATCGAGCCGAGGAGGGAGGCGTCCCCATGAGCGGCGCCGACACGGCCGAGTACCGGATCGCCCATCTGCGGGACCGGCTGGCCAGTGAGGACATCGCGGAGCTCGGCGTACGGATCGAGCAGCGCGGCGCCGGCGTGATGCTGTACGGCACCGTGGCCAGCGACGCGTGCCGCGCCGAGGTCCTGCGGATCGCGGAGGAGGAGCTGGCGGGGCTCCCGCTGCACGAGGACCTGGTGGTGGCCGGCACGGACGCCCCGACACACCCCGAGGAGCTGTCATGATCCGGGTCGCGGCGGTGGGCGACATCCATCTGTCCCCGGAGAGCGCGGGTGCGCTGCGGCCGGCGTTCGAGACGCTGGGCGACTCCGCGGACCTGCTCCTGCTGGCCGGTGACCTGACCCGGCACGGCACGGTGGAGGAGGCCCGGGTGGTGGCCCGGGAGGTGGCGGGGCTGCCGGTGCCGGTGGTGGCGGTGCTGGGCAACCACGACTACCAGAGCGATCTGCAGGACGACGTGGCCGCGGTCCTGTCGGAGGTCGGGGTACGGGTCCTGGAGGGCGAGGGCACCGTCGTGGCGGTGGACGGGACGCGCGTCGGCGTGGCCGGGACGAAGGGCTTCGGCGGCGGGTTCGCGGGGCGCAGCGCGGGTGAGTTCGGCGAGCCGGAGATGAAGGCGTTCGTCCGGTACACGCGGCGCTGCGCGGACGGTCTCGCCACGGCGCTGCGGATGCTTCGGGACGAGGCGGACTGCCCCGTACGGATCGCGCTGACGCACTTCTCGCCGGTGCCGGACACACTGGCCGGCGAGCCGGTGGAGATCTATCCGTTCCTCGGCAGCTATCTGCTGGCGGAGGCGGTGGACGAGGCGGGGGCGGACCTGGCGGTGCACGGTCACGCCCATCTGGGCACCGAGCACGGGATGACCAGCGGAGGGGTGCGGGTGCGCAACGTGGCCCAGCCGGTTCTGGGGCGGGCCTTCGCCGTGTACCACCTGCCGGTGCACACCACGCCGACGTCGCTGGTCGGCGCGTCGGCCGAAGCGGGGGCGGGGACGCGGGCGGAGACGCGGGCAGGGACGCGGGCGGCGTCCGGGGGTGCCCGGCTCCGTTAGGAGGGTCGCTCGGCCGGGTAACGGGGGTACTGCGACATATCGGCCATATCCGACTGATCGATATCCGTCGCGATATCCGTGGAGCCGAGCAGAGGGGCCGAGGACCGTGACGGAGGCAGGCCGCGTACGGGTGGACCGCGTCCGGTCCCGGGTCAGGGGCGGCGCCAGGCGTCGCTCTCCAGGTGGGAGCCCGCCTGCGGACCCATGCGGAGCATGCCGCCGTCGACGGTCCAGGAAGCCCCGGTGACGTACGAGGCGCCCTCACTCGCCAGGAACGCGATGACGGCCGCGACCTCCCGTGCGTCGCCCGGCCGGCCCAGCGGGATGCCGGGGCGCCTCTCCGTGCGGACGTCGGTGTCCTCCTGGCCGGTCATGGGCGTGGCGATCTCCCCGGGCGCGACCGCGTTGACGGTGATGCCGTGCTCGGCGAGCTCCAGGGCCATCACCTGGGTGAGCAGCCCGAGCCCGCCCTTGGCGGCGCAGTACGGGGCGGCGCCGACGCGCGGCTGGTGCTCGTGCACCGAGGTGACGTTGACGATGCGGCCGCCGTCGCCCTGGGCGATCATGCGGCGGGCGGCGAGCTGGCCGCACAGGAACGGTCCGACGAGATCGACGTCGACGACCTCCCGTACCCGGCTGTACGGGAGGTCGAGGAAGGGCGTGGCGGTGCCGGTGCCTGCGTTGTTGACGAGGACGTCGACGCGGCCGAGGTCCTGGGCGAGGCGGTCGACCGCGTCGGCGGCGCCCGGCAGCCGGGTCAGGTCCATCTGGACGACGGCCGCGCGGCGGCCGTGGGCGCGGACCTCGGCGGCGGTGCGCCGGGCCCCGTCGTGGTCGAGGTGCCAGGTGATGCCGATGTCCATGCCGTCCTGGGCGAGGCGCACGGCGGTGGCCCGGCCGATGCCGGAGTCCGAGCCGGTGACGACGGCGACGGGTGCGGGCTGGTTCATCGCTCCTCCAGATCGTGATCCACGTCGTGGTCCAGGCCATGCTCCAGGCCGTGCTCCAGGCCGTGCTCCAGGCCGTGGTCCGGTGCGTGATCCGGCCTCAGCCGGTACCACGGGTCCGGTGGGGCAAACGCGTGCGCGGCGCGGCGGGAGCGGGAGGGCCGGGTGAGCGAGCAGGCGCGCGTGGAGCGGAAGGGGATGCCGGTCGGCGTCCGGGAGCCCGTGATCAAGCTGGTGCGGCGGACCACGGAGCCCGTCGCCACGCAGACGCTGCGGTCGACGGCCGCCGCCGTCATCTCGTACGTCGTGGCGCTGATGTTCCTGCCCCCGCAGCCGGCCCCGCTGACGGCACCGCTGACGGCGCTGCTCGTGGTGCAGGTGACGCTGTACGCGACGCTCACGAACGGGATCCGCCGGGTGAACTCGGTGGTGGCCGGTGTGCTGGTGGCCATCGGCTTCAGCGCGCTGGTGGGACTGACCTGGTGGAGCCTCGGGCTGACGATCTTCGCGGCGCTGATCGTGGGCCATCTGGTGCGGGTCAGCGAGTACGTTCCGGAGGTGGCGATCAGCGCGATGCTGGTGCTCGGGGTGACCCAGGCGGTGGGTTCGGCGGCCTGGCACCGGGTGCTGGAGACGCTCATCGGGGCGGGTGTGGGGCTGCTGTTCAACCTGCTGTTCGCGCCGCCCGTGTGGGTGCAGTCGGCGGGCGCGTCCATCGAGGGGCTGGCGGCCGGGATGAGCCGGATGCTGCGCGCCATGGGCGACGACATCGCGGGGCTCGGGCACATCTCCGTGGCGCACGCGGCGGGCCGGCTGCACGAGGCACGGCGGCTCGACCACGCCATCGTGGAGGTGGACGCGTCGCTGCGGCAGGCGGAGGAGAGCCTGCGGTTCAACCCGAGGGTGCGGCAGGGGCTGCTGGCGCGGGTGGTGCTGCGGACCGGTCTGGACACGCTGGAGATCTGCGCGGTGGTGCTGCGGGTGCTGTCGCGGACGCTCACGGACCTGGCGAAGTTCCGGACGGACGAGCCGCTGTTCCCGGCGGACGTCGCGGCCGGGCTGAAGGAGCTGTTCGGGCACATGGCCGGGGCCCTGGAGAGCTTCGCGCGGCTGATCACCACGCAGGTCGCGGCCAACGCGGAGGAGGCGGAGACGCGGCTCACCGAGGCGCTGGCGGCGGGCCGGGCCATCCGGGACCGGGTGGCGGATCTGCTGCTGGAGGATGTGCAGGAGCATCCGCGGCAGTGGCAGCTGCACGGGGCGCTGCTGGCCGAGATCGATCGCGTCCTCGACGAGCTGGACGTCGACAAGCGCACCGAGCGCCTCACCCAGGAGCTCGACCGCAGCGCCGCCGACCTGGACGAACGCCACCCGCGCCTGGTCGCCCTGACCCGCCGGCTGCGCGGCGAGGACGTGGCGGCGGCGCCGCCGGCCGTCGAGACGTGACACGCCGCGCGGTGGTGTCGGGTCCCTGTGGGTCAGCCCGCCGGGCCCTCCACGCGCAGGCGGACCTGCTCCTCCAGGCGGTGCAGGCTGCGGTCGAGTGCCTCCTGGACGGTGTGCTCGCCGGGGTCGTGGGACGGGTCGCGGAACGTCAGGTGGACGGTGACCTCACTGGCGCCGCCGTCGACGCCGGTGACCTGGAGCCAGCCCCCGTAGCTGTCCTGGTCCTTCGTCCCCCACTCCAGCCTCAGCCGGTCCTTGCGCGTGCGCAGCAGCGCGTCGACGTCGTCGTCCGTGCGGTCCTCGTGGACGGTGACCTCGGGGAGCTCGCCCGGGTGCGCGCGTACGTGCAGGTCGCCGGGGAGCCACTCGCCGAGGCGGCCGACGTCGGCGGCCTCGTCGAAGACCCGCTCGGGCAGGGCGGGCATGACGCGGGAACGCTCGTATTCGGTCATCCCTCACCAGTTCCTCGGCAGCGGGAGCCCAATCCCGCGCCCGGCGGTTGTGCGGGAGCCGTCGCGGCGCAAAGGAAAGCCCCGGCTGGACGGGGGAACCAGCCGGGGCAGCTCACGCGGATTGTGAAGGGTTCCTCCACAACCGCATAGATGAACGATAAACCATCAAGGTCCGTTCAAGCCAATCCCGCCGGGGTACCCGGGCGCGATGAACGCACTCAAGCCTCTCGCGAAGCCCCTGGCGGTGGTCACCGGCGCCTCCAGCGGTATCGGCCTGGAACTCGCACGGCACTTCGCGGACCACGGGTTCGACCTGGTCGTGTGCGCCGAGAACCGCGCGCTGGGCGCGGCGGCCGAGGACCTGCGCCACCGGGGCGCCGATGTGCGGCAGGTGCGGGCCGACCTCGCCACGTACGACGGCGTCGAACAGCTCTGCCTGGCCGTCACGGCGACCGGGCGGCCCGTCGAGGCGGCCGTGCTGAACGCGGGCGTCAGCACCCGCGGCCTGTTCCTGGAGGCGGATCTGGCCGACACGGCGCGCGTCATCGACCTCAACATCGCCTCGACCGTGCACCTGGCGCGGCGGCTGCTGCCCGGCATGGTGGACATCGGCGCGGGCCGGCTCCTGATCACCTCGTCGGTGGCCGCCCTGGTCCCCGGCCCGTACCAGGCCGTGTACAACGCGTCGAAGGCGTTCCTGCTGTCGTTCGCGGAGGCGCTGCGGGACGAACTCCGGGACACCGGCGTCACGGTGACCGCGCTGCTGCCCGGCCTCACCGACACCGACTTCTTCCGCCGCGCGGGCCTGGAGGACACCCTGCTCGGCAGCGACCCGCACAAGGACAGCCCCGTCCAGGTGGCCGCGCAGGGGTACGCCGCGCTGATGCGGGGCGCCGGACGGGTGCTGGCGGGCTCCCTGCGCAGCCGTGCGGGCGGGGTCGCGGCCCGGCTGCTCCCCCACGCCCTCACCGTCCCGGCCTACCGGCGCCGCGCCCGGCCGCTCATGGCCGGCGGGCCGCCGCCCGGCAGCGGACACCCGCGCGGCGTCCCCGGCCTGGAAGAGCGCGTCCGCGGTTCCTAGGCCTCCTGCGGAACGCTCCGTGTCCGCATATGGTGATCGAATACGGGCACTCCGTACGCCCCGCCCCGACACCGGAACGGGAGGCGCCCCCGCATGACCCCTCCGCCCGCCGCGTACGCCGTGGTCGTCCCCACCGTGGGGCGGCCCTGTCTCGCCGACTGCCTCGCCGCGCTCGCCGCGAGCCGGGGCCCGGAGCCGGCCAGGATCGTCGTGGTCGACGACCGGCCGCCGGACGGACAGCCGGACGGACCACCGGGCGGGCGGTCGGCGGGCGAGCTGCCGCTGGAGGCCCTCGGGCCGCTCGCCGGGCGCGCCACCGTACGCCGCAGCCGCGGGCGCGGGCCCGCCGCCGCCCGCAACACCGGGATCCGTGTGGTGGAGGAGCCGTGGACGGTCCTGCTCGACGACGACGTACGGGTGGGCCCGGCGTGGCGGGAGGAGCTGGCGCGCGACCTCGCCGACGCCACCCCGGCCACCGGCGGCGTCCAAGGCGTGCTGCGGGTCCCCCTGCCCCCCGGGCGGCGGCCCACCGACTGGGAGCGGAACACGGCCGGTCTGGAGAACGCGCTGTGGGCGACCGCCGACATGGCGTACCGCACGGAGGCGCTGCGTGCCGTGGGCGGGTTCGACGAGCGCTTCCCCCGGGCCTTCCGCGAGGACGCCGACCTGGCGCTGCGAGTCATCGACGCCGGGTGGCTGATCCGGCGCGGGCGGCGCCGTACGGAGCATCCGGTGCGGCCCGCCGACCGGTGGGTGTCGCTGCGGGTGCAGCGCGGCAACGCGGACGACGCGCTG
>NZ_JABWDV010000210.1 GCF_013362995.1 Streptomyces sp. TRM64462 | reverse complement strand
CACCGGTGACGGCCCCCGTCCGCGCTACCCGGCGTAGGTCTCGTACTCGGCGACCTGCGGCGTGCCGTTCGAGCTGGTGATCTCGAAGGTGATCTTGTGCAGCGATGTGCGCGCGAAGGTGATGACGCCCGCGCCGCTGCCCGAGGTCAGGACGGCGCCGGTGTCGTGGTTGACGACCCTCCAGGACCCGATGCGGCCCTCGGCGCCTGACGCCTCCCTGATGTTGATCACGGAAACTGTGGTGGCGGAGCCCCACTTGACCGAGATGGAGCCGGTCGAGCCGGTCGGCGACCAGTAGGTGCCCATGTCGCCGTCCCGCACGTTGCCGTAGCTGGTCCCGTCCGCCTTGCTGGAGCCGTCGGAGCCGGCGCCGATGCTGAGGTTGGTCCCGCCGGGCCGGGTCGGTCCCGGTGTGGGGGTGGGGGTCGGCGTGGGCCCGGTCGGGGACGGTGTCGGCGTCGGTGACGGGGTCTGCGGCGAGCAGTCGCCGTCCGACACCTGCAGCCCCTTGTTCGCGCCCGCCGTCCGGCTCACGACGTCCGGCACGCAGCCGGCCGCCTCGAGGCTGTAAGGGTACGGGATGGCGACGCTGGTGTTGGACCGCGGGTCGGGCCCCGCCGGGTGGTACTCGCTGCCGGGACCCGACCAGGTCACGTTGTCGAAGATGTTGCCGCTGACCTGCCAGAAGCCGGCCGCGTCGGTATAGAAGGTGCCGAGGACGTCCTTGGAGTCCTCGAAGTAGTTGTGGTCCACCCTGGCGCGGGCGCCGGCCCGGGAGTTGATGCCGGAGTCGTTGAGGCGCACGTAGTGGTTGTTGTACATGTGGGCGGTGGCGCCGCGCAGCAGGGGCGCGCGGGAGTCGATGTTCTGGTACAGGTTGTGGTGGTACGTGATGAAGTTGTTCGAGAGCTCCGTCTCGCTGGAGCCGACGAGACCGCCGCGGCCGGAGTTGCGCAGGATGCTGTAGGACAGCGTCACGTACCGGGTGTTGTCCTTCATGTCGAAGAGGCCGTCGTACCCCTCCGACTCGCCGCCCGACGCCTCCAGGGTGACGTGGTCGACCCAGACGTTGCGGACGTCGCGCTCCATACCGATGGCGTCACCGCCGTTGGACGTGGGCGAGCCCGACTTCTTGACGTTCCGGACGGTGACGTTCTGGATGATGATGTTGTGGGCCTCGCGGATGTGGATGCCCAGCTGGTCGAAGAGGGCGCCGCCGCCGACCCCGATGATCGTGACGTTGCTGATCTGCTTGAGCTCGATCACGTCGTCGGCGGTGTTGCAGCTCCCGCCCGACACCTTGCTGGTGTTGCCGTGGTTGATGGTCCCCTCGACCTGGATGGTGATCGGGGTGCTGCTGCTTGCCCGGCCGCACAGGGCCGCATGGATCGCGGTTCCCGTGGTGGCCCGCACCGTCTGCCCGCCAGCACCGCCGGTGGTCCCGCCGTTCTGGGTCGCGTAGCCGGTGACGCCACCGGCCGCCGCCGACGCCTCGGGGGTCGTCAGCACCAAGCCGGTGGCGGCCGCGAGGGCTATCGCGCCCAGCGCCGTACACAGTCGCCGTGCGACTGGTCGTCGTCTCATCCTCGTCTCCCACGTCCTCTTGCACCGGTGTGACAGCTCTGTGCCGTAGTCGTCACGGCCGGCCGCCGAGGTTGCCGACCTGTGGCGCCGGGCTGTTCGCCGGTTCAGCGCGAAGTGGGGGCGATCGGAAGAGGGCTATGGCGCCATCTCGTACGCTACGGCGCCATCTCGTACGCGCCCGAGAGCGCCTCGACGCGTTCCCAGACCCGGGCCGAGCGCGCCTCGTCGACGACCGGACGGCGGACGGCGGCGAGCGACCAGAGCTGCTGCCGCTCGGTGGCGGAGTCCTTGCCGTGCAGTTCGACGGCGTGCGCGGAGAAGTCGCGTACGAGGACCGCGAAAAGTTCGTCCAGCACGTCCTCGTCGACGCCGGTCAGGCGGGCCTGCTCCAGGATCAGCTGGCCGTGGACGACGAGCGCGAAGAGCTGCCCGACGGCGAGCAGGAGGTCGAGGTCGCGGCTCTGCTCCTCGTCGGGGGCGGCGGTGGTGACGAACTCGCACAGCGCGTCGGCCTGCTCCCGGAACCGGCCGACGTTGGGCAGGTGCGTGTACGCGTCGAAGGCGGGGCGCCAGTCGTGGAACCGTACGGAGCCCAGGCCGCGGGCCGGGCCCTGCCCGAACAGGAACGTGTCGTCGGCCGCGTCGAGGCGGGTCGGGACGGGCTCGTACTCCGCGGGGTCCAGCAGGTGGTTGCGCAGGAACTTGAGGATCAGCGCCAGGTTGACGTGGACCGTGCCCTCCAGCTTCGGCAGGCCGCGGATCTCGACGGCGGCCTGGGCGAAGTAGGTGTCCTTCTCGAAGCCCTTGGCGGCGATGACGTCCCACATCAGGTCGATGACCTTCTCGCCCTCCGTGGTCACCTTCATCTTCGTCATCGGGTTGAAGAGGAGGTAGCGGCGGTCGTCCGGCCCGGCGGAGCGGAAGTAGTCGACGGCGCGGTCGCTGAACAGCTTCATGCCGACGAGCCGGACGTACGCGTCGGTCAGCTCGCGCCGCACGTGCGGGAAGGCGGTGACGGGCCGGCCGTAGAGGATCCGGTTGCGGGCGTGGGTGACGGCCTCGTACATCGCGTGCTCGCAGATGCCGATGGAGGCGGTGCACAGGTTGAACTTGCCGACGTTCACCGTGTTGAGGGCGGCGTCGAAGGCGGCGCGGCCGGTGTGCAGGACGTCCTCCGCGGCGACGGGGTAGTCCTCCAGGCGGAACTCGCTGACGTACTTGGAGGAGTCGACGACGTTCTTCACCAGGTGGTACGCCGGGTGGCGGCTGTCGGCGGCGAAGAAGACGTACCCGTCGGGGCCCTCGACGTCGGTGCGGCGGCCGAAGACGGAGACGAGTCCGGCGGTGTTGCCGTTGCCGATGTAGTACTTGGAGCCGGTGGCGCGGAAGCCGCCGTGGCCGTCGGGCTCCAGCAGCATGTCGGTGGAGTAGATGTCCGCGCCGTGGGCCTTCTCGGACAGGCCGAAGGCGAACACGTCACCCTGGGCGAGGAGCTCCGCGGCCCGGGCGCGGGCGGCGGCGTTGTCGCTCTGCCAGACCGGGCCGAGGCCGAGGATGGTGACCTGCCAGGCGTACCAGTAGTCGAGCCCGTAGAAGCCGAGGATCTCGTTGAGGGCGGCGATCCTGGCGGTGTCCCACCGCTTGTCCTGGTGGCCGTCGGCGGCGGAGGCGGGCGTGAGGAAGGTGGCGAACAGCCCTTCCTTGGCGGCGAACGCGAGGAAGTCCGCGAGCCAGGCCCGGGAGCGGTAGTCCTCGATGAGCCTGCGCTTCCCGCGCTCCTCGAACCAGTCGACGGTGGCGCGCAGCAGCCGGCGGGTCTCCGGGTCGAAGTGCGCCGGGTCGTAGGTGCGCGGGTGGAACAGCAGCGGGTCGGCCATGGGTCCGCCTTTCCGGCTCGGTGCGAGGGTGGTCGCCGTCTCCGTACGAGGGTTACGAGGGTGTCGGTGCGCCCGGGCCCGGTTCCTCCGGTGGGGACCGGCAGGACCGCGCGGGCGGGCGCGCCATGCCCCGATCTTGATGTGCAACTCGTTGCATAAACAAGCGCCCCCGCCGGGGTGAGACGCGGCTCACCCCCGGCACGCGGTGTCCACCCGGTCAGGGCGACGGTGGAGTGAGGCTGCGCTGCGGGGCGTCCGGGCCGGTGGGCGTGTCCGTCGCGGGCTGCGCCGGGAGGCGGCGGGAGGCGACGGTGATGAGGAGGGCCACGGCGACGGCCGACGCGATGCCGGTGCGCAGCGAGGTCGCCTCCGCGACGAAGCCGATGACGACGGGGCCGACCAGGAGGCCCGTGTAGCCGATGGCCGACACCTGCGCGATCGCGGCGTCCGCGCGGCCCGGTGCGAGGCTGCCGGCGAGGGACATGCAGAGGGGCACGACCGTGCACACGGTCAGTCCGGTGAGGCCGAAGCCCGCGATGGCCCAGTACGGGGACGGCGCCGTGACGACGAGGACGACGCCGGCGGCGGTCGCCGCCCCGGCGGCGGTGAGCAGGGGGCGGAAGCCGAAGCGCAGTCGCAGCCGGTCGCCGAAGAGGCGGCCGCCGAACGTGGCGAGTTCGTACACGGGGTAGGCGAGGGCGGCGACCGCTTCGGAGGCGTGGAGTTCGCGGGCGAGGAGGAGGCCGCTCCAGTCGGCCACGAGTCCTTCCATGAGGAGCGCGAGGAAGGCGATCGCCCCGACCAGGTAGACGACGCCGGGGAGGCCGCGGCGCTGCTCGGACTCCCCTTCCTCCTCGGCGGGCCCGTCCAGGTAGGTGAAGCCGACGGCGACGGCGAGGGGGAACGCGGCGGCGGCCACGCCGAGCACCGACGCGGTGTACGGAACGTCGAGCGCCGCGAGCAGGACGGCGAGCAGCCCGCCGGCCACCGCGCCGGCGCTCCAGCCGGCGTGGAAGCCGTTCATCAGGGGGCGGCCGGCGTGCCGTTCGACCATGCTGCCCTGGGCGTTCATC
>NZ_JABWDV010000209.1 GCF_013362995.1 Streptomyces sp. TRM64462 | reverse complement strand
CGGCAGCGCCGCGGGCGTCGGGCCCTGGGTGCGCGCGTACACCCACCGGCTCGTGCCGAGCCCGCACACCGCGCCCGCACCCGTGGACACCCCCGCGTACGCCTGGACCCGCGCCGCCGACGCGCACCCCCTGGGCGACACGATCCGCGAGGCGTTCCCCGACGGCACCGGGCCGCGCGCCACGGTCGTCGTCCTCCCGCCGCACGAGCCGGGCCCGGCGGCCGCGCCCGTCGAGACCTGGGCCGCCGCCGTCCACGCCGCCGTCTCCGGACCGGGCCCGCTCGTGCTGGTCCACCACCGGGGCGTCGGCGCCGCCATGGCCCGCAGCATCGCCGTCGAACGCCCCGACCTGCCGTGCCTCGTCGTCGACGTGCCCCCGCACCCCGACGGCATCCGCCGGGCCGCCGCCGAGGCGGCGCGGGGCGTCACCGGCTACACCGAGGTCACGTACGACGACGACGGCACCCGCCACCTCCTCGTCACCGCCCACCGGCCCCTGCCCCCGCCCGACCCGGCGGCCGTCCCGCTCGGCCCCGACGACGTGTGCCTCGTCACCGGCGGCGCCAAGGGCATCGGCGCCGAGTGCGCCCTCGCGCTCGCCCGCGCCACCGGCGTCCGGCTCGCCCTCGTCGGCCGCAGCAGCCCCGAGGACGACGACGAAGTCGCCGGCAACCTGCGGCGGTTCCAGGAGGCCGGCCTCACCGTCCGCTACCTCCGCGCCGACGTCACCGACCCGGCCGCCCTCCGCGCCGGCACCGCCGAGGCCGCCCGACACCTCGGGCCCGTCACGGCCGTACTGCACTGCGCCGGCCTCAACGAACCCGGCCTCCTGGAGACCCTCACACCGCAGCGGCTGCACGCCGCCACCGCGCCGAAGACCGGCGGCCTCGACGCCGTACTCGCCGCCGTCGACACCGGGCGGCTGCGGCTGCTCGTCACCTTCGGGTCGGTCATCGCGCGCATCGGTGTACCGGGGGAGTCCGACTACGCACTCGCCAACGAACTGCTGCGGCTCCGCGTCGAGGAGACGGCCGCGGCGCTGCCGCACTGCCGCTGCCTGAACATCGAGTGGTCGCAGTGGTCGGGCGCCGGCATGGCGCACCGGCTCGGCGCCGTGGAGTCCCTGCGCCGCCGGGGTGTGGCGCCCATCCCGGTCGCCACGGGCACGGACCTGCTGCTGTCGCTGCTGGCCGCGCCGGACCTGCCGGGCACGGTCATGGTGGCCGGCCGGCTGCCGCGCATGCGGACGCTGCGCCACGCCGACGAGGGGCTGCCGCTGTCGCGGTTCCTGGAGCAGCCGGTGGTGCACCAGCCGGGCGTGGAGCTGGTCGCCGACGCGGAACTGAGCCTCGGCACGGACCCGTACCTCGCCGACCACGTCATCGACGGCGTGCCCGTCCTGCCCGCGGTCGTCGGCCTGGAGGCCATGGCCCAGGCGGCGGCCGCCGTCACCGGCGCGCCGGACGGGCGGCGGCTGCCGCCGCCCGACTTCACGGACACCGTCTTCGAACGGCCCGTCACCGTGCCCGCCCACGGCTCGCGGACCGTCCGCGTCGCCGCGCTGCGCCACGACGACGGCACTGTAGAAACGATTCTGCGCAGCTCCGAAACCGGCTTCGCCGTGGACCACTTCCGCACCCGCTGCCGCTTCCCGGGCCACGACCCGGCCACGGCGGCCGCCCCCGCGCCCGGGACCACGGCCGCCCCGGACGCCGCCCTGGTCGAGTCCCGGGACGCCGCCCCGGACGAGTCCACGGCCGCCGCCGGCGCCGGACGCCGGTCGCCGTACTACGGCGACCTGTTCTTCCACGGTCCCCGTTTCCACCGCCTCCTCCGCTACGACCTGCTCGGCGGGCGGCGCTGCGAGGCCGTCGTGGACGCGGTGGGCGGCGCCGAGTGGTTCAGCGGGTTCCACAGCCCGTACCTGGCCCTCGGCGACCCCGGCGTGCGGGACACCTTCATCCATCTCCTCCAGGGCTGCGTCCCGCACCGCCGGGTCCTGCCCGTCGCCGTGGACGCGGTGCGGATCCACCGGCCCGTACGGAGCGGCGGCACGCTCCTCGTCCGCGCGTACGAGACGGCGCACGACGCCGACGGCTACCGCTACGACCTGACCGTCGAGGCCGCCGACGGCACCCTCGTGGAGACATGGCACGGGCTGCGCCTCAAGGACGTCGGCCCGCTGCCCCGTACGGAGCCGTGGACGGCCGAGCTCCTCGGCCCGTACCTGGCCCGCGCACTCGACCGGCTGCTGCCCGACGCCCAGGCCGACCTGGCCGTCGGCGCCCCCGGCGACGGTGACGGCGACGGGCGGCCCTCCGGGCGTTCCCCGGCGCTCGCCTCCGCCCTGCTCGGGGACGGCAGGCACGCCTACGTCACACGCGCACCCGACGGGCGGCTCGTCGCCGAGAAGGGCTTCGTCTCGGCCAGCCACCACGCCGGCCACGTCCTCGTCGCCGTGGCCGACCGGCCCGTCGCCGTGGACTGGGAGGGCGTCACCGATCCGGCCACCGTCACCGAACCCGTCACCGTCACCGATCCGGCCACCGCCGGCCGCCGCGACGACGTACTCGGCCCGCAGGCCGCGGCCGCAGCCGAGCAGCTCGCCGCCCTCACCGGCGAACCCCCGCAGCACGCCTTCACCCGCGCCTGGACCTGCCGCGAGACCCTCACCAAGCTCGGCGTCGACCTCGGTACGGACCCGGGAGCACCCCTCGTCGTGGACCGCGCGGCCGACGACGGCTGGGTGCTGCTGCGCTGCGGCGAGTTCCGCATCGCCAGCCTGGTCGCGGACGTCGCCGGACTGCCCCACCCCGTCGCCGTGTCCCTCTGCGTCGGCACCCCCACCGGGGCTCGCCGTACCGCCGGGACGCCCGCTGAGAGGAACCACACGCCCTCATGACCCACCCCGCCTACGTCCACCGCCATCACGTGCCGTTCGAGGAGACCAACCTCACCGGCAACGTCTACTTCGCCCACTACGTACGCTGGCAGGGCCACTGCCGCGAGAGCTTCCTCGCCGAGCACGCCCCGCGGACCGTGGCCGCGCTCGACGACGGCCTCGCCCTCGTCACCGTGGCCTGCGGCATGGAGTATCTGCGCGAGTGCCGCGCCCTGGACGACATCGACATCCACATGTCGCTGCGCCATGTCGCCGGCAGCCGCGTCACCATGGACTTCGCCTACTGGCGTGCCGCCCCCGGGCCCCGCGAGCTGGTCGCCCGCGGCCACCAGACCATCGCCTGCATGCGGCGGCGCGACGGCGACCGCATGGAACCCGAACCCGTCCCGCTGGAGCTGCGCGCCGCCCTGGAGCCGTACCAGCCCATCGCCGCCGTGCTCTGAGCAGCCGCCGTACACGGAGAGCGGCCCGGTGCCTTCACCAGCACCGGGCCGCTTTCCGCCGTCTCTCCGCGCCGTACGGACAGGTCAGCCCGACGCCGCCGACGCCTCCGCCTCGCACACCACCAGCGACAGGCCCCGCGGCGTCACCGACACCTCACCGACCCGCAGTCCCGCACGCCCGGCCAGCTCCGCCAGCTCGTCGAGGCGGCGTTCCCGGCCCCCGTACACCAGCATCATCACCAGATCCAGCTCCGCGAGACCCGCGGCGCCCGGGCCGCCGGCGCCCTCCTCGACCAGGTGCTCCGCGATCAGCACCCGCCCCTGCGGGCCGACCGCCTCGGCGCACCGGCGCAGCACGGTCAGCGCGTGCTCGTCCGCCCAGTCGTGCAGCACATTGACGAGCAGGCAGGCGTCCGCGCCCGACGGCAGCGTGTCGAAGAAGCTGCCGCTGCTGAACGTGCACCGCTGCCCGGCGTCCGACGCCCCCCACGCCCCGTGCCCCGCCGCCACCGTCGGCGCCCGGTCGAACAGCGTCCCCTTCAGCCCCGGCCGGGCGCGCAGCACCTCGGCCAGCACCACCCCCGTACCGCCGCCGACGTCCATCACATGCCGGACCGCCGACCAGTCGAACCCGGCCGCCACGTCCCCGGCGATCCAGGACGCCCGCTGCGCCATCGCCGCGTCGAACGCGGCTCCCAGCTCCGGCCGGGCCGCCAGGTCGTCCCACACGGGCCGCCCGTACGCCCGCTCGTGCACCGGGCCGCCCGTACGCAGTGCCTCCAGGATGTGCACGCACGTCCGGTCGCCCCGCGCCACCGGCCCCTCCAGGTCGAGCCACGGCCGCATGCTGCGCGGGTGGTCGCCCTGGAGCAGCCGGGACAGGCCGGTCGGCCCGAACACACCCGGCGCCGGCTCCGTGAAGACGCCCCGCCGCGCGAGCAGCCGCAGCACCCGGCCGAGCGCACCGGGCACGGTGCCCGACCGCTCGGCCAGTTCGGAGACGTCCTTCTCGCCGTCGGCGACGAGGTCGGGGACGCCGAGCGTCACCGCGGCCCGCAGCGCCCACGGGGTCATCGTGTCCTTGAGTCGTAACAGGCGTACGAACGCGTCGTCGTCGGCCATGGCTGTCCTGCCCTCCTGGGTCGTCGCTAGGGACGCAGCGCGTACAGCGCGGTGAACGGATTGCCGGTCGGCACCTGTTCGACCCGGCCGAAGCCTGCCGCGTCCGCCAGCTCGCGGATCCGGCCGGGCGGCAGCCCCAGCGTGCCGAGGCCGGGGGCGCCGTCGGCCAGCGCGGTCGGCAGGCAGTACAGGGTGCTCGTGGCGTACAGCACGGTGGAGTGCGGCCCGGTGTTGTCGGCGGGGTCGTCGGCGGACACCGACTCCAGCACCAGCAGCGTCCCGTGCGGCGCCAGCGCCTCCCGTACGGTGCGCAGCAACTCCTCGGGCGCGGCGACGTCGTGCAGCACGTCGAACAGGGTCACCAGGACCAGCGGCCCGCCCGCCCCCGGCTCGCCGTCCTTCGCCGCGAGGGCCGCGAGCGCGTCGCCCGCGTCGGCCTCCTCCACCGTCACCCGGCCGTCGAGACCGGCGGCGGCGACGGCCTCGCGGGCGCGCCGTACGTTCGGGCCGTGCAGGTCGTACCCCGTGAACCGGCAGTTCTCGAAGGCCTGCGCCATCCGCAGCAGCGCGCGCCCGCCGCCGCAGCCGATGTCCGCGACCGCCCCGCCCTTCTCCAGCGCGGGCAGCAGCCCGTCGACGGCCGGGATCCAACGGTCCGTCAGCAGCCCGTCCAGCCAGGTCGCGCTCATCCGCTCCATCGCCGTGAACAGCCCGTCGGCGTACGTCGAACGGGCCACGCCCCCACCGGTGCGGAAGGCATCCGCGACCTCGTCGACGGCGGCCGCGAGCGGCGGCAGCAGCGCGTACCCGGGCGCCATGTGGAACGGCGACCCCTCGAACGCGAGCACCGCCGCGTGCGCCGCCGGGAGCGTGAACCGGCCGTCGTCCGGCCCGTGCTCCACGTACCCGGCGGCGGCCAGACCGCGTAGCCACTCGGTGACGTACCGCTCCGAAAGGCCGGTGCGCTCCGCGAGTTCGCCGGGCGTCGCCGGGCCGCCCCCGGCCAGCGCGGTGAACAGCCCCAGCCGTACGCCGAGCGCGCACAGCACACCCGCCATGGCCGAGCCGAGTTCGCCGACGGCCCGCTCCAGGAACTCCCGCACCTCCACCGGATCGGTCCCCGGCGGCATCCCGGGCATGGCCCCGGCGGGCATCCCCGGCATCCCATTCATCCCGGTCATCGCACCGTCCGGCATCCCCGGCACGGCCCCCGGCTGGGCGGCCGCCCCGCTCACCGACCACCCGTGCGGCCCGACCGGCGCGCCCTGCGGCAGGAACAGCGTCCGCGCGCGGCCCGCGGCGGCCGTCCAGTAGCCCGTCAGCAGCTTCCGCTCGGTCACCGGATCCGCGATGTCCAGGTTCTCCCACCCGAAGTGGCAGACCTGGAGCAACGACCCCTCAAGCCCGGCCGGTTCGATCCACAGCCGCCCGCCCAGCGCCGCCGTCCACGACGGCCGCCGCAGCTCGAACTCCAGGTACGGCATGTACGACGGGAACTCCTGCGCGGCGTCCACCATCCGCGTCACCCGCATCCGCACCGTCCCGCTGGCGTCGCCCATGACGAGCGTCAGCTCCTCGTCCGGCGCCAGAGCCCCCGTCGAGCGCTGCAGCCAGTGCTGCACCCCGCCCGCGCTCGTGAGCTCCTGCCACGCCCGGTACGGCGGCACGGGCAGCGGGATCTGGAGGTACGGGCCGACCCGCCGCCACGGCCACCGCCAGCCGGTCCCCGTCCGCAGATGCGCCGCCAGCTGGTCGAGGATGCCCGGCCAGCCCATCCCGTTCCACGACCGCCAGTCCGACGGCGGGTTCTCGGCCTCCTCGACCACGGTGACCGTGCAGCCGCCCGCCCCGCCCATCGGGTCGGCGGGGGCGACCGTCCACGTCACCGCCGTGGCCGGCCCGACCCCCACCCACCGCCACAGCAGCCGCAGCCTGCCCGGACCGTGCGCACGGGGCGGTACGGCGGCGAGGGTGCGGCACCAGAAGAACTCGCCGTCCTCGAAGTCCAGCATCGACTCGCGCCCGGCCGTGGCCCAGGCGCCGCGGCACACCGCGAGCCACTGCGCCACCCGCGCGGGATCGGTGAGCGCGGCCCACACCTCACCGGGGGACTCCGGCACGGTGACGGTGCTGACCAGCCGCTCCCACCGCTCCTGCGCGACGGGTACGGCGCTGCCCTGCAGCGGCGGGAAGGCCGCGGCGGCGCGGCCGATGGGCGGGAACGGCGCTCGCGGACGGGGGGCTTCGGCTGTCATGGCCACCTTCCTCACTACGGGTGCGTACGAGGGTGCGTACGAGAAAGCGGCCGGCGGGGCGTCGTCCCCGCCGGCCACCGCCGTGCCTTACTTGCCGAACTCCTCCTTGGGCAGGTAGCCGCCCATCGTGAAGCGCAGGCTCGTCACATAGGCGACCGGCGCCTCGTCCTGGTGCTTGATGTCGTGCAGCGGCAGCATCCGGTAGATCTGCCCCTTGCCGGGCGAGCCGGCCGGCGGAATCTGGCGCACGTCGTCGATCGTGAGGATGATCGGCTCCTTGTTGACCAGCTTCAGCCCCAGCTTCGGCATGTCGAAGATGGCGCCCACGGCCATACGGCACGCCTTGGCGGCCGGGCCCTCACCCGCGTACGGGTCGAACGGGGTGCGGATCTGCCCGGCGGACAGGCAGTCCGGGTTGAGCGTGACGGTGATGGGGCCGAGCTCCTCGCAGGAGCCCTCCATCTTCATCTCGATGAGGTTGGTGTACACCTCGGCGTTCGACCACTCGTCGGAGGTCGGCTCGGAGCGCACCACGCGCACGAAGCCGCTGAACGACACGGTGTACTCACCGACGCCGGGAACGGCGAAGGTGTCGACCGAGGTGATGCCGAGGTTGTCGATGCCCGGAACGGGCGGCGTCCAGGGCGTCACGTCGGTGCCGGAGTAGCGGTTGGGCACGCCGTCGGTGGTCACCGGGCGGCCGTAGACCACGGACGGCTGCTGCGTCTCGGTGGACATCTCTCCCCTTTCGGTGGATGCGGGACGTCAGGGAAGCTGCTGCTGTGTGGTCCAGTCGCAGCAGGTCAGACCGGGCTCGTCGGGGACGCCGTCCTGGTCGCTGTCGATCTCGCCGTCGACGGTCGAGTACACGTCGCGCGAGTTCAGGTCGATGACGCCGTCGCCGTCCCAGTCGTTCAGCTTGCCCTTGAACGTGCCGAGGATGAACGCGTTGGTCATCGGGCCGACCTCGGGGTCGTGCAGGGTCGACAGGACGCCGTTGCCGGGCGTGAGGATCTCCTCCAGCGGCTTGCCCGCGATCCGGGCGAGGTTGACGTGGCCCCAGCCCTGGAAGCGGCCGCGTACGTACCGGATCGCCCACTCGTCGTGCACCTTGAACTGCGGCTCCAGGTGCCAGGTGCCGTAGCGGGCGAAGCCGATGTTGGCCTCGCGCACCCCGGCCGACGGGTCGTCGGCGCGGCCCGACTTGAAGAACGGCCGGGGCACCAGCGACTCGAAGAAGAAGTTGCCCCGGTCCCGGCGCGTACGGTCCGTGAAGCCGCGGAACAGGTAGTTGTCGACGTGCGGGGAGCCGTCGGCGTGCAGACCCTCGATGGTCTTCGCGATGACGAGCTGCTTCTCGCGGGTCGCGACGTTCGGGCAGGCGTGCGCCTGGCCGTAGATCCGCGCCAGGCCCTGCGGGGCCAGCGAGATCTTGCCCCAGTGCTGGTTGGAGTCGTCCAGCCGCACATAGAGGTCGCAGTGGATCAGCAGGAAGATCGTCTCGTCGAAGGTGCGGCCCGGCGTGAACCTGCCGGCCCGCCCGTCGAAGGCCGGGTCACCGGTCTGCAGCTCGCTGATGAACAGCTTGGACCACTCGGCGATCTCCGGGTCGGAGTCCTTCAGGAACGTCTGGAGCGTCGCCACGGCCTCCGGGCCGCCGAGCTTCTCCACCGCCCACAGCGCGTCCCAGCGCACCTGGCGGTCGCGGTCGTTGCGGATGGCCTCGGCCAGCAGCTCGATCGCGTCGCCGTGGTCCCGGTCCGCGTACTCGAACAGCGCCTGCTCGCGCATCGCCGGGTCGGGGTGGTTCAGCGCCTGCTCGCGCAGCTCGTCGTTGCTGCGGTTGTCCAGCCGGATGGCCACCCGGTCCAGGGCATAGCCGAAGTCGCTGGCCCAGGCCGCGGGGTCACCGGCGACGAAGCGCGGGTCGACGTTGCTGAGGGTGGTGCGGTACGCGAAGTTCAGGGCGTCCCGCTGCTCCGTACCCAGGTCCTCCAGGAGGACGGGGTCCGCCGCCGCGTCCGCCCACGCCCCGGCCTTGCCGTCGGCGAGAGCGGCCGGGGACTTGTTGCACAAGTCGATAGCCATGTTCTGCGCTTCCTTCCGTTGGGGGCGCATCGCTATATGTAAGTTAAGTGCTTTCGAGCGGCGTGCCTTCTTTCAAGTTGGCAAGGCGTCAGACGACCCGTCCTGGCGGCGGGAACGTGGGATCACCGGCCCCGGTGAGCACCAGCGCCTCCGCGTGACCGGGCCCGGCAGGGCGGGCGAGGAGCGCCGACAGTGCGGCCATGCCGGGCCGCAGCGCCACCGGCACCATGCCCATCCGCCGCGCCTGCGCCACCGCGCCCATGGCATGGGCCTGCCCTGCCCCGCTCCACAGCGACCACTCGGCGACCACCGTCGCGCAGTGCGGCAGGCGCGGGGCCAGGCGCAGCGTCTCGCGCCGCAGCACCTCGTTGGCGAGTGCGTACCCGCCCATGTGCCGGTGCGGCGCCCGCGCCGTGACCGACCCGAACACCACCAGGTGCCGCAGCTCCTCCGTGTCGATGCCGTCCAGTACGTGACGCAGCGCGCCGGCCTTCGCGTCCCGCAGCTCCCGCAGCTCCTCCGGCCGGGTACGGGCGACGGGACCGCCCGCGACCAGCCCCGCGCAGTGCACCACGGCCCGCACGGGCCCCGGCACCCGCCGCAACGCGGCGGCGGTCGCCCCCGCATCGGTGAGATCGACACCCACCGCCACGCCCCCACCCCCGTCCCGCACCCGCCGCCACACGCCGGCGTCCCGCCCTCTCAACTCCTCCGGGGCCGACGGCGACGAGGAGGGCGAAGGGGCGGAGGTTCCGCATCCGGTGAGGAGCAGTG
>NZ_JABWDV010000208.1 GCF_013362995.1 Streptomyces sp. TRM64462 | reverse complement strand
GGTGCCCGACCACGAACAGGCCCAGGCGGTGCGCGTTCTCGGCGAGCACCGCGTACGGCGGCGCCGAGTGGAGGCGCGCGTTCATCTCCGTGTACCGCTCCGGGCTCACGCGCGGGCCGCGGTCCTCGACCTCGACCGACAGCCCGTCGGCCACCATCTCGGCGCGGATCACCACGCGGGAGCGCGGCGGCGAGAAGCGGGTGGCGTTGTCGAGCAGCTCGGCCAGCAGGTGGCTGATCTGACTGATGTAGCGGGCCTCGACGCTGATCTCGTCCAGCGCCTGCCGGTCGATCCGCCGGAAGTCCTCGACCTCGGCGGCCGCCTCGCGCAGCAGGTCCGCGATGCGCATGGACTCGGTGTGCGGGTCCTGGATCTCGCCGCCGGCGAGCACCAGCAGGTTCTCGATCTGCCGCCGCATACCGACGGTGAGCTGATCGGCCCGCATGAGCTGGGCCAGCAGCGCCTCGTCGTTGCCGAACGTGTCCTGGAGGTCCTCGGTGAGGCTGAGCTGGCGGCTGACCAGGTTGCCGGTGCGCGAGGCGATACCCGCCGCGAACGCGCCGAACCCGTGCCGCTCGGCCGCGAGCTGCCGGTGCCCGTCCACGGACACGGCGACCGCGCGGGCGAACGCGTCGCTGATCCTGCCGACCTCGTCCCGGTCGCCGCGCACCTTGGGCAGCGCGTCCGTGTCGACCGGCCGCCCCTGCTGGAGCCGCGTCACGATGTCGGGCAGGGTCCGCTCGGCGACGGTCACCGTACGGTCGTGCAGCAGCCGCAGCCGGCGCAGCACCGAACGCGTGGTCGCCGCGACGACGGCCACGACCACCAGCAGGGCGCCGCTACTGCCCGCGATCAGCCACGTGACGTCCGACTCCAGCGCGGCCGCCTTCTCGTCGGCGTGCGCCAGGAGGCCCCGGATCCGCTGGGCGTTCAGGGCGTCCAGCTCCGCCGACCACTGGGCGTGCGCGGCGCGCCAGCCGGCGACCTCGCGGGGCAGCCGTACGCCGTCGGAGGTGTCCTGGTGCTCGGAGACGATCCGGTCCTCGATACGGGTCTTGGTCTGCCAGGCCTGCGAGCCGACCATGCGCGCGTACCGGTCGCTCTCCTCCGGCGGCAGGTACGGCACGATCCACCGGTCGTACATGTGCCGGTGCGCGCCGACCGCGTTGACGTAGTCCGCGAACCGCGCCGTGTTGATCTCACGCGAAGGGCCCGCCATGGCGAGGATCGTGTTCTCCTGGGCCAGCATCTCCGATGCCGAGAACAGGTGCACGACGACCTGGCTCTCGTGGGTGAGTTCGCCGTCCTCGGTGTGGTTGAAGGCGTCCTGGTAGAAGCGGATCATCTGGCTGACGGCGCCGTTGTAGAAGGCCGTCGTGCTGTCGGGGGTGCCGGTGCGGGCGTCGGCCCGCTCCCGGTGGGCGGCCAGCTCGTCCAGGGCCTCCAGGACCTCCTGGAGCCTGCGCTCCGCCTCCTCGGTTCCGGCGTCGGAGACACCCGCGTCGCGGAACGCGGCCGCGGCCCGGTCGGTGGCGGCGCGGCGGGCGGTCAGCGACGTGTCGGACGCGGACCGGCCGGCCCAGTGCGCGGCGGTCGCTGCGCGCTCGGCCTGCAGCGCGGTCAGCAGCTCGTACAGGGGCAGGCCGATCCGCTCACCGGCGGCGACGTCGCCGCGCAGGTGCTGCGACTGCCCGAGCAGCCGGTCCGCGGTCACGGCGACCTGGGTGCCCATCGCCGCCGTGGGGACGACGGCCAGCAGGACGAGCAGCGTCCGCAGACGCACGGTGCGCCTGCGCCGACGACGTGAACGCGGCGGCGGTTCTGTGGAAGACATCGACCCTCGGAGCGGAACGGCGGAACGGCGGAACGGCGGAACGGCGAACGGTGGATCGGAGAACGGGGGAACAGGGGGCCCGGGAACGGGAAGCGGGCGCCGATCATATCCAGCCAGTTCATGTTCGGGTGAGGTTGTGTCAGTGACCGGAGCGTGGTAATCCGCGCACGGTTCGTGCCCGTATGTTGCCGACAAGAGTCCGTTTCGAAGCCCAACCGGTATCGCGGCCTTCGTTTCTCCCTTCCTCCGTGTGGGTGACAGTGCCTTGGAGTTCCCTCCCGCCACCCGAGAAGCTTTCCGGGCGAACCGCGCAGAAGGCGCGAAAGAGGAATGTGGGAGGGCGCATTGCGGTACGGGAACAGGTTGCGCGAAGCGGTCACGGCACCCGGGACGACACCGCTCATCGGTGTCTACGACATGTACTCGGCGACGCTCGCGGCGCGGCACTACGACGGGCTGTTCGTCTCCGGCTTCGGATTCGCCGCCTCCTACTACGGGCTGCCGGACATCGGGTTCATCGCCTGGCCGGACATGGTCGCGTTCGCCGAACGGCTGCGTACGGCCCTGCCGGACGTGCATCTGCTCGTCGACATCGACGACGGCTACGTCGACACGGAGGTCGCCTGCCACGTGGTGCGCCGCCTGGAGCGCGCCGGCGCGTCCGGGGTCGTGCTGGAGGACCAGAAGCGCCCGCGGCGCTGTGGCCACGCCGACGGCAAGCAGGTGCTGCCGCTGGACGAGTACCTGGACAAGCTGCACCGGGTCCTCGACGCGCGCGGCGACCTCGTCGTGGTGGCCCGCACGGACGCCGTGGAGGACGCCGAGATGCTGCGCCGGGCGGCGGCCCTGGCGAAGACCGAGGCCGACGTCGTCCTGGTCGACGGGGTCCGCACGGTCGACGCCGTTCGCCGCATCCGTGACGTGACGGGCGACAAGCCGCTGCTGTTCAACCAGATCGGCGGCGGCAGGTCACCGCGCCTGTCGCTGTCCGAACTGTCCGCCCTCGGCGTCGATGTGGCGATCTACAGCACTCCGTGCCTGTTCGCCGCCCACCGGGCCGTCGACCGGGCGCTCGGCGACCTGAAGGACGCGGACGGGCGGCTGCCCGACCCCCGGTCGGAGGCGGGCGCGGTGGGCGTGGCCGAGTCGACGCGGCTGCTGGAGGGCAACCTCTGACCGCGGGTCACGGACGCAGGCGGGGTGTGCGCCGCACCGGGCGGGGCGGTCGGTGGGGGCCGGCAGGCGTGGTGCGCCCGACGGCCCCGTCACGTGGGCTCGGCGTACAGCATCCGGCCCCGCTCCGGCGGCTCCGCGCCGACGCGTACGCCGAAGCCGCGGCTCACCCGGTCCAGCGTGGCCCGCAGCCAGGCCCGCTCGTCGTCGGACGCCTCCTCCAGCCGCATGCGCCGTGCCCGTACGGGCGCCATCCGCAGCCCGGCCAAGCGGCCCGTGCCCGGTTCCAGCGCGGCGAAGTACAGCAGCCGCAGCTCGTCCCGGTACTTCTCGTAGCCGCTGATGCCCTCGTAGTCGTCGACGCAGTCACCGCACCCGTACAGCACCAGCCTGCCCCGGTACACCTCCACCGGGCGCGGGTGGTGCGACGAGTGGCCGTGCACCAGGTCCACGCCGCCGTCGACCAGCGTGTGCGCGAACTCCACCTGCCCCGGCGGCACGCCGTACCCCCAGTTCGATCCCCAGTGGACGGACACCACCACCAGGTCGCCCGGCCGCCGCACCTCCTGTACGCGCCGCGCCACCGCCTCCGCCGTGGCCGCCGAGGCCACCGGTACGAAGGCCACGCCCGGCCCGTCCGCCGTGGCCGCCCAGTCCGGCGGGACGCCGCTGGACGGCATGGCGACCGCGAACACCAGCACCCGCCGCCCGCCCCGCCCGACGGGGACGATCGCGGGGCTCCGCGCCTCCGCCAGGTCCCGGCCCGCGCCCGCCGTGCGCAGGCCCGCGCCGGTCAGCGCGTCCAGGGTGTCCAGCAGGCCGCCGCGGCCGAAGTCCAGGACGTGGTTGTTGGCCAGGACGGTCACGTCCGGGCGGACCGCCGTGAGGGACGGCAGGTTCTCGGGCGTCATCCGGTACAGCACGGCCTTGTCGGGCGCCGCGTCGTCGCCGCGGGTCACGCTCGTCTCCAGGTTCACCACCCGCACGTCCGGCGCCTCCGCGTCGAGCAGCCGCACGGCCTCGCCCCACGGCCACTCCGGCGGGACGGGCCGCGGGACCGGGCCGTTCACCGCCTCGGCCAGGGCGACGTAGGAGCGGGCGTCCCTGACGTACTCCTCCCACAGCCGGGGATCGCCGGGGTGCGGCAGGATCTGGTCCACGCCGCGGCCGAGCATCACATCGCCGCAGAGGAACAGGGTCACCGCCGACTCCCCGCGCATGCTTCCACGGTAGTGCGCGCACCCCCGCCCCGAGACCCGGTGATCACGGACGGCATACTGGCCCGCGGTGCGGCGCGACGTTTTCCAGCCATGAGGAGCAGCCATATGGCAGCCGACAGGCCCACCGCCGAGAAGACCACGTTCACCACGGTCTTCGAGGTCGGCCCGTCCTACGAGGAGCAGGCACACGGCATCGCGGACCGGTTCCAGCACGCCATCGCCCCCGCGACGGTGGACTTCGACTTCGGTGAGATCAGCAGGGCGGCAGCCGCCATCCCGCACGGCGAGACCGTACGGATCGTGCGCGGCTGGGGACTCCAGGAGACCGCGCCCGTGGGCGTCATGGTCCTGTCCCTGAAGGAGGCCGTACGCCAGGCCCTGGCCGAGCCGTTCGCCAACCCGGGCTTCTGGGAGAAGACCGAACGGGCCCTCACCTGCGCCTTCGTCGGGCTGGGCGACCAGCAGGGCACCCACCTGTCCTTCTACCGCGAGACGGCCGACGCCACCAGCTACTACTACAACGTGCTGTTCGCGCTGCAGGACGAGGAGACCGGCGACGCCGTCCACGCCGTCGCCCTCTGCCTCAACGCGACTGTCGGCCTCGGCCCGGAGCGCACCCGCGCCCTGACCGCCGACGACACGGCGTACTTCACGCTGCGCGTCAACGCCATCTCCGTACGGCAGCAGGTGCCCGCCGCCGTGGGCTGACCCGCGGAACCCCGGCTCCGGTCACCAGACCGACGAACTGGTGGCCGGAACCGGTCGGTTAGCCGCTATGATCACACGCGGCAAGGCCGTAGCGCAGAGGTCGTCGCGCCCAAGCATCGAGCAGGAGGACGCCGGTTCGAATCCGGTCGGTCTTGCCACCCTTTCGCAAGAGTCGCAAGAGAGCGCGCGCCGGGCGCCGGCGACGGACACCGGTGGAGTGGTGATGACGACGCAGCCGACCTCAGTACGCTGCCCGGTGATCGAGCACCCCGACATCCCGCTCGCCGACCCGGCCGCGCTCGACCCGCTGCTGGCCCGGCTGGCATCGGCGGGCCCGGTCGACGCCGACGAG
>NZ_JABWDV010000207.1 GCF_013362995.1 Streptomyces sp. TRM64462 | reverse complement strand
CTACAGGCGGGTGCCGCCCCGGCCTACAGGCGGGTGCCGCGGCCGCCTTCAGGCGAGCGGGTGCCGCCCCCACCTCCAGGCGGGTGCCGCACGGCCTTCAGGTGGGCGCCGCCGCCCTACAGGCGGGGGTCGACCGGTTCGGATTCCAGGGCGAGGACGGCGAAGACCGCCTCGTGGACGCGCCACAGGGGTTCGCCGTCGGCCAGGCGGTCCAGGGCCTCCAGGCCCAGGGCGTACTCGCGGACGGCGAGCGAGCGCTTGTGGCCGAGGGACCGGGAGCGCAGCCGCTCAAGGTTCTCCGGCCGGGTGTACTCGGGGCCGTAGATGATCCGCAGGTACTCGCGGCCGCGGCACTTGATGCCGGGCTGCGCCAGGCGGCCCTGGCCGTCCCGGGCGAGCGCCTCCAGCGGCTTCACGACCATGCCCTCGCCGCCGCGGCCGGTCAGCTCCAGCCACCAGTGGACGCCGTCGCGCACGGACGCCTCGTCGCCCGTGTCGACGAACAGCCGGCGCGTGGTCCTGAGCAGGCCCGTCGTGTCGTGCTCCACCAGGCGGTCGAGCAGCGCGAGCTGCCGGTCGTGCGGGACCGCGGCGAGGCTGCGGCCGCGGGAGGCCAGGATCTGGAACGGCGCGAAGCGCACACCGTCCAGGCCGTCCGTGGGCCAGCAGTAGCGGCGGTACGCCTCCGTGAACGCGGCGGCGTCGGCGGCCCGCCCGCGCTGCCGGTCCAGCAGTCCGGCCACGTCCACACCGCGGGCCGCGGCCGCCTCCAGGGCGGCGACGGCACCCGGGAACGCGGCGGACGAGGCGGCGCCCACGGCGGCGTACTGGTTGCGCAGCAGACCGGTGGCCTTCAGTGACCACGGCATCAGCTCGCCGTCCAGGAGCAGCCAGCTCGTGTCGAGCTCGTCCCACAGGCCCGCCGCCGATATCGCCGCGCGGATCCGGCCGAGGACCTCCTCGGTGGTGGCCTCGTCGGAGAAGAACGGGCGGCCGGTGCGGGTGTAGAGGGAGCCCGTCGCGCCCTGCACGCCGAAGTGCTCACGCGCCGCGTCGGCGTCGCGGCACACCAGGGCCACGGCACGCGAGCCCATGTGCTTCTCCTCGCACACGACGCGCGTGATGCCGTCGGCGGCGTACGCGGCGAACGCCTCCGCCGGGTGCTCCAGGTACCCGTCGAGCCGGGACGTCGCCGTGGGCGCCATGGTCGGCGGCAGGTACGGCACGAGGCGCGGGTCGACGGCGAAGCGGCTCATGACCTCCAGGGCCGCCGCTGCGTTCTCCTCGCGCACGGCGACGTTGCCCGCGAGGCGGGTGCGCACGACGCGGCGGCCGTGCACGTCGGCCAGGTCCAGGGGGCGGCCCTGGTGGCCGCCGGGCGCCTCCGACGCGAGCGGCTTCACCGGCTCGTACCAGACCTTCTCGGCCGGGACGTCGACCAGTTCACGCTCGGGCCAGCGCAGCGCCGTCAGCCTGCCGCCGAACACGGCACCCGTGTCCAGGCAGATGGTGTTGTTGATCCACGACGTGTTCGGCACGGGCGTGTGGCCGTACACGACGGTCGCGCGGCCGCGGTACTCCTCGGCCCACGGGTAGCGCACGGGCAGCCCGAACTCGTCGGTCTCGCCGGTCGTGTCGCCGTACAGGGCGTGCGAGCGGACGCGGCCCGACGTGCGGCCGTGGTACTTCTCCGGCAGACCGGCGTGGCACACCACGAGCCGGCCCTCGTCCAGCACGTAGTGGCTGACGAGGCCCGCGATGAACTCCCGTACCCGCTCGCGGAAGGCGTCGTCCTCGCGCTCCAGCTGCTCGACGGTCTCGGCGAGGCCGTGGGTGTGCTGGACTTTGCGGCCGGACAGCCAGCGGCCGAGCTTGTTCTCGTGGTTGCCGGGCACGCACAGCGCGTTCCCGGACGCCACCATGTCCATGACGCGGCGCAGCACGCCCGGGCTGTCCGGGCCGCGGTCGACGAGGTCGCCCACGAACACGGCGGTACGCCCCTCGGGGTGCCGGCCGTCCTCGTAACCCAGCTTGGCCAGCAGGGTCTCCAGCTCGGAGCTGCACCCGTGGATGTCGCCGATGATGTCGAACGGGCCGGTCAGGTGCCGCAGGTCGTTGTAGCGGCGCTCCCGCACCACCTCGGCCGCCTCGATCTCCGCGACGCTCTTCAGGACGTGCACCTTGCGGAAGCCCTCGCGCTCCAGGCCGCGCAGCGAGCGGTGCAGTTCGCGGCGGTGCCGCTTGATGACGTGCCGGGGCATGCCGGCCCGGTCGGGGCGGGCCGCGTTGCGGGCGGCGCACACCTCCTCGGGGACGTCCAGGACGATGGCGATGGGCAGCACGTCGTGCTCCCGGGCCAGCCGCACGAGCTGGCGGCGGGCCTCCGGCTGCACGCTCGTCGCGTCGATCACCGTCAGCCGGCCGGCGGCCAGCCGCTTCCCGGCGATGTAGTGCAGCACGTCGAACGCGTCACCCGACGCGGTCTGGTCGTTCTCGTCGTCGGCGACCAGGCCGCGGCAGAAGTCCGACGAGACGACCTCGGTGGGCTTGAAGTGCTTCCGTGCGAACGTCGACTTGCCGGAGCCGGTGGCGCCGACGAGCACGACGAGGGACAGATCGGTGACGGCCAGTCGACGGGACTCCGTCACAGCGGCGGCTGCGCTGGTCATGCGACCTCCCCCTCCTTCGTGGACGCGGTCGTGGTGGCGGTCAGGGTGAACACGGCCATCTGCGTGGGCGGCCCCACCTCGGGGTCGTCGGGTCCGACGGGTGCGAACTCCACGGCGTAGCCGTGCCGTTCGGCGACCTCCGCCGCCCAGGCGCGGAACTCGGCGCGCGTCCACTCGAAACGGTGGTCGCCGTGGCGTACGTGCCCGGCGGGCAGGGACTCCCAGCGCACGTTGTACTCGACGTTCGGCGTCGTCACGAGGACGGTGCCCGGCCGGGCGGCGCCGAACACGGCGTACTCCAGGGCGGGCAGCCGCGGCGGGTCGACGTGCTCGACGACCTCGCTGAGGACCGCCGCGTCGTACCCCTGGAGCCGCTTGTCCGTGTACGTGAGCGAGCCCTGCAGCAGCTTCACGCGCGCCGACTGCCGCTCGCCCATCCGGTCGAGGCGCAGCCGCCGCGCGGCGATCGACAGCGCCCGTACGGACACGTCGACGCCGACGACCTCCGTGAACCGGACGTCCTTCAGCAGTTCCCGCACGAGCTGGCCCTGCCCGCAGCCCAGGTCGAGCACCCGCTGGGCGCCCGCCGCGCGCAGCGCGGCGAGGATCGCCTCACGGCGCCGCACCGCCAGCGGAACGGGACGCTCCTCGGTGTCCGTGGACTCGTCGACCGCGTTGTCGATCTCCTCGACCTCGGTGTCGTCCGCCGCGGCCAGCCGCGCCAGCTCCAGCCGTTCCATCGCCTCACGCGTCAGCGACCAGCGGCGCGCCAGATAGCGGCTGGTGATCAGCTTCTGCTCCGGATGCCCGGCCAGCCAGCCCTCACCGGCCCGCAGCAGTTTGTCGACCTCGTCCGGTGACACCCAGTAGTGCTTGGCGTCGTCCAGCACCGGCAGCAGCACATACAGATGCCGCAGCGCGTCCGCCAGCCGCCGCTCGCCCTCCAGGACCAGCCGCACGTACCGCGAGTCGCCCCACTCGGGGAACCGCTCGTCCAGCGGCACCGGCTCCGCGGTCACCGCCCAGCCCAGCGGCTCGAACAGCTTCCGCACCAGCTCGGCCCCGCCCCGCGCGGGCAGCGCCGCCACCTCCACGCGCAGCGGCAGCGCGGCCTCCGCCAGGCCCGGCCGGGCCGCGCACTGCCCCTTCAGGGCGCTGGAGAACACGCTGCCCAGCGCCACGGCGAGCAGCGACGACGCCGCGTACGGCCGGTCGTTGACGTACTGGGCCAGCGCCGTGTCGGGTCCCTGGCCGCGCCCGGCGCCCTTGCCGCCCTTGCCGCGCCGCACCAGCGCGATGGGATCCACCTCCAGCAGCAGCGCCGCCGTGCACCGCTCGGCGGAGGCCTCGGGGTAGAGCACATGGGCCGTGCCGTGCGAGGTGGAGAACGCCTGCGCGCGATCGGGATGCTTGTGCAGCAGAAAGCCAAGGTCGGTCGCGGGGCGTTCGGGGGAACCGGTCGTACTGATCGTCAAGAACACGCGTCCGAGTATCCCGGCGGCGGAGCACCCGATCCATCGCATTTACCGGGCAGGATGGGGGAATGGGATTCCATGTCGATTCCGAGACCGGGCGGCTGCGCCGCGTCATACTGCACCGCCCCGACCTGGAGCTGAAGCGGCTCACGCCCACCAACAAGGACGCGCTGCTGTTCGACGACGTCCTGTGGGTGCGCCGGGCGCGGCAGGAGCACGACGGGTTCGCCGACGTCCTCAGCGACCGCGGGGTGGAGGTGTACCTCTTCGGCGATCTGCTGCGGGAGACCCTGGACCTGCCCGCGGCGCGCAAGCTCGTCCTGGACCGGGTCTTCGACGAGAAGGAGTACGGGCCGCTCGCCACGGACCATCTGCGCGCCGCGTTCGACGCGCTGGACACGTCGGACCTGGTCGAGGCGCTGGTGGGCGGCATGACCAAGCGGGAGTTCCTCGCCGGGCACAGCGAGCCCACGTCGGTCCGCTTCCATGTCATGGACCTGGACGACTTCCTGCTCCCGCCGCTCCCCAACCACCTCTTCACGCGCGACACGTCCACGTGGATCTACGACGGGGTGTCGATCAACCCGATGCGCTGGCCAGCCCGGCAGCGCGAGACCGTCCACTTCGAGGCCATCTACAAGCACCACCCGCTGTTCACCGGGCCCGAGGCCGGAACGTTCCACCACTGGTCGGAGGGGCAGGACGACTACCCGTCCACCATCGAGGGCGGTGACGTACTGGTCCTCGGCAACGGCGCCGTGCTGATCGGCATGAGCGAACGCACCACACCGCAGGCCGTCGAGATGCTGGCGCGCGGCCTGTTCGCGGCCGGGTCCGCGCGCACCATCGTCGCCCTGGACATGCCGAAGCGGCGGGCGTTCATGCACCTCGACACGGTGATGACGATGGTGTCGCCCGACACGTTCACGCAGTACGCGGGGCTCGGCATGCTCCGCTCGTACACCATCGAGCCGGGCGAGCACGGGCAGGCGCTGAAGGTGACCGACCATCCCGCCGAACACATGCACCGCGCCATAGCGTCGGCACTCGGCCTCCCGTCGATCCGGGTCCTGACCGCGACCCAGGACGTGCACGCGGCGGAGCGCGAGCAGTGGGACGACGGCTGCAACGTCCTCGCCGTCGAGCCGGGCGTCGTCATCGCGTACGAGCGGAACGTCACGACGAACACGCATCTGCGGCGGGAGGGCATCGAGGTCATCGAGATCCCCGGCAGCGAACTGGGCCGGGGGAGAGGCGGCCCCCGCTGCATGAGCTGCCCGATCGAACGGGACGCCGCGTAGGCAGCGCCCGGCACACCGGGCGGGTGCCGGTGTGCCGGGCACGGGCCGGTGTGCCGGACGCCGGT
>NZ_JABWDV010000206.1 GCF_013362995.1 Streptomyces sp. TRM64462 | reverse complement strand
AGCGGTTGCTGTGCGGGTCGATCCTGCCCTCGCCCGAGAGCTCGCCGTCCGGTGCGACGTCCGGTGGTGTCGCCGCGGCCGGGGCGGGTCGCTGGGGCGTGGCCTCGGTGCGGAGGAGCGTCGCCGCCGTGAAGCCGCCCGCGGTGAGGACCGCGGCGACGCCCGCCGCCGCGGCGATGCGCAGCCATGGCGCGCCGCCCGGGCGGTGGCGTGGTGCGGGTGCCTCGGGCGGGGCGGCCATGCCGCGTTCGACGCGGGCCAGGATGCGGGCGCGGTCGGGATCGTGGGCCCGCGCCGCCTTCCGGAGCGCGTGTTTCAGGTCGTCCACTACTTCCTCCCTGCCACCAGTTGCGAGGCGGCGGCGCGGGGGCCAAGGAGCTGTTCGAGCTGGGCCATGGCCTTCGACGTCTGGCTCTTCACCGTACCCACCGAGACTCCGAGCGTGAGGGCGGTCTCCCGCTCGGAGAGGTCGAAGGCGTGCCGCAGGACGACGCAGGCGCGTTTGCGGAACGGCAGCCGTCGCAGGGCGTCCTGGACGTCCACGACGGCGGGTATGTCGGGGTCGTCGCAGCGGTCGGACCGCCGGCCCCAGAAGAGGGCGACGCGGCGGCGTTCGCGTACGGCGCTGCGGATGCGGCTGCGGGCGAGGTTGGCGACGACGCCGCGGGCGTAGGCGGCCGGGTGCTGGGCGGCGCGTACGCGGTCCCAGCGGTGCCAGAGGGCGAGCAGCGCGTCGGCGGCGAGGTCGTCGGCGGCGTCCGGTTCGCCGGTGAGGAGGTGGGCGAGGCGGGCGAGTTCGGCGTAGTGGCGCTCGAAGAACGCGTGGAACTCCGTGGCGGCGTCATCGGTGGATGTGCCCACGGGGCTCCCTCGTCCCTGCGCTTCGTCGCGCTGCTGTGCGTGCCGGTCGTCGTGTGTGCTCGAACTGGCCCCCGTGACCGTTGTGTCGAGATGGCGGGTGAGCTTAGCAAGGGTGTGCGATCGCTGTGCCGGTGGTGACGTCAGCCGCCGAACGGCGTGCCCGGGCGGCCGTGCCCCGCGTCCGGGATGACGAGGAGTGATCCGGCCATGGGGTGCGGCCGGTCGAGGCCTGTGCGGGCCGTGGTGATGTAGAGGTCCCGCAGTCCGGGCCCGCCGAAGGCGCAGGCGGTGGGGCGGCGTACGGGGAGGTGGACGGTGCGGTCGAGGCGGCCGTCGGGGGTGTAGCGGCGGAGGGCCGCGCCGTCCCACAGGGCGACCCACACGCAGCCTTCGGCGTCCACGGTGAGGCCGTCCGGGAAGCCGGCGCCGGGTTCGACGGCGGCGAACTCGCGGCGGTCCAGGAGGCGTTCGCCGTCGGTGCGGAAGACGTCGATACGGCGGGTGGGGCTGTCGACGTAGTACATGCGGGTGCCGTCGGGGCTCCAGTCGGTGCCGTTGCTGACGGTGACGTCGGGGAGGACCGTGGTGGCGGTGCCGTCCGGTGCGACACGGGTGAGGGTGCCGCCGCCGGTGCTCTCGTCGTACCGCATGGTGCCGGCCCACAGGGCCCCGTCGGGGGCGACGGCGGCGTCGTTGCCGCGCCGGCCCGGTACGGGGTCGTGGTGGAGGTGGCGGAAGGTGCCGTCCGGGTCGTACAGGCCGATGCCGTCGCGGAGGTTGACGACCAGTCCGCCGCCCGCGCGGGGTTTGGCGGCGCCGACGTGCTGCGGGGTGAGCAGGACGGTGCGGCGTCCGTCGGAGGGGCGGTAGGTGTGGACGCGGGAGCCGAGGATGTCGACCCAGACGAGGCGGTCGGCGGCGGTGTCCCAGGTGGGGCCTTCGCCGAGTTCGGCGGTGGCCCGTACGGCGATCTCGGCGCGGCTCCCGGTGGCCTGGCTCATCGGGCGTCGCCCCGGTGGCCGAGGCTGACGGACAGGTCGTCGGCGCCCTTCGCGGCGAGTTCCGCGAGTTCGGCCTCGCGCTCCTCGTTCCAGCGGATCATGGGGACGGAGATGGACAGGGCGGCGACGACCCGTCCCGTGCTGTCGCGGACGGGGGCGGCGACGCAGCTCACGTCCGGGTTGGACTCGCGGTGCTCGGTGGCGATGCCGCGTTCCCGTACGGTGTCGAGTGCGGCACGCAGGGCGTCCGGGTCGGTGATGCTGTTGGCGGTCATGGCGGCGAGTTCCCGGCCGTCGATACGGGTGTCGAACTCGTCCTGCGACAGTGAGGCGAGCAGCATCTTGCCGACGGAGGTGCAGTGGGCGGGGAGCCTGCGTCCGGCGGCGGAGACCATGCGGACAGCGTGGGTGGAGTCGACCTTGGCGATGTAGATGACGTCGAGGTCCTCCAGGATGGCGACATGGACCGTCTCGTCGCAGGTCTCGGCGACCTCGCGGGCGACGCGCTGGCCCTCGGCGGCGAGGTCGAGCTCCTCGGCGTACCGGCTGCCGAGCTGGTAGGTGCGGACGCCGAGGCGGAAGCGGCCGGGCCGGCCGGGTACGGGTACGAGGTAGGAGCGGGCCGCGAGGGTCGTCATGAGCTCGTGGACGGTCGTGCGCGGCAGTTGCAGTTTCCGGGTGACCTCGGGCGCGGAGAGCGTACCGTCGCCGTCGAGGAACAGTTCCAGAATGTCGAGCGCCCTGGTCACGGCGGGAACGAGACGTCCCATGAGGCTACCCACCCCTTCGTTCGAAACCCCGGCCGCTGGCCGGTATGACGAACACAGGGTAGTCACCGGCCGCTTCAACGGGCAATGGTCCTGCGGGATTCGGACAGCCGCCGGATGCCGTCACCACCATTGACACCTCCCGCGGGGGGTGATTACGGTCACGCCAGCATTTCGAACGTGTGACGAAATACCGAACGCATCCAAGGGGCAACTGCCGTGCGCATCACGGGAATCAGCACTCATGTCGTCGGGACGCCCTGGCGCAATCTCACCTATGTCCTCGTCCACACCGACGAGGGGCTCACCGGCGTCGGCGAGACGCGGATGCTGGGCCGGACGGACGCGCTGATCGGCTATCTGCGGGAGGCCGAGGCCAACCACATCGCGGGCTCGGACCCGTTCGCGGTGGAGGACCTGGTCCGCCGGATGAAGTACGGCGACTACGGGCGGGCCGGCGAGATCGTGATGTCGGGCATCGCCGTGGTCGAAATGGCGTGCTGGGACATCAAGGGCAAGGCGCTGGGCGTGCCGGTGTGGCAACTGCTCGGCGGCAAGGTGAGGGACCGGGTCAAGGCGTACGCGAACGGCTGGTACACGACGGAGCGGACTCCCGAGGCGTACCACAAGGCGGCGCAGGAGGTCATGGCGCGCGGCTACCGCGCTCTGAAGATCGACCCGTTCGGCACCGGCCACTTCGAGCTTGACGCGGAGCAGACCCGGTACGCGGTGTCGCTCATCGAGGCGGTGCGGGACGCGATCGGGCCGGACGCGGAGCTGATGCTGGAGATGCACGGGCGGTTCAGCCCGGCCACGGCGGTGCGGCTGGCGCGTGAGCTCGCGCCGTACAACCCGGCGTGGCTGGAGGAGCCGGTGCCGCCGGAGAACCTGAAGGCGCTGAAGAAGGTCGCCGACAAGGTGGACCTGCCGGTGGCGACGGGTGAGCGGATCCACGACCGGATCGAGTTCCGGGAGCTGTTCGAGTCGCAGGCGGCCGACATCATCCAGCCGGACGTCGGCCACATCGGCGGCATCTGGGAGACGCGGAAGCTCGCCGCGGCCGCCGAGACCCACTACATGCTCGTCGCGCCGCACAACGTCGGCGGGTCGGTCCTGACCGCCGCCTCGCTCCAGGTCGGGTTCACCTCCCCGAACTTCAAGATCCTTGAGCACTTCAACGACTTCGCCGACGCGGAGATCAAGAAGGTCGTCAAGGGCGCCCCGCAGGTGGACCCGGAGACCGGCTGCTTCCACCTCTCCGACGCGCCCGGCCTGGGCGTGGAGCTGGACGTGGACGCGGCCGCCGAGTTCCCGCAGCAGCAGGCCAGGTTCGACCTGTGGGCCGAGGGCTGGGAGAAGCGGGCGCCGAAGGGCACGGAGTGAGCGGGACGCCCGAGGCCGCCGGGGGCGCCGCGGTGAGCCGGGGCGCCGCGGTGAGCCGGGCCGCCCCGGTGAGCCGGGCCGCCCCGGTGAGCCGGGCCGTCGTCATCGACCGGCCGGGCGCGCACCGGCTGATCGCCCGGGACGTGCCCGTGCCCGGACCGGGCGAGGTCCTCGTACGGGTCGCGGCCGCCGGGATCTGCATGAGCGACCGCGAGGTGCTCGACGGGCACCGCTCCCCCGCGTACGTGCGCTATCCGGTGACGCCCGGTCATGAGTGGGCCGGCACGGTGGAGGCCGTGGGCGCGGGCGTGGACCCGGGGCTGGTGGGCCGGAAGACGGTCGCCGAGGGGTTCCGGGCGTGCGGCGTGTGCGCACGGTGCCGCTGCGGCGAGACGTCGCTGTGCACCGGCGGGTACGCGGAGACGGGGTTCACGGAGCCGGGCGCGTTCGCCGACCACGTGGTGGTCCCGGCGCGGCTGCTGCACCCGCTGGACGACGGCGCCGACCTGCGGGCGGCCGCGCTGCTCGAACCGTCCGCGGTGATCGCCGCGGCGGTACGGGCGGGAGCGCCGCGCCCGGGTGAGCGGATCGTGGTGGTGGGCGCCGGGACGCTGGGCCTCCTCGCCGTACAGCTGCTGGCGGCATCGTCGCCGGCCGAGCTGACCGTGGTGGACCCGCGGGCGGCGCGGGCCGAGGCTGCGCTGCGGTTCGGCGCGACCGAGGCGGTGGGCCCGGCGGACGCCGCGGCGCTGGACGGCCGCTTCGACCTGGTCGTGGAGACCGCCGGGGCGCCGTCGACGGCGGCGTCGTCGTGCCTGCTGGCGCGGCGCGGCGGGCGGGTCGTGCTGACCGGGATGTTCACCGAGGGCGCCGTGGGCATCGACCCGGTGCACCTGTCCCTGAGCCAGCTGGAGGTCCGCAGTGTCTTCGGCGCCCCGTCGTCGGCGTGGTCCGACGCGGTGCGGGCGTTCGGGCTCGGCCTGCTGGACCCGGCGCCGCTGATCACCCACGAGTTCCCGCTGGAGCGGTTCGCGGACGCGGTGGCCCTGGTGGGCGGCGGCGATCCGAAGACCGGGAAGGTCCTGCTGCGCCCCTGAGGGGGCGGGCCCTAGGGAGTGTCCGGCGGATCATGCCGGCATCGCGGGACCTTCGCTTTGGCTGTGGGTGAGCGGGGTCTGGTGCGTGCGGCTGCAAGGCGGAGGAGGGAGTGATGGCGG
>NZ_JABWDV010000205.1 GCF_013362995.1 Streptomyces sp. TRM64462 | reverse complement strand
CGCAGAGATCGAGGCATGTCATGCATCCTTCAAAGCCCAGTCGGCGTGCGGTGCTCGCCGGCGGCGCCGCCACCGCCGCACTCGCCGCCGTCCCCGCCCTCACCGCGCCGTCCGCGCACGCCGCCAACGGTGCCGGCCCCGCCGACCGGCTCCGGCCCGGCCGGGGCACCGGTGGCCAGGGGGGTTCGCGCGGGCCGTACCGGTGGCGTACGGCGGTGATCGGCGGGACCGGGTTCATCACCGGTGTCCTGTTCCACCCGTCCGTGCGGGGCCTGGCGTACGCCCGTACGGACATCGGCGGCGCCTACCGCTGGGAGGACCGCACCGGCTGCTGGAAGCCGCTCACCGACCACATCGGCTGGGACGACTGGAACCTGCTGGGCGTCGAGGCCATGGCCGTCGACCCGGCCCACCCGGACCGCCTGTACCTGGCGCTCGGCACGTACACCCAGCCGTGGGCGGGCAACGGCGCCGTCCTCCGCTCCGACGACCGCGGCGCCACCTGGTCCCGTACCGACCTGGACGTGAAGCTCGGCGCGAACGAGGACGGCCGGGGCACCGGCGAGCGGCTCCTAGTCGACCCGCGCGACAGCTCGGTGCTGTGGCTGGGCACCCGGCACGACGGTCTGCTCAGGTCGGCCGACCGGGGCGCCACCTGGGGCCCCTCCCCCCTCCCCGCCTCCGCCGTCCCCTCCCCCACCGGCCAAGGTGTCACCTTCCTCGTCGCCGCCGGGCGCACCGTCTACGCGGGCTGGGGCGACGGCGACGGCGCCCTGTACCGCACCGCGGCCGGCGGCGGCTGGGAGCCCGTGCCGGGCCGGCCGGCGGGCGCCGCGGCGAAGGTCCCGATCCGTGCCGCGTACGACGCGGGCGCCCGCGCCCTGTACGTGACGTACGCGGACGCACCGGGCCCCAACGGCCAGTCCGACGGCTCCGTGCACCGCCTGGACACGGCGACCGGCCGGTGGACCGACGTGACGCCCGTACGCCCCGGACCCGGCGACACGTTCGGCTACGGCGGTGTCGCCACCGATCCGTGCCGCCCCGGCACCGTGGTCGTGTCCACCAACAACCGCTGGGGCCAGGTGGACACCCTGTTCCGCTCGACGGACGGCGGCGCCCGCTGGACGTCCCTGAAGGACACGGCCGTCCTCGACGTGTCGGAGACCCCCTTCCTCAACTGGGGCGACGGCACCCCCAAGTTCGGCTGGTGGATCCAGGCCGTCGCGCTCGACCCGTACGACTCCCGGCACATCGTGTTCGGGACGGGCGCGACGCTGTACAGCACCCGGGACCTGCGCCGCTGGGCGCCGCAGATCCGCGGCCTGGAGGAGAGCGCCGTCCGCCAGCTGATCTCGCCCCCGGCCGGGAGGGCGCATCTGCTCAGCGGGCTCGGCGACATCGGTGTGATGTACCACGAGCGGCTCACGTCGTCCCCGTCGCGCGGCATGGCGTCGAATCCGGTGTTCGGGTCGGCGACCGGACTCGCCCAGGCCGCGCTGCGGCCCGCGTACGTGGTGCGCACGGGCTGGGGCGACGCCGGCAACGGCGCGTACTCGACGGACGGCGGCCGGACGTGGGCGCCCTTCGCCGCCCAGCCCGCCATCGCCAAGGACGCTCCGGGGCCGATCGCCGTCAACGCGGACGGCAGCGTGCTGCTGTGGTCGTTCGCGCACTGGGACGGCACCAAGTACGCCGCGCACCGCTCCACCGACGGCGGCGCGACCTGGACCGAGGTCTCCTCCTTCCCGAAGGGCGCCACGCCGGTCGCCGACCCGGCCGACCCGACGCTCTTCTTCGCGTACGACACCGACACAGGAACCGTATATGTGAGCACTGACAGTGGTGCTTCGTTCACGGCGGGCGCGGGCGGACTGCCGTCCGGGGACGTGCAGTTCCGTATCGCGGCCGCCCCGGGGCGCAGCGGCGACCTGTGGCTGTCGGCCAAGTCGAACGGCCTCTACCGGTCGACGGACGGCGGCCGCTCCTTCACCGAGGTGACGAGCTGCCGGGCGTCGTACGCGCTCGGCTTCGGCGCGGCGGCGCCCGGCGGCGACGGCTACCCTGCGATCTACCAGACGGGCGCGGTCGACGACCTCACGGCCGTGTACCGCTCCGACGACACCGGACGCACCTGGGTGCGGATCAACGACGACGCGCACCAGTGGGGCTGGACGGGCGAGGTCATCACGGGCGACCCGCGGATCCACGGCCGCGTGTACCTGGGGACGAACGGCCGGGGCATCCAGTACGGGGACCCGGTCTGATGCCGGCGCTGCGCGACGCGACCCGGGGCCGGATCCTGTTCGGCGGCGACTACAACCCGGAGCAGTGGCCCGAGGAGACGTGGGCCGACGACGTACGGCTGATGAAGGAAGCGGGCGTCAACTCGGTCACGCTCGGTGTGTTCTCCTGGGCGCGGCTGGAACCGCGCCCGGGTGCCCGGGACTTCGGCTGGCTGGACCGGCTGATGGACCTACTGCACGCGCACGGTGTCGGTGTCGTGCTGGCCACGCCGACGGCGTCGCCGCCCCCGTGGATGGGGTCGCGGCATCCGGAGACGCTGCCGCGCGACGAGCACGGGCAGACGGTGTGGTGGGGGTCGCGGCAGCAGTTCTGCGCGAGCTCCCCCACGTACCGGGCGTACGCGGCGGCGATCACGGAGGATCTGGCGGCGCGGTACGGCGGGCATCCGGCGCTGACGATGTGGCACATCAACAACGAGTACTGCACGCACTGCTGGTGCGACGAGACGGCCCGGCACTTCCGCCGCTGGCTGGCCGCGCGGTACGGCACGGTGGAGGCGCTGAACGAGGCGTGGGGCACGGCGTTCTGGTCGCAGCGGTACGACGCGTGGGACGAGATCATTCCGCCGCGCCGGGCGCAGTACATGCGCAATCCGGCGCAGCAGCTGGACTTCCGCCGGTTCACGTCGGACGCGCTGCTGGAGTGCTATGCGGCGGAGCGGGACATCGTGGCGCGGCACACGCCGCTGGTGCCGGTGACGACGAACTTCATGCCGTTCTGGGTGGGTCAGGACGCGTGGGCGTGGGCCGGGCAGGAGGACGTCGTGTCCGTCGACATCTACCCGGACCCGAAGGACCCGTTCGGCGGGCAGTACAACGCGATGGTCGGCGACATGACGCGGTCGCAGGCGAACGGGCCGTGGATGGTGATGGAGCAGGCGGCGGGCCCGGTGAACTGGCGGGGTGTCAACCATCCCAAGCCGCCGGGCCTGAACCGGTTGCTGTCGCTGCAGTCGGTGGCGCGGGGCGCGGACGCGGTGTGCTACTTCCAGTGGCGGCAGTCGCGGCAGGGTGCGGAGAAGTTCCACTCGGGGATGGTGTCGCACGCGGGTGAGGAGGGGCGCACCTTCCGGGAGGTGAAGCGGATCGGTGCCGAGCTGGCCCGGCTGGGGCCGGAGGTGGCGGGTGCGCGGGTCGCGGCGGATGTGGCGGTGCTGCACGACTGGCACGCGTGGTGGGCGGGTCTGCAGGACGGGATGCCGTCGCGGGAGGTGGCGTACCCGGAGGTGGTGCGGGCGTGGCACCGGGCGCTGTGGGAGAACGGGTACGCGGCCGGGTTCGCGCATCCGGAGCACGATCTGAGCGGCTACCGGATGGTGGTGGTGCCGCAGCTGTATCTGCTGACGGACGCGGCGGTCGAGAATCTCGCCGGGTACGTGGCGGGCGGCGGCACGCTCGTGTCGGGGTTCCTGACGGGGGTCGCGGACGAGGACGACCGGGTACGGACGGGCGGGATGGATGTGCGGCTGCGGGAGCTGTTCGGGATCCGCACGCTGGAGGAGTGGTGGCCGCTGGACAAGGGCGAGACGGTCGCGTGCGACGGTTTCGACGGGACGCTGTGGTCGGAGGAGCTGGAGGCGGAGGGCGGTACGGAGGTGGTGGCCGCGTACCGGGGCGGGGAGCTGGCCGGGCTGCCCGCGGTGCTGCGCCGGGGCCGTGCGTGGTACGTGTCGACGCTGCCGGAGCCGGGTGCGCTGCGGGAGCTGCTGGGCCGTGCCGCCGCCGGGGCGGGTGTGCGGCCGGTGGTGGCGGGGCTGCCGGACCTCGTGGAGGCGGTGCGGCGCGGTGAGCTGCTGTTCGTACTGAATCACGGGCGGGTTCCGGTGACGGTGGAGCTGCCGGACGCCGCCGGGCCGTACCGGGATGTGCTGACCGGGGCGGAGGTGGCGGGGGCGCTGGAGCTGGAGCGGTTCGGGGTCGCGGTGCTGCGGGAGGCGGGGCGGTGACGGGCGGCGGTCCCGTCCACGGGACGTGGGAGGCGGAGCCGGCCGCGCGCTGGGAGGACGCGTTCCTGAGCGGTAACGGCCGCCACGGCGCCCTTGCGTTCGGTGATCCGGACGATGAACGGGTCGTCGTCACGCATCACACGCTGGTCCGCCCGGTGCCTGCGGCGGAGACGCTGCCGCCCCGGCTGGCGGACCGGCTCGCGGGGCTCCAGGACCGGCTGCTGGCCGGGGACGCGGCGGCCGCCGAGGGGTTCACGGACGGGCGGCCGCTGCGCTGGGTGGGGGCGTTCCACCCGGCGTTCGCGGTGCGGTTCCGGCGGGAGGGCGCGGGCGTCGCCGGGGGTGCGGGGGCGGGCGCTGCGGCGGGCTACCGCCGGGCGGTGGATTTCGCGACGGGTGTCGTACGGGCCGGCTGCCGGGGCCACGGGAGCCGGGTGTTCGTCTCGCGCGCCGACGACGTGATCGTGCAGTACGTGACGGGGGCGCCGGTCACGGCCGGGATCGCCCTGGACCACCGGCTGCCGGGCGCGCCCGACGCCCTGGCGGTCGGCCGCGGCACCGTCCTGGTGCCGGAGGGCGCGCTGCTCACGCTGCGGGCCCGTTACCCGGAGGACGACGGCCTGGGCTTCACTGGCGTCACGCTCGCCCTGGCCGGAGGCGGCGCCGAGACGGCCGTCGAGGGCGAGGGGCTGCGGGTGACGGGCGCCCGCGAGGTGCTGCTGCTCACGCGGGTGCGCCGCCACCCGGGCGAGCTG
>NZ_JABWDV010000204.1 GCF_013362995.1 Streptomyces sp. TRM64462 | reverse complement strand
CGGGTGCTGGTCGTCGAGGACGACACCGTCGCGGCGGACGCGCACGCGCTGTACGCGGGGCGGGTGCCCGGGTTCACCGTCGTGGGCGTCGCGCACTCGCGCACCAAGGCCGTGCGGCTCCTGGAGCGGACGCCCGTCGACCTGATCCTGCTCGACCTCTATCTGCCCGACGGCCACGGGCTCCAGCTGCTGCGCGCCCTGCGCGCGGGCGGCCACTCCGCCGACGTGATCGCCGTGACGTCCGCCCGCGACCTGGCCATCGTTCGCGAGGGCGTGTCCCTGGGCGTCGTCCAGTACGTACTGAAGCCGTTCACGTTCGCCACGCTGCGGGACCGGCTCACCCGGTACGCCGAGTTCCGCGCGGCCGCCGGCGAGGCGTCCGGGCAGGACGAGGTGGACCGGGCGCTCGCCGCCCTCCGTGCGCCGCAGCCCGCCGCGCTGCCGAAGGGCCTCAGCGGCCCCACGCTGTCCGCCGTCACCCGCACCCTGCGCGAGGCACCCGCCGGGCTCACCGCGACGGAGGCGGGCGCGGCGGTCGGCATCTCGCGGATCACCGCCCGCCGCTACCTGGAGCACCTGGTCACGGCGGGCCGGGCGGAGCGCAGCCCGCAGTACGGGCAGATCGGCCGCCCCGAACTCCAGTACCGCTGGATCACCGAGCAGCCCCGCTGACGTATGGCGCTGACATATTCTTTAATTACCCCCGAGTAGGGGCGATCTGGACGTTCCTCCAACATTCGGCGTTGGTTGAACGCACCGTAGCCAGGTGTCACCCTGCGCACCTAGCTTGTGCGCGTGCACCCCTCCTCGCTCTCCTCCCCGACTCCCCCGTTCAACGCGCTGGCGGCGCGCCGGCTCCGCGAGGCCCTGGGCATGCTGCCCGGGCACGTCGCGTACGGTCTGCGCGCGCAGTACGGGCTGAACGTCCCGCCCGACACCGTCGTCGCGTGGGAACGCGGTCTGGCCAGGCCCGACACCCGTGAGCTCACCGCGCTCGCGGGCGTGCTGTGGTGCGCGCCGGGCGAGCTGCTCGCCAACGCGACGACGCTGCGCGAGCACCGGATGACCCGCGGCATGGCCGCCGACGACCTGGCCCGCCAGATCGGCGTGGACGTCAAGGCGTACCGGAAGATGGAGGAGTCCGGCCGCTGGCGCGGCAACGAACGCCAGACGGCGGCGCTCGCGGAGGTGCTCGGTCTCGGCCCGCGCGAGCTGCTGTCCGCGACCGGCAAGGAAGAGGAACTGGCGGAGGTCCTGCGGGACGCGGCGAGGACGCGCTGGCAGGCGTACGTCCGCCCGGCGGCGAAGCTGCTGCCGCTGCGCCGCCACCACCTGGAGGACGTGCTCCAGCAGTTGCACGCCGACTACCAGGCGCGGATGGTCGCCACGTTCAGCTGGGGCGACTCCGGCGGCAGCGGCGGCGAGGCGGGGCGCGAGTACCTGGAGCAGATCCTCGACCACTTCTGGGCCCTGGCGCGCCTGTAGGCGGTCGTCGTCACTCCGCGTCGAAGCTGAAGAGCTGCCCGGCACCGTCGGCGGCGCAGGGCTTCTGCACGACCTCCGCCCACGGCGCGGTGGCGGCGTCGGTCACGGTCAGGCAGAGCCCGGAGTGCGCGGCACGGATACGGTGGCCGCGCGCCGGGTCGCCGTCGAGGGTCTCGATACGGAAGGCCTCGCGGTCCCCGCGCCGCCCGCACTCGGAGTCCTCCAGGGGCGCGCCGTCCTGCTCGGCGGGCGACTCCACGGTGATGCCGGAGCAGCCGGGCCCGAAGTCCGGGTGATGGGACCGTAGCCGCCACAGGCCGCCGTCGAGGCGGGCGAGCGAGTAGCGCGGCACGGCCGCGTCCGCGCACGGCACCTGGTACACGAGGCCGCTCCGGTTCCCGGGCCGCTCGTTGAGGCACAGCCCGGAATGCACGGCCCGCACGAGCACGGGCCCGGCCGCGGGCCCGCGCACAGCGGCCTGATGGCCCGCCTCGTCATCGCCCCGTACAAACGCCACCACACTCCCCGCGGCCACGGCCAGAGCGACCCCGCCCACCAGGGCGACAACCCCCCACCCGACTCCACGCCCCGCCCTGGCCCCGCCACCGGACCCCCCGGCGGAGTCCCCGCCCATAGCCGCAGCACCCGTCGCGTCACGACTCCCGCCAGGGGCACCGCCCCCGCTCGGCGCCGCTTCGGGGGCGGTGCACGGCCCCGTACCGACCCGGTCGGCGCCCGCACCGGGG
>NZ_JABWDV010000203.1 GCF_013362995.1 Streptomyces sp. TRM64462 | reverse complement strand
GCGGCCGCGCCGCGGGCCCCCGGACCCCCAGCCGACATACGACCCACGCCGGGAGGCCCCCTTGCACCGCCGCCGTCGCACCGCGCTCTCCGTGTCCGCCGCCCTGATCGCCGCGGCCCCGCTCCTCACCGCCTGCGGCAGCGACGCCCATCCAGGGGCGGCGGCCGTCGTGGGAGGCGACCGGATCGAGACGGCCGCGCTGCAGGCGCAGGTGCGGGACGTCCGGACGGCGCAGGAGGCGTCGCCGCAGGCCCAGCAGCTCATCGAGGCCACCGGTGACCTGAGCCGCGAGAAGCTCAACAGCATGATCTTCGACCGGGTGGTGGAGAAGGTGGCCGCCGACGCGGGCATCACGGTCACCCGCAAGGAGATCCAGAAGACCCGCAGCTCAGCCGCCGAGCAGTACGGCGGCGACGCGCAGCTCGCCGCGATGCTGCTCCAGCAGCAGGGCATCGCGCCGGACGAGATCGACGGCGTGGTCCGCCGCAACATCCTCATGAACAAGATCGCCGAGAAGCACGGCGTGACGAACACGCCGGAGGGCCAGCAGAAGCTCACCGCCCTGTTCACGGAGGCGTCGAAGGCCCTCGACATCGACGTGAACCCGCGCTACGGCACGTGGGACGACGAGCGCATCCAGCTCGGCCAGTACAAGGCCCCGTGGATCCGCCAGATCACCCAGAACCCGGCGACGGGCCCCGAGGGCCTGTAGGGCCTGTAGGCCTGCAGCGCCTGCAGGCGCCTTCGGGCGGCGAGGTAGCGTCGTGGGGGTGAACGCTCAGCGCATCGTCCTCCTCACCTCAAGCCACCGGGTCGCCCCCGGCCTCCTCTCCTGGCCGGCCTGGCAGACCCTGCACTCCGCCGACCGCGTGCTGTGCGCGGACCCGGCCCACCCGCAGCTCCCCTACCTGCGGGAGGCGGGCGTGACGGTGAAGGTGGCACGGCCGACGGCCCAGGACCTGGTCGACTGGTGCATGGCGGAGGGCGGCCGCACGGCGGTGGTCCTGGCCACCGCCGAGGGCGACCAGCCCCTGACGGACGGCCTGGCCCGCCTCGCCGGCTCCGGCCGCGCCGCCATGCCCGACCTGGAGCTGCTCCCCGGCTCGTACGACCTCCCGGGCGCCCGGCTCCTGGACCTCGTCGAGGTCATGGACCGCATCCGCCGCGAGTGCCCCTGGTCGTCGCGGCAGACGCACGAGGGCCTCGCCAAGTACGCCATCGAGGAGGCGTACGAACTGGTGGAGGCCATCGAGGACGGCGACCGCGACGAACTCCGCGAGGAACTGGGCGACGTCCTGCTCCAGGTCGTCTTCCACGCCCGCATCGCACAGGAGGCGGAGGAGGACCCCTTCTCCCTGGACGACGTGGCGGCCGGCCTCGTCGACAAACTCATCCACCGCCACCCCCACGTCTTCGGCGACGAGCGCGCGGAGACCCCGGAGGAGGTCAAGGAGCACTGGCTCCGCACGAAGGCGGCCGAGAAGCAGCGCACGTCGATCACGGACGGCATCCCCCTGGGCCAGCCGGGCCTCGCCCTCGCGGCCAAGCTGGCGAGCCGCGTGCGGAACGCGGCCCTGGAGGTGCCCCTCCCGCAGGGCCAGGGCGTCGGCTACGAGCTCCTGGCGATGGCCGTACGGGCGGAGGCCGAGGGCGTAGACCCGGAAGCCGCCCTCCGCGCCGCGGCCCGCACGTACCGCGACACGATCCGCACGACGGAGGGCCACGCGGCCGGGTGACGAGCGGCGAGCGCAAGCGCTGAATGCCGTTCATCGGGGCCGCGGCCTGCCGCTGAGCTACGCGGCCTGAAAGCCGGAAGGGGCGCCCCGGCGGGGCGCCCCTTCAGCGTTACCCGGGCTCACTCACCCTTGGGCGGGATGATGAACCCACGAGTGGGCCCACCGTCGAACCCCCGAGAGGTGGGCTCCGAGTCGGTCTCCCGGAGCCTCGCCGCGAGGGCCGCGAGGGCTTCGGCGGTGGTGTCCCGCCGCGTCGCGGGGTCGGCCTCGTCGTACACCCGCCATGGCCCCGATGGGTCGTCCGGGTCCTCTGGCGCCACGACTCCGGGGAGGCCGAACCTCCGCAGCGTGGCATCCACGATCCGGGCCTCTTCCGCGTCCATGCCCTCACCCCTTTCAGAGCCCCGACAGCCTACTTGCCCTTGCTCCCGCCACCGTGCGTCGCGCAGTTCCCCGGCCGGACGGGGCCGGTGTCCACGTTGTGGCCGGCCTGTTCGATCAGCCAGCCGTCCCTCGACGCTGTGTATCGGCTGACCCTTATGGGCAAGGACGAGGCCATGGACGGTGTGACCGCTGAGTGGGCCCTGCACGTTGGGAAAGCGGAACTGGCGGTGGAGCTTCCGCGCCGGTGGGCGCACTCACAAGGAGTCGCCGACCGCGCGGCCGGGCTTGGGCGCGTTCTTGGTGAAGACGCCGAGCTGCTGGTGGCCGCCGCCGCGCTGCACGACGTCGGGTACGCGTCCCGCTTGGCTGTGACGGGGTTCCATCCGCTGGACGGGGCGCGGTTCCTGCGGGATGAGCATGGGGCTGACGAGAGGCTGGTGCGGTTGGTGGCGAACCACTCCTTCGCGTTGCTGGAGGCTGAGGAGCGTGGGCTTCGGGAGGTGCTGGAAGCGGAGTTTCCGCTGCTGGAGGATTCGCTGCTGGTGGACGCGCTGGTGTACTGCGACATGACCACAACGCCCGACGGCGGGCCTACCACCGCACAGGAACGGGTTGCGGAGATTCTGGGCCGCTATGGGGTCGACAGCGTGGTGGGTCGGTTCATCCGTCGGGCCTCGCCCGAGATCTTCAATGCGGTGGAGCGGGTGGAGGCGGCCTTGGCGGGTCAGCCAAGGTAGGGGTAGGTCCCGGCGAGGTAGTCGCCAATCTGTTGGCGCATGCTGGGGTGGATGTCGTACTGGTCGAGGTCGGCGGGCTGGACGAAGCGGACGCCGTCGGCTTCGTCGTTGACGGTGGGCTGCCCGCCGGTGGGGCGGCCGATGTAGGTGTTCTCGTACTGCTGGCGGATCTCGCCGTCGCTATAGGCGACGATGTGGTGGGGGTTGGTGTAGACGCCGAGGAAGCCGGTGATCTCGGCCACGATGCCGGTCTCTTCCAGACACTCGCGCACCGCGCACTCTGCGGCGGTCTCGCCGATGTCCTGGGCGCCGCCGGGAAGGGCCCACTGGCCGGTGTCGCGGCGGCGCTGGAGGAGGATGGCGCCGCTGTCGTCGACGACGAGCAGGTTGCTGGCCGGAATGAGGGTGTTGGCCTTGGGGGCGTCGGGGTCGTTGTAGTACTCAGTCCTGCCCATGCGTGGCGGTCCCCTCCTGGTCGGGTGTCCAGGGCCGTGCGCCGGCCCAGACGGCGTCGAAGCTTTGAGCGTAGTTGTCGAACCAGCCGGTGGCATCCACCCGCCGGAGGTGGAACAAGGGGTTGGCGCTGGCCGGTTGGCCCCAGACATGTGGGTTGACCATCAGGTTGTCGTCGTACCGGAAGAGGGAGTTGTAGAGCGTGGTGTCGTGGAGCCGCACCCGGCACCCGGCCTCGGACAGCAGCGGGCGGTAGTAGGTGAGAGAGGCACGGATCTTGGCAGCGAGCGTGTCGCCGATACCTTCCTCGCGGCCCCGGAGGGCGGCGGCCTGGCCGGTTGGGTCGCCGAAGCATAGGCGGACTTGGACGCCACCGGCCGCGCGCTCGGCGAGCATCTTGGCGACGTGCGGGTTGGTCTGCGCGAAGAACGTGCCGGACAGGACCAGGACGTCGATCTGCCGCCGTGCGCCCTGGAGCAGTGCGAGCCATGTGTCACGGGGGACGCTGGCCCGGTTCTGGTAGGTCCCGACGATCTCGCTGCCTAACCCGGTGCCGGACCGTCCGCCCCGGGAGGGCGGTGTCGGCCAGAGGAAGGTCTCCTCGACCCGTAGGTGCTGAGCGGCACGGAAGCGGTGCCGCGGATGGGGTACGCGTCCGCCGAGCCAGCGGCTGATGGTCTTCGGGTCTACCTCACAGGCTTCGGCGAGCGATTCGGGAGTTACGCCCCGCTGGGCGAGTACGGAGTGAAGTCGCTCGTTCACAGAGGTCATACAAGCCCAGTCGGGGGATGACGAGCAAGGACGCTGTGGGACGTTCACGGGTCGGCGGACGGCTGGGCAGCGGTGCTTACGCTGGCGGTATGCACCTCATCGTCCTGTGGGACATCGACCACACACTGATTGACAACGCGGGGGTGAGCAAGGAGATCTACGCCGCTGCGTTCACGGCGCTCGTCGGCTTCTCGCCTGCCCGGGCGGCGCGGACCGAGGGACGCACCGATCGCTCGATCATGAGGGACATGTTCCTCCGACACGGCGTGCCCGAGCCGGGCTGGACGGATGTCGAGGCGGCCCTCGCCCAGGCGGGGCAGGAGAGGTTCGGGGAACTCCAGAAGCGAGGCATGGCTCTCCCCGGTGCACGGGACGCGCTCAAGAGGGTGGCTGAGCAGGACGCTTGGGTGTCCTCGGTATTGACGGGCAACATCGCGCCGAACGCTCAGGTCAAGCTGGGCGCGTTCGACCTCGACTCCCTGGTGGATCTGACCGTAGGCGCCTATGGGGCCGATGCCCTCCAGCGGCCCGACCTCGTAGACGTATCGCGCGAGCGGGTGCGCCGCAGGTACGGGGTAGGGGAGGACGTGCCCGTCGTCCTGGTGGGCGACACACCGCGAGACGTCGAAGCGGCTTTGGCGACGGGTTGCCAGGTCCTTGCGGTCGCCTCGGGAATTCACAGCAGGGACGAGTTGTCTGCCGCCGGCGCGCCGGTCGTTCTGCCGGATCTGGCGGACACAGCGGAAGTCCTGGTCCACCTGGAAGCGGCAGCCGGGAGCTGAAAACGTCCCAGGACGTCCTCGTACCGTCCGATTACGCGGTGATGGCGTCCGCCCCCATCCCGACACCATCGGGTTCTCCCCACCAGACAACTGGCTCAGGAGGCCCACGTGATCCGCGACATCACCGGCATCCGCAGGATTCGGATGCTGTACCTGCAGCTTCTGTACCGCTGCAACTTCAACTGCCTGCACTGCTTCCACGGCAAGCGCCTGAAGCAGGGCGACGCGTTCAGTGCCGACGAGGCGATCAACCTCATCCGGCTCATGCACGACCAGTACGGCACGGAGGCGGTGACCCTGCTCGGTGGCGAGCCCTTCCTCCACAGGGACTTGCCGCAGATCGTCCGGTACACGAGGCAGGAGCTGGGAATGCAGGTCGAGATCTGCACCAATGGCTACCGCATCGAGAGCCGCCTCACCGAGGTCGCCCCCTACCTCGACCTGCTGCGCGTCTCGCTGGAGGGGCTCGGCGAGACCAACGACGCCATCCGCAGGTCCGGTAGCTACCTCGCCGCCCTCAGCACCCTGAACCTCGCTCGCGACCTCGGCGTCATGACCGGCGCGACGATGACCGTGACCTCCCAGAACATCGACGAGGTCCTGCCCCTGGCCCGCACCATGCAGCGGTTCGGCGTCCGCCAGCTCAAGCTCCACTGCCTCCGCCCGGTCGGCAACGCCGCCGAACACCCCGAGCTACTGGTCACCGAGCCGACCGCCTACACGCGCCTCCGCGAGGACCTCCAGCAGGCCGGGCTCTCCATCGAGGTGATCGTCGACGAGGACCTGTCCGAGAACGGCGCCCCGGAAATCTGCGCCCCCGCCGACGGCCCGCGCGAGATCGACCGCATCGAGGCCGACCCCCGAGGAGCACTGACCATGTCCTGCAAGGCGGTGGGCAAGGACTCGCACGCTTTCTGGTACGAGAAGACCGCGAACCGCATCGTCCACCGGCCCTCGGCCACGGACGAGCTCACCCTCGCCGTGCCGGACGTGGTGTACGCCCGTGCCTGATCGGCCACTGTTCGAAAGCCTCGAAGGGCTCCGCGGGACCGGCAAGTCGACCATCGCGCCGATGCTCGCCGCAGCGCGGGGAGCCGTGCTGGTCCCCACCGTTCCCCTCTTCTACCAGGCTATGAGAAGACAGGTGGACGTGCGGGAGAACACCGAGGCCCGCATGTGCTTCTACCTTTCGGCCCTCTTCACCGCCGCCGAGGAGATCCGGCGCTACCTCACCGCCGACATCCCCGTCGTCGTGGAGAGCTACTTCCCCAGGTGCATCGCCAACCACCGGGCCTTCGGGGCCCGGCTCGGCGTCACGCTCCCGGTCGACCTACCGCAACCCACCACGTACCACCTGCTGTGTGCGGAGGGCGAACGGCAGCGGCGGCTCACCGAGAGGTCCAAGCCCGCCAGCCGGTGGGACGTCCTCAGCGAGGAAACGGCGGACCGGATCACCGAGGCGTACACCGAGTTCCCCATGCATCAGGTGGACACCACGGGTCTTGCACCAGACCGTGTCCTCGAAGCCATCCTCGCCATCGAAAAGGAAGGACACCACCGTGCAGACGCAGAGCCTGTGGGAGCACACCCTCACGTTCTTCCCCCAGTTCCTCGCCGCCCTGAAAGAGCACGCCTCCGGTAGGGCGACGGTCGCCGTCATCGGCGCGAGTGACGGCAAGTTCGTCCTGCCGCTCGCCGCCGCCGGCCACCGCGTCATCGCCATCGAGAAGGACCCGTTCGCCCTCCACGGCGGTGAGGTCAGCCTTCCGGGTGACACCACGGCCCACGCCCTCGGCCTGACTGATCGCCTCAAGCGCGAAGACCTCGACAACCAAGTACAGGTCATCGAGCAGGACTTCCTGCGGGCCGACCTTCCCGAGGCACGCTGCGACGCCGTCTGGACGAGCTGCTCCTGGCACTACAGTGCCAATCACCACACCCCTCTCACCGACTTCGTCACCCGCATGCAATCACTCGTACGCGTCGGCGGCCTGTTCGGTGCGGAGTTCATGATGCCCGTCGAACGGCGCCATCACCTGATCGAGCACTACACGTCACCCGAGGACCTCGGCCGCCACTTCACCGCCGACTGGAACGTCCTGCTCACGCTGCGAACGAACCAGTTCACCGAGCCTCCCCACATCGGCCAGCCCCACGACCATACGCACCGGATGGGCCTGCTGCTCGCGGCCCGAACCGGCATGTAACCGCCACATCAAGGAAGAGGACCATGAAGCACGAGTACGAGGCCAAGTTCCTGTCCGTCGACGCCGCCGCGCTCCAGGCCAAGCTCGCCGCACTGGGAGCCACCCAGGCCTTCCCCCGCACCCTGCTCACGCGCAAGATCTTCGAGAACGACGCCCTCGACAACGGCCAGTGGATCCGCCTCCGTGACGAGGGCACCCGCTCCACGCTGACCCTCAAGCAGGTCACCGACTCGACCACGATCGACGGCACCACCGAGATCGAGACCGAGGTCACCGACCTGCACGCGATGGCGGACATCCTGCGGCGCATCGGCCTGCGCGAGGTGCGGTACCAGGAGAACTACCGCGAGGAGTGGCGCCTGGGCGAGGTGGCGTTCGACTTCGACACCTGGCCCGAGCTCCCCACCTTCGTCGAGATCGAGGGCCCCGACGAGGCCTCGGTCCGCCAGGCCGCCGCCATGCTCGACCTCGACTACGCCGAAGCCAGGTTCGGCAGCGTCGACGAGATCTACAAGAGCGAGGCCGACCGCGACATTCTGGCTGAGCCCACCCTCCTCTTCTCCGACACGGAGAAGACGGAGACGAGCCCCGCGACGGTCGAGAGCCGGTGACACCGGGGGCGGGAGTGGAGCTCACCCGACTTGCCCTGCCACCACGGGTGGTCCCCGGCATCGCCGAGTTCGCCCGCGAGGGTGTCCCTGCTCCGGCAGCCACGAACGACGGCAACGAGTGGGTGGACGGCTTCTGCTGGCTTTACTGCGGTCATCGGTGGACCCGCGTCCTCTGGATCGGCCCGGCGAGCGTCGCCGGCGCCCAGGCACCGATGTACGCATGCGGATCCTGTGTCAGGGCACTGCACGAACTGGTCTGGCAGGCCATCCTTCTCGGCGACGAACCAGCCGCTCAGGCACAGCAGGGCGAGACCACCGATACGGACGCACCACCCCAACGGCGAACCGGCAGGCACCGAGGCCAACCCAGGATCCTGCGTTTCCGATAGCACCCGCCCCGGACACAGAATGGCCCTGCCATTCCCTGACGGCGCGCGAGCCCTGTGTCCGGGCCGGATACCGTCGAGGGGTGAACGCCCCGCACCACGACCCCGCCACACCCCCCGAGCTCTTCACCTGGGAGTTCGCCACCGACCCCTACCCCGCGTACGCCTGGCTCCGCGAGCACGCGCCCGTGCACAGGACGCGGCTGCCCAGTGGGGTCGAGGCCTGGCTCGTCACCCGCTACGCCGACGCCAAGCAGGCGCTCGCGGACCAGCGGCTCAGCAAGAACCCGGCCCACCACGACGAGCCCGCGCACGCCAAGGGCAAGACCGGCATCCCGGGCGAACGCAAGGCCGAGCTGATGACGCATCTGCTCAACATCGACCCGCCGGACCACACCCGCCTCCGCAGGCTCGTGTCGAAGGCGTTCACGCCGCGCCGGGTCGCCGCGTTCGCCCCCCGGGTGCAGGAGCTGACGGACCGGCTCATCGACAACTTCGCAACAAAGGGTGAGGCCGACCTCATCCACGAATTCGCCTTTCCGCTCCCCATCTACGCCATTTGCGACATGCTCGGCGTGCCGGCCGAGGACCAGGACGACTTCCGCGACTGGGCGGGGCAGATGATCCGTCACGGGGGCGGGCCGCGCGGCGGGGTCGCGCGCGCCGTCAAGCAGATGCGCGCGTATCTCGTCGACCTCATCCACCGCAAGCGCGAGGACCTCGGGGAAGACCTCATCTCGGGGCTCATCCGCGCCTCCGACCACGGTGAGCACCTCACCGAGAACGAGGCCGCCGCGATGGCGTTCATCCTTCTCTTCGCCGGCTTCGAGACCACCGTCAACCTGATCGGCAACGGTACGTACGCCCTCCTCCGCAACCCCGAGCAGCGCCACCGGCTCCAGCGGTCCCTCGCCGCCGGGGAGAGCGAACTCCTTGCCACCGGAGTGGAGGAACTGCTCCGCTACGACGGCCCGGTTGAGCTCGCGACCTGGCGGTTCGCCACCGAGCCGCTCACCATCGGGGGGCAGCGCATCGAGCCCGGCGACCCCGTCCTCGTCGTCCTCGCGGCCGCCGACCGCGACCCCGAGCGGTTCACCGACCCCGACACGCTCGACCTCGCGCGCCGCGACAACCAGCACCTGGGCTACGGGCACGGCATCCACTACTGCCTCGGCGCACCCCTCGCCCGCCTGGAGGGTCAGGCCGCCCTGGCCACGCTGCTGACCCGCCTCCCGGACCTCCGCCTCGCCGTCGAGCCGGACGAACTCCGGTGGCGCGGCGGGCTCATCATGCGTGGCCTGCGCACCCTTCCCGTACGGTTCACGCCCGAAGAAAAGTGACGCTCCGTCAACACTGTGATCTTCGCGTAATCTCCCCGGCGCCGACTTGTGACTGACGTTCGAATGCCGCTACGTTCACCCCCACCTCAGCAGTCACGCGAAAGGCCCAACGCATGCGCTCCGGGAACGGACGACACCGTCGACCCCGTCAGGCTCCTGCCCTCGTCGTCGCGGCGGGGGTGACCGGATCCGCGATCGCCCTGCCGCTGCTCGGCGCGGGCTCCGCGTCCGCGGCGGACGCCGCCACCTGGGACCGGGTCGCCGAGTGCGAGACCGGCGGCCTGTGGAGCGCCGACCTCGGCAACGGCTACTACGGGGGACTGCAGTTCTCGCAGGAGACCTGGCAGGCGTACGGCGGTACCGCCTACGCCCCGCGCGCCGACCTCGCCAGCCGCGCCGAGCAGATGGACGTCGCCGAGAAGGTTCTCGCCGCGCAGGGCGCCAAGGCGTGGGAGACCTGCGCGCCCATCGCCGGCCTGACTCCGGCCGAGGGCGGTACGACGAGTACCGACACCGACCCGGGCGTCTCGACCGAGCCCGAGGCCTCCCCGACGCTGCTCCCGAGCCCGGCCCCGACGACCCCGACGACCCCGACGGCCCCGCCCCCGTCGGCGGACGCCGACCCGTCCGGTACGCCGGAACCGTCCGCCGACCCCACGGCCCCCGCCGCCCCGGCCGACCCCGCCGTCCCCGACGCCTCGACGTCGCCTTCCCTCCTCCCGTCGCCCGGCGCCACCCCCGCGACGCCCGAGAGCCCCGCCGCGCCCACGCAGGACGCGGGCACCGGATCCGGCACCGGCAAGCACCGCGGCGAGCCGGCCAAGGAGGAGGGGGCCGCCGCCCCGACCGCTCCTGAAGGCGCCAACCCGGGCGAATCCGGCGATTCGGCCACCGGGCGCGAAAACGACAGGCACCCCTCGCGAGGTGACGGAACGGCACGCGGCCTCGACGGCGCGGCCGCCGACGGTACGTACACCGTCCAGCCCGGCGACAATCTCTGGGCCATCGCCGACACTCACGAGCTGCCCGGCGGCTGGACGGCGCTCTACGACGCCAACCGCGCGACCGTCGGCGACGACCCGGACCTCATCCTTCCTGGCCAGAGCCTCGATCTGGGGCAGGAGCAGGGGTAGTCAACAGGCTAAATGTCCGGTTCTGCGCAAGTGAGACAAGAGTCTCTTTGTCCCAACTGGTGTCGCGGCGCCATGCGCTGGGCGCACCCCTTGTCTCACCTGCGCAAACATCGGCCGGTACAGGGCAAGTAGGCGTGGATTGACCCCGATGTCCGCCTTTGAACTCGCGGCGGTGGTGTGCTTACCGTCTTGTCCGCTCGCCACCGCGGGCCCCGCCGACCGGTACGCCTAATCCTGCCGACGGCCGACGGGAACAGTCGACGCTTCGAGCGCCGCAGGCAGGAGCGGGGGACCCAAGGTAGGTGCCGCGCCGGGCCGTTGAGAGACGGCCGGGACGGCTGGGGGTGAAGCCGCACGTCGAGAGACGCGCGGCCGGGCAACTCACAGGCCCGAACCCGACAGCTCACCTCGCAGGCGTCGGTGAGGGGATACGTCATGCTGTTCTCCAGCAAGGGCAAGCACCGCCGTCCGTCGAAGGCCGTCCGTCTCGCCGCGTTCGCCGGCATCACGGGTGCCGCCGTCGCCGCCCCGCTGATGGGCGCGACGACCGCGAACGCCGCGACCGCCGCCGAGTGGGACCGCGTCGCGCAGTGCGAGTCCGGTGGCAACTGGTCCATCAACACCGGCAACGGCTACTACGGCGGCCTGCAGTTCTCCGCCTCCACCTGGGCCGCCTACGGCGGCACCAAGTACGCCCCGACGGCCAACCTGGCCAGCAAGGCGCAGCAGATCGAGATAGCCGAGAAGGTCCTCGCGGGCCAGGGCAAGGGCGCCTGGCCGTCCTGCGGCGTGGGCCTGTCCAGCACCCCGTACGGCGGCGCCGCCGCCGAGCCGGCCGCCCCGGCCAAGACCCAGGCCCCGCAGCCGAAGCAGACGCAGACGCAGCCGAAGCAGCAGTCCACGGAGTCCACCGAGCGCGCCTCGCGCTCCGAGACCCGCACCACCACCCCGAAGGCCAAGACGGTCAAGCAGGGTGACGGCGAGTACACCGTCGTCGCCGGCGACACCCTCGGCAAGATCGCCGAGAAGCAGAAGGTCAAGGGCGGCTGGAAGAAGCTCTACGAGCTGAACAAGGACATCGTCGAGGACGCGGACCTCATCTTCCCGGGCCAGAAGCTCCACCTGAGCTGACGCCCCCCGATGCCGGCCCCGGTTCCGACGTGCTCCCCCGTGCGCGTCGGACCGGGGCCTCTCGCCGCTACCCGCCAGTAGAAACGTGGCGCTTCCTCCCGTAATGCGGGCTCTTGGGTCCTTTTTCGTCCCAGGACGCGGGCGGTCGCCGACCCCGGCGCCCCAGCCGGTTAGGCTCTTGCCGCAAGGACCAACGAAACCCTGCACTCCATGCGTCACATCCCAGAAGGAGATGCTCGTGCCGTCCATCGACGTCGTCGTAGCCCGGGAAATCCTGGACTCCCGAGGCAACCCCACGGTCGAGGTCGAGGTCGGCCTCGACGACGGCAGCACCGGCCGTGCTGCCGTCCCGTCCGGTGCCTCCACCGGTGCGTTCGAGGCCCTCGAGCTCCGCGACGGTGACAAGGACCGCTACCTCGGCAAGGGTGTCGAGAAGGCCGTCCTCGCCGTCATCGAGCAGATCGGCCCGGAGCTCGTCGGCTACGACGCCACCGAGCAGCGGCTGATCGACCAGGCGATGTTCGACCTGGACGCCACCCCGGACAAGTCCTCGCTCGGCGCCAACGCGATCCTCGGTGTCTCGCTCGCCGTCGCGCACGCCGCCGCCGAGGCGTCCGACCTGCCGCTCTTCCGCTACCTGGGCGGCCCGAACGCGCACCTCCTGCCGGTGCCGATGATGAACATCCTGAACGGCGGCTCGCACGCCGACTCCAACGTGGACATCCAGGAGTTCATGATCGCGCCGATCGGCGCCGAGTCGTTCTCCGAGGCCCTCCGCTGGGGCGCCGAGGTCTACCACACCCTCAAGAAGGTCCTGAAGGACAAGGGCCTCTCCACCGGCCTCGGCGACGAGGGCGGCTTCGCCCCGAACCTGGAGTCCAACCGCGCCGCGCTCGACCTCATCCTGGAGGCCATCAAGCAGGCCGGCTACGCCCCGGGCCGTGACATCGCGCTCGCGCTGGACGTCGCCGCGTCCGAGTTCTACAAGGACGGCGCCTACCAGTTCGAGGGCAAGTCCCGCACGGCCGCCGAGATGACCGAGTACTACGCGGAGCTCGTCGACGCGTACCCGCTCGTCTCCATCGAGGACCCGCTGTTCGAGGACGACTGGGACGGCTGGAAGACCATCACCGAGAAGCTCGGCACCAAGGTCCAGCTCGTCGGTGACGACCTGTTCGTCACCAACCCGGAGCGCCTGGCCCGCGGCATCGAGGAGAACTCCGCGAACGCGCTGCTCGTCAAGGTCAACCAGATCGGCTCGCTCACCGAGACCCTGGACGCCGTCGAGCTGGCCCAGCGCAACGGCTTCAAGTGCATGATGTCCCACCGCTCCGGCGAGACCGAGGACGTCACCATCGCCGACCTGGCCGTCGCCACCAACTGCGGCCAGATCAAGACCGGCGCCCCGGCCCGCTCCGAGCGCGTCGCCAAGTACAACCAGCTCCTGCGCATCGAGGAGATCCTCGACGACGCCGCGGTGTACGCCGGGCGCAGCGCCTTCCCGCGCTACAAGGGCTGACATCTGCTGAGGCGGTAGTTACGTACGTCCCCGGCCACGGTCCCGTACCGTGTCCGGGGACGTACGCACGTAAAGAGGAGCGAGCGGATGGCGACGCAGAACCGGGACCGGTTCTCGACCGCGACCAGGCTGCGGCTGCTCGGCGAGCAGACCGCCGCCCGCGTCTACCGCTCGCAGAGCCGCCGCCAGGCGCGCCGCTCCCGGCTCACCGGCCGCGCGGCCTTCCTGGCGCTCGTGGTCTGCTCGATGGTCGTGGCGCTCGCCTACCCGATGCGGCAGTACGTGTCGCAGCGCGGCGAGATCGCCGAGCAGGAGCGGCTGGCGGAGGACGCCGCGGCCCGTGTCGAGCGGCTCCGCGACGAGAAGGCCCGCCTCCAGGACGACGCCTACGTCCGGCGCCTCGCCCGCGAGCACCTGCACTACGTGCTGCCCGGCGAGACCGCCTTCACCATGAACGACCCCGAGACGGCGCGTGAGCGCCGCCGGGACCAGGGCGGCGCCGAGCAACCCTGGTACTCCAACGTCTGGGACGGCGTGGACCGCGCCGACCAGGAGAACCGCTAGTCCGCAGGACCACAGGAACAAGGCAGGCATGGAAACGCCCCCTCCGCAGACCGAACGCACCGAGCCGACCGAGGCCGACGTCGCGGCCTTCAAGGAACAGCTCGGCCGCCCGCCGCGCGGCCTGCGGGCCATCGCGCACCGCTGCCCGTGCGGCGAGCCCGACGTGGTCGAGACGGCCCCGCGGCTCCCCGACGGCACCCCATTCCCCACGACGTACTACCTCACGTGCCCCCGCGCGAACTCCGCGATCGGCACCCTGGAGGCGAACGGCGTCATGAAGGAGATGACCGAGCGGCTCGCCGCCGACCCGGAGCTGGCCGCCGCCTACCGCGCCGCGCACGAGGACTACATCGCCCGCCGCGACGCCATCGAGGTCCTGGCCGGCTTCCCCAGCGCCGGCGGCATGCCGGACCGTGTGAAGTGCCTGCACGTGCTGGTCGCCCACTCGCTGGTCGCGGGCCCGGGCGTGAACCCGCTGGGCGACGAGGCGCTGGCGATGCTGCCCGAGTGGTGGGCGAAGGGCCCGTGCGTCCAGGTCGAGCGTGGCGAGGAGGCCCCGAAGTGACCCGGGTGGCGGCCATCGACTGCGGCACGAACTCCATCCGCCTCCTCGTGGCGGACGTGGACCCGGCGGCGGGCACCGTGACGGACCTGGACCGCCGCATGACCATCGTCCGCCTCGGCCAGGGCGTGGACCGTACGGGCCGGCTGGCGCCGGAGGCGCTGGAGCGGACGTTCGCGGCGTGCCGCGAGTACGCCGCCGTCATCAAGGAACTGGGCGCCGAGCGGCTCCGCTTCGTGGCGACATCCGCCTCGCGCGACGCCGAGAACCGCGACGACTTCGTCCGGGGCGTTCTCGACATCCTGGGCGTGGAGCCCGAGGTCATCAGCGGCGACCAGGAGGCGGAGTTCTCCTTCACGGGCGCCACGAAAGAACTGGACGGCACCGACCAGTACCTGGTGGTGGACATCGGCGGCGGCTCCACGGAGTTCGTCGTGGGCACCGAGCACGTGCTGGCCGCCCGCTCGGTCGACATCGGCTGCGTACGCCTGACGGAGCGCCATGTCCGCAACGACCCGCCCACCGAGGCCGAGACCGCCGCGATCCGCGCCGACATCCACGCCGCCCTGGACCTGGCCGAGCAGACCGTCCCGCTCCGCGAGGCCCGCACCCTGGTCGGCCTGGCCGGTTCGGTGACGACGGTCGCCGCCATCGCCCTGGGCCTGGAGGAGTACGACTCGGCGGCCATCCACCGCTCCCGCATCCCCTACGAGCAGGTCGCCGAGGTCACCGGCCGCCTCCTCGCCATGACCCACGACGAGCGCGCCGCGATCCCGGTCATGCACGAGGGCCGGGTCGACGTGATCATCGCCGGCGCGATGGTGCTGCGCGAGCTCATGGAGCGCGTCGGCGCCCGCGAGGTCGTGGTCAGCGAACACGACATTCTGGACGGAATCGCCTGGTCCGTCGTCTGAGGCACGTGCCGCCGGAAAAACTTCGTGAAGTTCTTCACAAGGAAAAGGGCCCTGATGGGGGGCTCCAAGGGCCTTGCGACCCTTACGGACACCCGTCAGGGCGACACGGCGGCCCATCTTTCGTAACCCCAGGCGCGTTTCGGCCATGTGAACGAAGGTGGTGGTCTGCGGTTACGGAGGGCTCTCCGTAGCAGTTCACGGGGGGTGAGGGGGTGGTGAACAACGTCTTCCGTTACACCCTGGTTCCCGGTGCCTGCCATGACCTCGGTCACGTGGGCGGCGGAGTGTAGCAGAGGTCTCCCCGAACCTTGTGAAGGGGCGCACGAGCGACCCCTCGGAAGGGGGTGGATACTCGATGCCATGAGCACCACGGAGCGTCCCAGGATCCTCGTAGTAGGCGGAGGGTACGTAGGCCTGTACGCAGCTCGACGCATTCTGAAGAAGATGCGCTACGGCGAGGCGACCGTCACGGTCGTCGACCCGCGCTCGTACATGACGTACCAGCCCTTCCTCCCCGAAGCCGCCGCCGGCAGCATCTCGCCGCGGCACGTCGTCGTCCCGCTGCGACGCGTGCTGCCCAAGGCCGAGGTCCTCACCGGCCGGGTCACCACCATCGACCAGGACCGCAAGGTCGCGACGATCGCGCCGCTCGTCGGCGAGGCGTACGAGCTGCCGTTCGACTACCTGGTCATCGCGATGGGCGCGGTCTCCCGCACCTTCCCGATCCCCGGCCTCGCCGAGCAGGGCATCGGCATGAAGGGCATCGAGGAGGCCATCGGCCTGCGCAACCACGTACTCGAGCAGCTCGACAAGGCCGACTCGACCACCGACGAGGAGGTCCGCCGCAAGGCGCTGACCTTCGTCTTCGTCGGCGGTGGCTTCGCCGGCGCGGAGACCGTCGGCGAGGTCGAGGACATGGCCCGCGACGCCGCCAAGTACTACACCAACGTGTCCCGCGAGGACATGCGCTTCGTCCTGGTCGACGCCGCGGACAAGATCCTCCCCGAGGTCGGTCCCAAGCTCGGCACGTACGGCAAGGAGCACCTCGAAGGCCGCGGCGTCGAGGTCTACCTGAACACGTCCATGGAGTCCTGCGTCGACGGCCACGTGGTGCTGAAGAACGGCCTCGAGGTCGACTCCAACACGATCGTGTGGACCGCCGGTGTCAAGCCGAACCCGGCCCTGTCCCGCTTCGGCCTGCCGCTCGGCCCCCGCGGCCACGTCGACTGCGACACGACGCTCCAGGTCAAGGGCACCGACTACATCTGGGCCGCGGGCGACAACGCCCAGGTCCCGGACCTCGTCGGCCGCAAGGCGGGCAACGAGAACGCCTGGTGCCCGCCGAACGCCCAGCACGCGCTGCGGCAGGCCCGTGTCCTCGGCGACAACGTGGTGTCCGGCATGCGCGGCTTCCCGCAGAAGGACTACGAGCACGCCAACAAGGGCGCGGTCGCCGGTCTCGGCCTGCACAAGGGCGTCGCGATGATCGTCATGGGCAAGATGAAGATCAAGCTCAAGGGCCGTCTCGCCTGGTACATGCACCGCGGCTACCACGGTCTGGCCATGCCGACCTGGAACCGCAAGATCCGCGTCTTCGCGGACTGGACGCTCGCGATGTTCCTGAAGCGCGAGGTCGTCTCGCTCGGCGCCATCGAGTCGCCGCGCGAGGAGTTCTACGAGGCCGCCAAGCCGGCCCCGAAGCCCGCTGCCGCCTCCACGCCGGAGAAGGCCAAGGCGTCCTGACGCCTCGCTTCACCTGAACGCCCCGAGGGGCCGCCCGCCATCCGTGGTGCGGGCGGCCCCTCGCGGCGTTCCCCCACGCCCGCTCCCACACGCCCGTTCCCACACCCCCGGCCGGGGGCGGACGGGAGCGCGCCGGAGCGGGCCGTGTACTGCCGGGGCGTAAATTGCTGCGACGCGGCGTGGTTTCGGGACTGCATTCCGTGGTGCTCGGTGTTTACGTGGTGCAGAGCACTACTGGGATCACCCTCACGGAGGTGTGCACCATGTCCGACGCCGCTTCGCGGCTGGCCGCGCTCGCCGAGGACCTGCTGGGCGTCCCGTTCCCGGTGCGGATCCGGGCCTGGGACGGGAGTGAGGCCGGGCCGCCCGGGGCTCCCGTGCTGATCGTCCGCCACCGCCGGGCCCTGCGCCGCCTGGCGTGGAAGCCGGGCGAACTGGGCCTCGCGCGGGCCTGGGTGGCGGGGGAGCTCGACGTGGAGGGCGACCTCTACGAGGGCCTCGACCTGCTCGCCGGGCTCCTCTGGGAGCGGGACGACGCAGGACTGCGGGGCGCCCTGCGCTCCGTACGCGACCCCCGGCTGCGCTCAGCCGCCCGCGAGCTGCTGCGCCTCGCCGGGCCGTGGCCGCCGCCCGCGCCGCCCGCGGAGGAGGTCAGGCGCCGCAGCGGCCCCCTCCACACCAAGCAGCGCGACCGGCAGGCCATCAGCCACCACTACGACGTCGGCAACGACTTCTACGAGCTGGTCCTCGGCCCGTCCATGGTCTACTCGTGCGCCTACTGGACCGACGGCGGCACCCTGGAGGAGGCCCAGTACGACAAGCTGGAGCTGATCTGCCGCAAGCTCGCCCTGAAGGAGGGCGACCGGCTCCTGGACGTCGGCTGCGGCTGGGGCTCCATGGCCATGCACGCCGCCCGCCACCACGGCGCCACCGTCGTCGGCATCACGCTCAGCTCCGAACAGGCCGCGTACGCCCGCAAGCGCGTCGCCGACGAGGGCCTCACCGACCGCGTCGAGATCCGCGTCCAGGACTACCGCGACGTCCGCGACGGCCCGTACGACGTGATCTCCTCCATCGGCATGGCCGAGCACGTCGGCGCCGTCGGCTACCGCGCCTACGCCGACACCCTGTACGGCCTGCTCAAGCCGGGCGGCCGGCTCCTCAACCACCAGATCTCGCGCCGCCCCGAGCCGAGGGAGGAGGAGTACCGCGTCGACCCGTTCATCGACGCGTACGTCTTCCCCGACGGCGAGCTCGCCCCCATCGGCCGCACGACCGCGACCCTGGAGGAGGCCGGCTTCGAGGTCCGCGACATCGAGGCCATCCGCGAGCACTACGCCCTGACGCTGCGCCGGTGGGTCGCCAACCTGGAGGACCACTGGGACGAGGCCGTACGTCTCACCTCACCCGCCCGCGCCCGCGTCTGGCGCCTCTACATGGCCGCGTCGGCGCTGGCGTTCGAACGCAACCGGATCGGTGTGAACCAGGTGCTCGCCGTGCGGACCCACGGCAGCGGCACGTCCGGGCTGCCGCTGCGCAGCCGCGTCTGGACCGAGAACAGCGGCAGTTGACGCGGGAAGGGCCGGGCTCCCGTGGGGGAGCCCGGCCCTTCGGCCGTACGGTTCTTCCGCTCTTCCGCTACTCGGCCTTGATGGCGTTGAGCATGTTCAGCTTCGCGGCGCTGCGGGCCGGCCACATGGCGGCCAGGACACCGACGAGCCCGGCGAGGACCAGGAAGACCGCGATGCGGTCCCACGGCAGGACCAGCGCGTAGTCCGGCAGGCTGTTCTTGATGGTCTCGCCGATCGCCCAGCCGAGGAACGAGCCCAGGACGATGCCGACGACCGCGCCGAACAGCGAGATGACCACGGCCTCCAGACGGACCATCCGCTTCACGCGCCGCTGGTCCAGGCCGATCGCCCGCAGCATGCCGATCTCCTGCTGCCGCTCGAACACCGACATGGCCAGCGTGTTGACGACCCCGAGGACCGCGATGACCAGGGCCATCGCCAGCAGCGCGTACATGATGTTCAGCATCATGTTGATCATGCCGCCGAACTCGTCGCGGATGGCCTGCTTGTCCATGACGCCGATGGCGGGGTTGTCACCGAGCGCGTCGATCAGCGCCTTCTCGTTCGCGGCCGACGCCCCGCCGTCCATCTTGACGAAGATCTGCGCGATGTACGGCTGCGCGTCGTGCGGCTCGACGACCTTGGTGTCGACGAGCACGGGGGACACGAACTCGCTGTCCTTGAAGACCGCGCCGACCGTGAGCTCGCCCTTCTTGTCGTCGTCGAACGTCACGGGAAGGGTGTCGCCGACCTTCCAGCCCTGCTTCTCGGCGGTCTTCTCGGCGACGGCGATCTTCCCCGTGCCGAGGGAGTCCAGCGATCCGCTGACCGTCTCGATCTTCAGGACCTGACCGATGTCACGGGGATCGACCGCCGACGCGGCCACCCAGTTGTCCTTCACCTCGAAGGAGGCGGCCTGCTGCGGTGAGACGGCCGTGACGCCCGGAGCCTTCTCCAGGGCCTGGAGCGCGGACCGGTCGAGGCTCTCGCCGGTGGCCATCGCCACCATGTAGTCGGCCTTGATCTGGTCCGTGGTCATCCTGTCGACGGCCTGGCCGACCGTGACGCCCAGCACCGACAGACCGGTCACCAGGGTCAGGCCGATCGCCAGCATCGACGCGGTGGCACCCGTACGGCGCGGATTGCGCACCGCGTTCTGACCGGCGAGCTTGCCGGCGACCTTGAACACGCCGTCCAGCAGCGGCCGCAGCAGGGCGACGACCGGCCGGGCCAGCACCGGCGCCATCATGATGACGGCGACGAGAGCGAAGAACGCACCGCCCGCGATGGCGAGCTGCCCCACGTCGCCGGCCTTGATCGCGCCCAGGACGACGAGGCCTCCGCCGATCAGGGTGACGATTCCGCCGATGATGTTGCGGACGAGGAGCGAGCGCGGGCTGCTCTCCGCGTGCACGCTGCTCATCGCCGCGACCGGCGGGATCTTCGCCGCGCGGCGGCCGGGGAGCCAGGCGGCGAGCATGGTGACCGCGAGGCCGACGCACAGGGACGCGATCACCGGGGTGGCCCCGATGACGAGCGGGCCGTCCGGCACCTTCATCTCGAAGGCGGCCATGCCCGAGCGCAGCCCGGCCGCGAGGCCGATGCCCAGGGCGAAGCCGATCGCGGAGGCGAGGAGCCCGACGATCGCGGCCTCGGCCAGCACCGAGCGGCTGACCTGGCGGCGCGACGCGCCGACGGCCCGCATCAGCGCTACCTCCTTGGTGCGCTGGGCGACCAGCATCGCGAAGGTGTTGTAGATCAGGAAGATGCCGACGAAGAGCGCGATGGCGGCGAAGGCGAGCAGCACCTTGTTGAGGGCGCCCAGGCCCTCCTCGATGTCCTTGGCCTGCTGGTCGGCGAGGGCCTGGCCGGTCTGCGCCACGGCGTTGTCCGGCAGCAGCGGCACGACCGCGTCGAGGATCTTGCCGTCGTCGGCGCCGGGGGCGGCGGTGACGGTGACGTCCTTGAAGTAGCCGGGCTTGAGGTAGAGCTGCTGCGCGGTCTTCGTCTCGAACAGGACGAGGCTGCCGCCGGCGCTCACGGCACCGTCGTCGGTGGTGAACACACCCTGGAGGGTGTACTCCTTCACCGGGCCGTTGGTGGCGACGCGGACGGTGTCACCGACCTTGTACCGGCCCTTGTCGGCGGTGTCCTTGTCCAGGGCGATCTGCCCGGCCGCCGTCGGCCCGCCGCCCTCGACGAACCGGTACCGGGAGTCCTCGCCGTCCTTGCCTGGGGCGAAGTTGGCGCCCTTGTTGGACCAGCCGACGCCGATCAGCTTGCCGTCCGGGTCGGGCACACCGGCGAACCCGTCGACGCGGCCGGTGGCGGAGACGACCCCGGCCAGCTTGCCGATCCGGTCGACGGCGGCCTGGGAGACGCCCGGCTCCTGCTTGCCGTCGGTCTCGTTCGCGTACGAGGTGACGGCGACGGCGACGTTGTCGTAGCTCTTGGCGGACTGGTTGCGGAAGGCCTGGTTGAGGGTGTCGGTGAAGACCAGGGTGCCGGAGACGAAGGCCACGCCGAGCATCACGGCGAGCACGGTCATCAGCAGCCTGGCCTTGTGCGCGAGCACATTGCGCAGGGCGGTACGGAACATGAGGTCTGAGTCCTGGAGTGGTGTCCGGTGACGTGTGGGCGGTACGGAGGGGGCCGGCCGGCGGCCCCGAGGTCAGCTCGTGCGCCCCTTGGTGTCGAACTCCTTCATGCGGTCGAGGACGCCGTCCGCCGTGGGGTGGAGCATCTCGTCGACGATCCGGCCGTCCGCGAGGAAGATGACCCGGTCCGCGTACGACGCGGCGACGGGGTCGTGGGTGACCATGACGACGGTCTGCCCCAGCTCCCGTACGGAGTTCCGCAGGAAGCCCAGCACTTCGGCACCGGACCGCGAGTCCAGGTTTCCGGTGGGCTCGTCACCGAAGATGATGTCGGGCCGGGAGGCCAGCGCGCGCGCCACGGCCACGCGCTGCTGCTGACCGCCGGAGAGCTGCGCCGGCCGGTGGCTCAGCCGCCCGGACAGGCCGAGCATGTCGATGACCCGGTCCACCCACTGCTTGTCGGGCTTCCGCCCGGCGATGTCCATCGGAAGGGTGATGTTCTCCAGCGCGGTGAGCGTGGGCAGCAGGTTGAAGGCCTGGAAGATGAACCCGATCTTGTCGCGGCGAAGCTGCGTCAGCTGCTTGTCCTTCAGCGCCCCGAGCTCGACGTCACCGATCCGCGCGGACCCGCTGGAGAAGGTGTCAAGGCCGGCCACACAGTGCATCAGGGTCGACTTGCCGGAGCCGGAGGGGCCCATGATCGCGGTGAACTCGCCCTGCGGGAACTCCACGGTCACCCGGTCCAGGGCGACCACCTGGGTCTCGCCCTGTCCGTAGACCTTGGACAGATCCGTGGCGCGGGCGGCCACCGCGGTGGCGCGGCGTGCGGTCGGGGTGGGGATCACGAGGGGGACTCCTGTCACGGCTGACGTTCTTCGAGGACCCCTCCATCGTCGGCGCCGCCACCCCCGCGGGGCGTCCGTCCGCATGCCCGTTCGCTGGGCCGTCTGGAGTCGGACCGCGGGACCCGTCCCTCCTCCTGAGGTATGACGGCGCCCCTGAGACCGCCGCTCGGCGCGACGCGCCGTGGAGGGGCGGCGACTTTCCGTCATTCCGTGGGAAGGGGATGTGCGCCCGCGAACCCCGCGCCACTGCTGCGCAACGCCCCGCGTGTCTGCTGACGCTCCCTCAGACGTCAATAAAATAAGACAACATCGGGTCACTCTTCCGCTGTTCGGGGGACTCACCCGGATAGGCTCGTGTGCTGACGCGGAGCCGCGTGCCTTGCCCGGATGGTGGAACGCAGACACGGCGAGCTTAAACCTCGCTGGCCTTTGGCCGTGCCGGTTCGAGTCCGGCTCCGGGCACCACCGCTCGAAGCGATGGACTGAACGGATCTGTCGATACGGGATCGATATGCGGGAAGGGAAAGATCCTCCCCGAGCACTAGGGTGTTTGCTTTGCTCCCCCATTACTCTTGTCCCGAGGCCGCGCCCGGCGGCCATCGGAGGAGTGAGATGAGGAGCAGCAACCCGGTCTTCTCGCGACAGGGGTTCAGCCGCGACAACGGCTACGCGGGCTTCAACGCGCAGCAGCAGGCCGGGGGCCCCGCCGCTGGAACCGACCCGTACGCGACGAATCCGTACGCCACCAACCCCTACGCCCAGCAGGACACCCAGCTCGGTGCACCCGGGCAGGCGCCGGCGCGGTCCGGCGCCATGACCATCGACGACGTGGTGTCGCGCACCGCCATCACGCTCGGCACGGTCTTCGTCACCGCCGCGCTCGCGTGGTTCCTGCTGCCGGTCGACCCGGCGAACCTCACGAAGTCGTACGGCATCGGCATCGGCGCGGCCCTGGTGGCCTTCGTCCTCGCGATGGTCCAGTCGTTCAAGCGCAAGGCGTCGCCCGCGCTGATCCTGGCGTACGCGGCCTTCGAGGGTGTCTTCCTCGGCGTCATCTCCAGCGCCGTCACGACGTACGTCGCCGCGGGCGCCGTCCCGCAGGCCGTGCTCGGCACGATGTCGGTGTTCGCCGGTGTGCTCATCGCGTACAAGATGCGCTGGATCCGCGTCACCCGCCGCTTCTACGGCTTCGTGATGGCCGCCGCGATGGGCTTCGTGCTGCTGATGGCGGTCAACATGCTGTTCGCCGTGTTCGGCGGCGGTGACGGCCTCGGCTTCCGCAGCGGCGGCCTGGGCATCATGTTCGGCATCATCGGCATCATCCTCGGTGCCTGCTTCCTCGCCCTGGACTTCAAGCAGGTCGAGGACGGCATCACCTACGGCGCCCCGCGCCAGGAGGCGTGGCTGGCGGCCTTCGGCCTCACGGTGACGCTGGTGTGGATCTACACCGAGTTCCTGCGCCTCATCGCGATCCTGCAGGGCGACGACTGAGTCTCCGTCCGCATCGCGTGAAAGGGCCCGCCCGGCAGCCGCCGGGCGGGCCCTTCCGCATGGTCTCTCGTCGTCCTCTCTCAGAGCAGCTTGCGCGCGGCGCGCCTCAGGTCGTACTCGTGGATGATCGCTTTCGCGTGCCCGTAGGCGAGATCGTGTTCGCTCCGGAGCCAGCTGACCTTCTCCTCGAAGCGAGCGAGGGAAGGGCCTTCCTCGACGGTGCGAAGCCACTCGGCTACTTCACGGCCGGTGCAGTGGGGAATGCGGGAGAGCAGATTTCGATGGGTCTCTTCGGAGAAGACGTGGGACATCGGCGCCTCCGGACGCTTTGCGCGTGTGCTCCTTCACGTCACGGTGCCCTAGCGTTCGGCCGTTGGCAACAGTGCCGTCACGGCGCATAGGGTCGCGGGGTGCCTGAAACGAGTGAACTGACCGAGGCCGTGGGGCGGCTCGCCGACCGGCTGCGGGCCGCCCCGCAGAGCCGCCTCCAGCGCGGCGCGGCCGCCGAAGGGCTGACGCTGGCCCGGGAGTTGGCGCTGCGCGCCCAGCGGCTCGAAGCCCCGGAGGCGGCGCCCAGGACCATGCCGGACGCCGGGATCTTCGCCGTCGCGGACCAGCTGACCGTCGCCGGAACGGATTTCGCGGAGGCGTGGCGTGCCGCTCGCGGGCGGGGCGAGGGCGAGGACGCGCTGCGGACCGAGCTGGAGAGCGCCGTACGGCTCGTACGGGAGGCGGCCGCGCGGGCCGGGCTGTAGGTCCTGTCCTGGCAGCCCGGCAGCCCGGCAACCCGGCAGCCGGGCAGCCCGGGCAGCCGGCGGGCTACAGTGACGCGATGACGCGGTCGGCCAGGATGTAGACGTTGTCGTCCGCGCCGCCGCCCGCGCCGCAGGAGAACGTCAGGGCGTATGCGCCGGAGACCCCCGAGCCGCCCAGCAGGACGGGCGTCGAGCCGGCGCGCAGGGCGTCCGCGAGCCGCTCGGCGGTCTCCCGGTGGCCGGGCGTCATGCACAGGGTCGTACCGTCCGCGAACACGTACACGTCGAGGGTGCCGAGCGGGCCGGGCCGTACGTCGGTGAGCGCCGTGCGGGCGGCGGCCAGCTCCTCCAGGCGGGCCACCGTGCGCTCGTGGTCGGTGACGACCGGCGTCCGCACGGGCACGAAGTCCGGGTGGGACGGGTGGCGGCGGCGGGCCGCGGCCAGCTCCGCCGAGTCCTCGGGGTATTCGGTGGCCGCATCGCCCGCGCCGGCACCCGCCGGCTCCGGCAGGTCGCCGGCGAAGTCCGGGAGCTCCGCGAGGCCGGTCAGCGGGTCCAGCGCGTCGAGGGCGTCCAGCGGGTCGAGCGCGTCCAGGGGCTCGGCGCCGTCGCCGTACTCACCGTCCAGGTCCAGCGCCTCCAGGCCGATGAAGTCCGCCTGGCGGGGCACGAAGTACGGGCCGTCGTCACCGGCGGCGCCCAGCGGGCCGGCCGTGCCGCCCAGCAGGGACGCGGGGGAGTCGGCGGCGTCCCGCGCCTCCTGGGCGGCCCAGAACGCCCGGGCCTCGGCCAGCTCGCGCTCCCGCTCCTCGGCCAGGGCCTCCGCGACCGCGGCCCGTATCTCGTCGGCCGTGGTCGGCTCGTTCGAGCGGGCGTGCGGCACGGTGGGGGTGGTCTGCGCGGCCGGGGCGTCCGTCGTGGCCGGCGCGGTGCGGGCGGCGGCCAGATCGTCGCGCAGGGCGGTGATCTGCCTGCGCAGTCCGTGGGCGGCGTGCAGCGCAGCGGCGCCCACGGCCGTGGCGGTGGCCGTGGTCAGCAGCAGGGCGAGAGACATGGCGCTCACTGACTTACTCCCGGTTTCAATCGATCCCCCGCACTTCCTACATCAGCTTGTCCTGGCCATGGCCCCGCTGTCAGTGCATTACGTCACGAATTGGACAGGTTTATTCGGCCGGTGTTTACCGCTCCCACGGCTGTGACCTGCATAAACGAATCTCCCCCGGAGATAGGTCACATCCTGGGGGAGATTCGGTCACGGCTGGGACGCGACGGGCTTAAGAGAGCCGCTCGATGACCATCGCCATGCCCTGGCCGCCGCCCACGCACATGGTCTCCAGACCGAACTGCTTGTCGTGGAACTGCAGGCTGTTGATGAGCGTGCCGGTGATGCGCGCGCCCGTCATGCCGAAGGGGTGGCCCACGGCGATGGCGCCGCCGTTGACGTTCAGCTTGTCGAGCGGGATGCCGAGGTCGCGGTACGAGGGGATCACCTGGGCGGCGAACGCCTCGTTGATCTCGACCAGGTCGATGTCGTCGATGGTCAGCCCGGCCCGCCGCAGGGCCTGCTTGCTGGCCTCGACCGGGCCGAGGCCCATGATCTCGGGGGACAGACCGGAGACGCCGGTGGAGACGATCCGGGCCAGCGGGGTCAGGCCCAGTTCGCGCGCCTTGGTGTCGGACATGATGACGAGCGCGGCGGCGCCGTCGTTGAGCGGGCAGCAGTTGCCCGCGGTGACCAGCCCGTCGGGGCGGAACACCGGCTTCAGGCCCTGGACGCCCTCCATGGTGACGCCGGCGCGCGGGCCGTCGTCCTTGCTGACGACCGTGCCGTCGGGGAGCGTGACCGGGGTGATCTCCCGCTCCCAGAAGCCGTTCTTGATGGCCTGCTCGGCCAGGTTCTGGGACCGTACGCCGAACTCGTCCATGTCCTGGCGGGTCACGCCCTTCAGCCGGGCGAGGTTCTCGGCGGTCTGGCCCATCGCGATGTACGCGTCGGGCACCAGGCCGTCCTCACGCGGGTCGTGCCAGTCCGTGCCCTCCTGCTGGGCGCGGGCGGCGGTACGGGCCTCGGCCTCCGCGAAGAACGGGTTGTGCGTGTCGGGGAGCGTGTCGGAGTTGCCCTTGGTGAAGCGGGACACCATCTCCACGCCGGCGGAGATGAACACGTCGCCCTCGCCCGCCTTGATGGCGTGCATCGCCATACGGGACGTCTGCAGCGACGAGGAGCAGTAGCGGGTGATCGTGCAGCCGGGCAGGTGGTCCATACCCATCTGCACGGCGACGATCCGGCCCAGGTTGTTGCCCTGCTCGCCGCCGGGGAGGCCGCAGCCGAGCATCAGGTCGTCGATGTCACGCGGGTCGAGCCCGGGGACCTTGGCGAGGGCGGCCTGGATGATCGTGGCGGTCAGGTCGTCGGGGCGGAGGTCCTTCAGGGAGCCCTTGAAGGCCCGGCCGATGGGGGAACGGGCAGCAGAGACGATCACGGCTTCGGGCATCACGGCGCTCCTGGGTGACGGGTGCGGGACTCAGGGGGAAGTTACCCCCACGTAGAGCGCGGGGTCACTGCACCGGGGGTGTGACCCCCACCGCATTTCTAAGCGAGCGCTCAGCGCTTGCGCCGGGCGGGTTGCGCGAGGCGCCTCGCGGCGGGCGTCCGGGCCACGGGCACCGCCCCGGTGGGCTGTGCCCACCCGTTCCTCCCCCAAGCACTTCGTGCAGGGGGGACCCCCAGCGGAACGCCTGCCCACAGCGGTGACCGGCACACGTGCCGCCCTGCATGGCGCGGGCGGTTCGCTCAAGCACGGACGAGGCGCAAGCGCGGCGGTCCTTGGCAGGCGGGGGCATCCGGGGGAGGCGTCGAACTGCTGTGGGCATGCGTTCCTCCCCCAAGGACTTCGTCCAGGGGGTACCCCCAGGGCGGAACGGGTGGGCACAGCCCACCCGGGCGCTGCGCTGGAAAGGGCGCTCGCCCCTGGGGCCTCAGGGGCCGACCTCCGGGGCCTCGGCGCCCGGGGATTCCGGGGCGGTGGTGGACTCCGTGAGGCGGCGGCGGCGCCGGTGCTTGAGGAGGGCCCACGGCGCGCGGGCGCCCGTGACCTCCGTACCCGCCTCCGCCGCGGCCTCCGCCGCCGCGACCGCCACCGGCAGCAGCCCCTCCCGCCGGTCCGCCTCCAGCCGCTCCGGCTCCGGCCACACCCCCAGCACCGCGCACACCGTCGGCAGCACCGCCATCGCCGCCGTCGCGTACCCCTCCGCCGAGGGGTGGTAGTTGTCGACGCCGAACATCTCCCGCGGGTTCGCCGCGAACTCAGGACCCAGCAGGTCGCCCAGCGACACCGTACGTCCCCCCTGCTCTACCACCACGATCGTCTGCGCGGCCGCGAGCTGCCGCGAGAGCCGTCGCGCCAGCCACCGCAGCGGCTGGTACACCGGCTCGATCGTGCCCAGGTCCGGGCACGTGCCCACGACCACCTCCGCGCCCGCGTCCCGCAGCCGCCGCACCGCCTCCGACAGGTACCGCACCGAAGCCGTGAGCGGCACCCGGTGTGTGACGTCGTTCGCGCCGATCATCACCACGCACACGTCCGGGACGCGCCCCGGGTGCGCGAGCAGCAGCGTGACCTGCCGTTCCAGGTCGTCCGACCGGGCCCCCGGCAGGGCCACGTTCCGCAGCTCGACGGACCGCTCGGCGACCTGTGCGAGACCGGACGCGAGCAGCGCGCCCGGGGTCTGCCCCGCCCGCCGTACGCCCTGCCCGGCGGCCGTGGAGTCGCCCAGCAGGGCGAGCCGCAGTGGCACGCCGTCGAAGCCCCGCCCGTACAGCCCGTCCGCCGCCGGAGGCAGCGGCGCGACCCCGCCGCCCACGGACCGCTTCGCCAGCTGCACCTCGGCCAGCACCACCCCGACCGCCGCGACGCCGAGCAGCCCGAGGCCACCGCCCCCGTACGCAGCGCCCGCGGCGATCCGCCGTGCCACTCTCGCCCTCGACATAGGGGCAAGCCACCTCCTCCGCTCCGGACCACGTCCCGGCCTCGCTCCGGTCTCCGTGCCGTCTGTGAGCTAACTGCCCCGGAAGCACGTCCGCCTACGCATCCACTCGGCTTACGCTGGCTGGACCATTACGGAGACCCCGGAGACTTACGTGCAGATCCACGACTCGATGATCAGCCTCGTCGGCAACACCCCGCTGGTGAAGCTCAACAGCGTGACCGCGGGCCTTCAGGCCACGGTCCTGGCCAAGGTCGAGTACTTCAACCCGGGCGGTTCGGTCAAGGACCGCATCGCCCTGCGCATGATCGAGGCGGCCGAGAAGAGCGGCGAGCTCAAGCCCGGCGGCACCATCGTCGAGCCGACGTCCGGCAACACCGGAGTCGGTCTGGCGATCGTGGCCCAGCAGAAGGGCTACAAGTGCATCTTCGTCTGCCCCGACAAGGTGTCGACCGACAAGATCAATGTGCTGCGCGCGTACGGTGCCGAGGTCGTCGTCTGTCCGACGGCGGTCGACCCGGAGCACCCGGACTCGTACTACAACGTCTCCGACCGGCTCGTCCGTGAGACGCCCGGCGCCTGGAAGCCCGACCAGTACTCGAACCCGAACAACCCGCGTTCCCACTACGAGACGACCGGCCCCGAGCTGTGGGAGCAGACGGACGGGAAGATCACCCACTTCGTCGCGGGCGTCGGCACGGGCGGCACCATCTCCGGCACCGGCCGCTACCTCAAGGAGGTCAGCGACGGCACAGTGAAGATCATCGGCGCGGACCCGGAGGGCTCCGTCTACTCGGGCGGCTCGGGGCGTCCGTACCTGGTCGAGGGTGTCGGCGAGGACTTCTGGCCGTCCGCGTACGACCGGAACGTGACGGACGAGATCGTCGCCGTCTCCGACAAGGACTCCTTCCAGATGACCCGCCGCCTCGCCAAGGAGGAGGGCCTGCTGGTCGGCGGCTCCTGCGGCATGGCGGTCGTCGCCGCGCTGCGCGTCGCGGAGGGCCTGGGCCCGGACGACGTGGTGGTCGTCCTGCTGCCCGACAGCGGCCGCGGCTATCTGTCGAAGATCTTCAACGACGAGTGGATGGCCGACTACGGCTTCCTGGAGGAGGCCGGCCCGTCCGCGAGCGTCGGCGACGTGCTCCGCGACAAGGAGGGCGCCATCCCGAAGCTGGTGCACATGCACCCGGACGAGACGGTCGGCGAGGCCATCGAGGTGCTCCGCGAGTACGGCGTGTCCCAGATGCCCGTCGTGAAGCCGGGCGCCGGGCACCCGGACGTCATGGCCGCCGAGATCGTCGGCTCGGTCGTGGAGCGGGAGCTGCTGGAGGCGCTGTTCACGCAGCGCGCCTCGCTGAACGACCCGCTGGAGAAGCACCTGAGCGCCCCGCTGCCGCAGGTCGGCTCCGGTGAGCCGGTGGAGGACCTGATGTCGGTGCTCGGCCGGGCCGACGCGGCGATCGTGCTGGTGGAGGGCAAGCCGACGGGCGTGGTGAGCCGCCAGGACCTGCTGGCGTTCCTGGCGCGCGACGCCAAGTAGCGCGCGGGGGGCTCGCCTTCGCGTAAACGGTACGAGCACGTCACGTACCGGCAGCACCCGCTTAACACGGGTCCTGCACCGTGGAGTTGTCGGCGTCACGGACTACGGAGCGGCTCCCGGACCTCCCACGACGCCGCCGGACGCGGAGACCGGCCCTGACCCGGGCCCGTGTCCCCCGCGGGGACCGCCGTCGTCCCGCCCCCCGGCAACGGGGGTGCGGCGGTCCCCGCTTTCCTACCCGGCCGGGCTTGCATATGGTCTATTCAGTGGCAGGGGTGACTGAATAGACCAAGGGGGACCCGGCATGAACGAGAGCCCGGGGGCGCGGCTCCAGACGCTGTTCGAGGGGCAGCGGCTGACGCCGACGCAGCGGCGGATCGCGCACTGGATGGTGCGGCGCGCCGCCGACGTGCCGTTCCTGTCGAGCGTGGAGCTCGCCGAGCTGGCCGGCGTCAGCCAGCCGTCCGTCACCCGCTTCGCCGTGGCGCTCGGCTTCGACGGCTACCCCGCCCTGCGCAAGCACCTGCGCGAGGTCGCCCCCGCCGAGACCCCGCAGCCCGGCGCCGGTGACGACGCGGACGCCGAGGTCAACGAGTACCAGCAGGCCGTCCATGCCGAGATCGAGAACCTGCGCCACCTGGCCGAGCTGCTCGCCGACCCCGAGCCCGTCGAGCGGGCCGGGCGGCTGCTCGCCGGCTCCCGGCCGCTGCCCGTGCTCGGGCTGCGGGCGGCCGCCGCCCAGGCCCGGGGTTTCGCGTACTTCGCCGGCAAGGTCCACCCCGACGTACGCCTCCTCGACGAGGGCGGCTCCATGCTCACGGACCGGATCGACAGCTCCGTACGGGCCGGGGCGTCCGTACTGCTCTGCTTCGCCCTGCCGCGGCACCCGCGCGAGGTCGTGGACGCCCTCGCGTACGCCCGTACCGCAGGGCTGACCGTGGTGACCGTCGCCGACTCGGCGTTCGCGCCCGTCGCCAAGCACAGCGACCTGCTGATCCCGGCCGCCGTCGGCACCGCGCTGGCCTTCGACACGGCGTGCGCCCCGATGCTGCTCGGCCGGGTCCTGCTGGAGGCGATGTGCGACGGGCTGCCCGACGCGCAGGCCCGCCTGGAGGAGTTCGACGCCCGGGCGGCGGCCCGCGGGCTGTTCGTGGAGTAGGGCCGCTTCTCAGGGGAATCTCACGGAGTCCCGGTAACCTTCCGCCGCACATCTGCTCGACGAGCCGAGACACGAGGAGGAACGGGACGTGGCGCGCGGAGCACAGGCGCTGGCCAGGGTGGCCGTGGTGGTACGGGCCGGGGCGGCCCCGCTGTGGTGGGCGGGACTCCTCGGGGCGGGTGTCGGAGCCCTGGTGCCCGGGCTCACCGGGCGGCGCATCGGACTGCTGGGCGGAGCCGCGCTGTTCCTGGTCGCGGCCGCCGCCGTGTTCCTGGCCCGGCGCGGCCGCTACCGCGCCCTGGCCGCCGACGCGCCCCGCGCGGCCCGCGCCGACGTGCTCCAGGACCGGGCCGTGACCGTACGGAACTGGCGCCGGGCGCGGCGCTGGTGGCTGCTCCTCGCCTTCCCGGCCGCCGTCGGCTCGTCGTTCGCGCTGCCGGGCGCCGGTGGGCTGCTGATCGCGGGCCTCGGCGCCGGCCTGTGGCTGAAGGCGCAGTGGCTCGGGCAGCGGGAGACCGCCGACGACAGGCTGCTGTGGGTGTCGGTGGACCGGCTCGCCAAGGGCGGCGGCCCGGCCGGCAAGCACGTGGGCACGTACCGCACGACGGGCATCGCCGCGGGGGACGCCGCACCCGGCGGGGCGCGGCGCCGCTGACGTCAGACCTCCAGGTCCGCCTCGATCCGCCGCATCTGGTGGCGGGCCATCGCCAGGTTCGCCCGGTTCTTGTCCAGGGCCAGGTACAGGAACAGGCCGCTGGTGCCGCGTCCCTTGAGAAGGCGGATCAGGTGGTACTGGCTGCCGAGCGTGATCAGGATGTCCTCGATCTCCTCCTTGAGGCCGAGCATCTCCATGGTGCGGACCTTGGCGCGCACGACGTCCGTGTTGCCCGCGGCGGCGACCGCCAGGTCCAGGTCCTTGCCGCCGCCTGCCGTGCCGAGCGCCATGCCGCTCGTGTAGTCCACGAGGGCGGCGCCCAGGGCGCCGTCGATGGCGGTCGTCGCTTCCTTGAGTGCGGTCTCCGCGTTGGCCATGGGAGTCGTTCCTTCCGTTGTCGGGTGTCGCGTCACTCGCGTCACTCGGGTCACTCGGGTCGTTCGGGTCACTCGGGTCGTTCGGGCCGTTCCGGTCGTACGAGGGCGCCGTCGACCAGCTCGCCTATCAGGGCGCTGGACCGGCGGCCCTCCAGGTGCAGGCGGCCGACGTTCACGCGGGGTTCGGCGAGCAGCGTCAGCACGGCGCTGTCGCCCGCCGCGTACGTCGCGACGTAGCCGTGCTCACCGCGCAGCAGCAGCTCCCGGAAGCCGCCCCGGCCGGTGGCGTCGGTGAGCCGCTGCGCCACGCCCAGGGCGGCCGCGGTGAGGGCGGCGACGCCCTCCGGCTCGACGCCGGGGGTGTCCCGCGCCAGGACGAGGCCGTCGACGCTGGCCGCGAGGGCCCCGGTGAGTTGCGGAACCCTGGCGCGCAGGCGCCTGAGCTCGCCGAGCACGTACGGTTCCGCTGACATCAGTTGTCTCCTCTCGGCGCGTTGTCGCAGGGATCGCCTCATGAGCGGGTGGTCACAGCTGTGCCTCCAGGGCGTCGAGGACCCGGCGGAGCAGGGCGACGTCCGGGTCGGGTGGGGTGACTGCGGGGGAGGCGTGGGGAGTCGGGTGCGGCGCGGCGGCCGGTGGCGGGGTCTCCACGAGGCCGGCCGCGGCCAGGCGCCGCACCTCCAGGAGGGTGTGGAACGCCGGGCGGCCCAGGACCCACGCGAGCTGCGCCGGGGTGCGTACGCCGTCGGCGCGGGCCAGCAGGGCGCGGCCCCGGGCGGTGACCGTCTGGCCGGGCGCGGGCGGGCGGGGCACGACGGGCGCGGCGTCGACGTCCGGGTACGGCCACACGCTGTCCAGCAGTTCGCGGCGGCGCAGCGTCTCGCGCTCCACGTCCGCCGCCGACACCGGCCGCGCGGGCCCCGGTTCCGGCCCCGCCCCCGCCCCCGGCCCCGGTTCTGTCTCCGGCTCGGCGCCGTACCGGAACCGGGCCGGGCCCCGGCCGGGCGCGAGCGCGAAGAACGCCGCGTCGTAGAGGGCGCCCAGCCGGCAGATCTCCCGCTCGCCCGCGCCCACCCGGGACGCTCCGCCCAGCAGGACGTCGAGGCCGGGCGCGACCGGGCTCTCGGCGTGCACCACGCACCCGTCGGCCAGGTACAGCGTGCCGTGGTCGCGGACGAGCGCCCCGGTCGCCCGGTCGGCCGCCAGCCGCCGCAGCATCGGCGAGACCACGCCGGCCGCCCTCACAGGACGAGCCGTTCCGCGAGGTCCCGGAGCCGTAATCGGGCGAGGGCCAGGTTGCCGGTGGTGCGGTCGAGCCACACGTGCAGGAAGAGGCTGCTGTCGAAGTTGGTGACGACGAACCTGAGGACGTGGTAGCCGGTGCCGGTGGTGACGATGAGGTCCTCGACCGGCGGGGAACCGCCGGGGCCGCCGCTGTCGGCGGCCGGCGACGCGGTCGGCGACGCGGCGATCGACTCGTACTCCGCCGCCGCGCGCGCCAGTTCGGCGGTCTCGGCGGCCGTCGTCTCGTGGTCACCGACCGGCGACTCGCCGATCGTGCCGAGGGCGAGCCCGCTGGTCCAGTCGACGAGAGCCGCCCCGCGCGCACCCGGCAGGGTCATCGCCTCCAGCAGGCACTCGTCGATTCCGGGCACGCGTGCTCCCCTCCCCGGTTCCAGGCATATGCCTCCGCGTCCAGTGATGGAGACGTTACGCAATGCTCTCCCCACGGGTGGGACTTCTGGCATTTTCCCGTGGAACGTGCCCGGGTCCTGTAGGCTCCGCCGTCACTCCCTCAGCAACGCGTCCCGGTGTTCCCCGCCCGACTCGGCCACGATGTCCGCGGGCCGCTGGGGGGCTCGTACGGTCGCGAACCGCACCGTCCCGTCGGGCCGCGTGACGAACCCGTACACGCCGGGCCGCGGCAGCGAGTTGTACGCGTAGTGGTGCGCGAAGTAGTACGCGCCGGTGTCGAGCGCCGCCACCACGTCGCCGGGCTCCAGCGGCGGCAGCGCCCTGCCGACGGCCAGCAGGTCGCCCGCGAAGCACGCGGGCCCGGCCACGTCCTGGTCCACCAGGGGGCCCGTCTTCGGCAGCCCCTTCGCGTCGTACGCGGCGATGCGCAGCGGCCAGGAGGCGGGGTCGTACACCGTGCGCGTCGCCACCTGGACGCCCGCGTGCGTGACCGCGATGGGCCGCGCGCCCGCCGTCTTGGTGTACTCGACGCGGGCCAGCACCGTGCCGTGCTTGGCCAGCAGCGACCGCCCGAACTCGGTGACCAGCCCGTACCGTCCGTCGAACAGCCCCGGCACCTCGGCGGCGAGCAGCCGCGCGTACGCCGCGTACGTCGGGGTCTCGTCGTCCGAGGTGAAGTTGACCGGCAGGCCGCCGCCGATGTCGATCGTGTCGACCTGGCGGCGTCCGGCCGCCGCGTTGATCTCCTCGGCCAGTTCGTACACCGCCCGTACGCCCGCCGCCATCAGCGGCAGCGGCATGCCCTGGGAGCCGGAGTGGGTGTGCAGCCGGGTCAGCCACGGGCGGTCGAGGAAGGCGCGGACGATCCAGTCGCGCGCCCCCTCGTCGCGCAGCGCGACCCCGAACTTGGACGTTCCGGTGGCGGTGGACAGTGCGTCGATGGACCCGCCGCCGACCTGGGCGTTGATCCGCAGCCCGACGGGGGACGGGGACGGGGCGTTCGTGCGCGAGGCGGCCGCGGGGACGAGGGCGTCGAGGCGGGCCAGCTCCTGTGGGTTGTCGGCGTTGACGGCGACGCCCAGCGCGAGCGCCTCGCGCAGCTCGGCGGGGGTCTTGGCGGGCGAGTCGAGGACGGTGCGGTCCGCCGGAACGCCGGCCGCCCGTGCCAGGGCCAGCTCGCCGGGGCTGGCGACCTCCGCGCCGAGCCCCTCCTCGTACAGCAGGCGCAGGACGGGGACGAGCGGGGAGGCCTTGACGGCGAAGGCGTGCAGGACGGGGGCGCGGGTCACCTCCGCGAAGGCGGTACGGAGTGCGGCGGCGGAGGCGCGGACCCCGGCGGTGTCGAGGAGGGCGACGACGGGTTCGGACTCGGAGAGCAGCGCGTGCTCGACGGCTGCGCGGACGGCCTGATCGCGACGGTCGTAAGCCATGCCCCCAGCCAAACACCCGGCATGCGGCGGCGCAGCGGTTGACTACATCTATTCAGTACTCCAGGATGTGAATAACACACTCACATCCCAGGAGGCATCCATGTCAGGACCCCGCCCCGTACGGGCCCCGCGCGGTACGGAACTGAGCGCCCTGGGATGGCAGCAGGAAGCAGCCCTGCGGATGCTGCAGAACAACCTCGACCCCGAGGTCGCCGAGCACCCCGACAAGCTCGTCGTCTACGGCGGCACCGGCAAGGCGGCCCGCGACTGGCGCTCCTTCGACGCGATGGTCCGCACGCTCCGGACGCTCAAGCAGGACGAGACGATGCTCGTCCAGTCCGGCCGCCCGGTCGGCGTCATGCAGACCCACGAGTGGGCGCCGCGCGTCCTGATCGCCAACTCCAACCTGGTCGGCGACTGGGCGAACTGGGAGGAGTTCCGCCGCCTGGAGGCCCTCGGCCTCACCATGTACGGGCAGATGACCGCCGGGTCGTGGATCTACATCGGCACGCAGGGCATCCTCCAGGGCACGTACGAGACGTTCGCCGCCGTCGCCGCCAAGAAGTTCGGCGGCACCCTCGCCGGGACGATCACCCTCACCGCCGGCCTCGGCGGCATGGGCGGCGCCCAGCCGCTGGCCGTGACGATGAACGACGGCGTCGCCATCTGCATCGACTGCGACCCGCGCGCCATCGAGCGCCGCATCGAGCACCGCTACCTCGACGTCAGGGCCGACTCCCTCGACCACGCCCTCCAGCTCGCGACCGAGGCCCGCGACGCGCGCCGCCCGCTGTCGATCGGCGTCCTCGGCAACGCGGCCGAACTGGTGCCGCAGCTCCTCGCGATGGGCGCGCCCATCGACATCGTCACGGACCAGACGAGCGCCCACGACCCCCTCTCCTACCTGCCTCTCGGCGTCGCCTTCGACGACATGGCGGACGCCGCCGCGAAGGACCCGGCCGGCTTCACGACGCGCGCCCGCGAGTCGATGGCCCGGCACGTGGAGGCCATGGTCGGCTTCATGGACGCGGGCGCCGAGGTCTTCGACTACGGCAACTCGATCCGCGGCGAGGCGCAGCTCGCCGGCTACGACCGGGCGTTCGCCTTCCCCGGCTTCGTACCGGCGTACATCCGGCCGCTGTTCTGCGAGGGCAAGGGCCCGTTCCGCTGGGCGGCCCTGTCCGGCGACGCGTCGGACATCGCGAAGACCGACAAGGCGATCCTCGACCTCTTCCCGGAGAACGAGTCCCTGGCCCGCTGGATCAAGATGGCCGGCGAACGCGTCCACTTCCAGGGCCTGCCGGCCCGTATCTGCTGGCTGGGATACGGCGAGCGGGACCGCGCGGGCGAACGCTTCAACGACATGGTGGCGTCCGGCGAACTGGCCGCCCCGCTCGCCATCGGCCGCGACCACCTCGACTGCGGCTCCGTCGCCTCCCCGTACCGCGAGACCGAGGCCATGCTGGACGGCTCCGACGCCATCGCCGACTGGCCGCTGCTGAACGCCATGGTCAACGTCGCGTCGGGCGCGTCCTGGGTCTCCCTCCACCACGGCGGCGGCGTCGGCATGGGCCGCTCGATCCACGCCGGCCAGGTCACGGTCGCCGACGGCACGCCCCTGGCCGGCGAGAAGATCCGCCGCGTCCTGACGAACGACCCGGGCATGGGCGTGATCCGGCACGTCGACGCGGGCTACGACATCGCGGAGACGGTCGCGGACGCCAAGGGCGTGCGGGTACCGATGCGGGAGGGCCAGTGAGTCCCGCTGTGGGCAGGCGTCCCGCAGGGCGATGGGGGTCCCCCCGGTCGAGCGAAGCCGAGACTGGGGGAGGGTGGGCACAGCGGGACCACCGGCGTGCAGCCGCCCACGAGACGGAAGCGACCCCGAGGGCAGGCGCGTCGTTCCACGACATGTGGGCCGACCTGAGCCCCATCGGGCGGGACGCCCACTCCAAGGGCTACCGCCGCTACGCCTGGACCGGCGCCGACGCCGACTGCCGCACCTGGTTCCAGGAGCAGGCGGAGTCCCGCGGCCTCACCTACGAGACCGACCGCAACGGCAACCAGTGGGCCTGGCTCGGTGACCCCGCCGCGGGGGACGCCGTCGTCACCGGCTCCCACCTGGACTCCGTCCCCGACGGCGGCGCCTTCGACGGCCCGCTGGGCGTCGTCTCCGCCTTCGCCGCGCTCGACGAACTCCACGCCCGCGGTGCCGCCCCCACCCGCCCCCTGGGCATCGTCAACTTCGGCGACGAGGAGGGCGCCCGCTTCGGCCTCGCCTGCGTCGGCTCCCGCCTGACCGCCGGCCGGCTGACGCGGGACGCCGCGTATGAGCTGCGCGACGGCGACGGGATCAGCCTCCCGGAGGCCATGGAGGCCGCCGGCTACGACCCGTCCGCCATCGGCCCCGACCCGGAGCGCCTCGCCCGTATCGGCGCGTTCGTCGAACTCCACGTCGAGCAGGGCCGCGCCCTGGACCTGTCGGGCGACCCGGTCGGCATCGCCTCCGCGATCTGGCCGCACGGCCGCTGGCGGTACGACTTCCGGGGCGAGGCCAACCACGCCGGCACGACCCGGCTGGTCGACCGGCGCGACCCGATGCTGTCGTACGCCGAGACGGTCCTGGCGGCCCGCCGCGAGGCGGAACTGGCCGGTGCCGTCGCGACGTTCGGCAAGGTCGCGGTCGAGCCGAACGGCGTCAACGCCATCCCGTCGCTCGTGCGCGGCTGGCTGGACTCGCGCGCCGCCGACCAGGCGTCCCTGGACACCGTGGTCGCCGCCGTGGAGGCCGCAGCCCAGGAGGCCGCCGACCGCCAGGGCGTCGATCTCACCGTCGTACGGGAGTCGTTCACGCCCGTCGTCGAGTTCGAGCACGCCCTGCGCGACGAGCTCGGCAAGATCCTCACCGAGCGGGGCGCGGCCGCGGGTGCGGGTGTCGGCGGCGACCGCCCGGTCCCGGTCCTGGGTACGGGCGCGGGGCACGACGCGGGCATCCTGTCCGGAACGATCCCCACGGCGATGCTGTTCGTCCGCAACCCCACGGGCGTCTCGCACTCCCCGGCCGAGTACGCCGCCGAGGACGACTGCGTGGCGGGCGTGCACGCCCTGGCCGACGTACTGGAGGGCCTGGCATGCCGCTGACGACGACCCCGCAGACGTACTGGGCGGAGCACGCCTGGCTCCCGGACGGGACCGTCGCCCACGGCGTCGCCCTGGACGTGACCGGGGACCGCGTCACGGCCGTCCGCACGGACGTGACCGCCCCGCCACCGGGCGCCACCGCCCTGCGCGGCCTGACGCTCCCGGGCCTGGCCAACGCCCACAGCCACGCCTTCCACCGGGCCCTGCGCGGCCGCGTCCAGGCAGACAGGGGCACCTTCTGGACCTGGCGCGAGACGATGTACCAGGCCGCGTCCCGCCTGACCCCCGACTCGTACCACGCCCTCGCTCGCGCCGTGTACGCCGAGATGGCGCTCGCCGGCATCACCTCCGTCGGTGAGTTCCACTACCTCCACCACGCGCCCGGCGGCACCCCCTACGCCGACCCCAACGCCATGGGCGAGGCCCTGATCGCGGCGGCCGACGAGGCGGGCGTCCGGATCACGCTGCTCGACACCGTGTACCTCCACGGCGGCCTGACCCGCGACGGCCACACGCCCCTGGAGGGCCCGCAACTGCGGTTCGGGGACGGCTCGGCCGACGCCTGGTACGAGCGCTGGTCCCAGCTCAAGCACCGTGAGCACGCGCGGATCGGCGCCGCGGTCCACTCCGTCCGGGCGTTCTCCGACGCGGACGGGTACGCGACCTTCGCCGCCCGCACCGAGGGCTTCCCGGTGCACATCCACCTGTCCGAGCAGCCCGCCGAGAACGAGGCGTGCCTCGCCGTCCACGGCCGCACCCCCACGCGGCTGCTGCACGACTTCGGCTTCTGGTCGGAGACCACCACGGCCGTCCACGCCACACACCTCACCGACGAGGACATCGCGCTGCTCGGCGCGGCGGGCAGCGGCGTCTGCATGTGCCCCACCACCGAACGCGACCTCGCGGACGGTATCGGCCCGGCGGCCGCCCTCCAGCGCGCCGGCAGCCCCCTGTCCCTGGGCTCCGACAGCCACGCCGTGATCGACCTCCTGGAGGAGGCCCGGGCCATGGAGCTGGACGAGCGCCTCCGCACCCGCGCCCGCGGCCACTGGACGGCCGCCGCGCTGCTCCGCGCCGCCACCGCCGACGGCCACGCCGCGCTCGGCTGGCACGACGCGGGCCGCCTGGAGCCCGGCGCGCTGGCCGACTTCACGACCGTGGCGCTCGACAGCGTCAGGACGGCTGGGCCGCCGCCGCGTCTGGCAGCTGAGACAGCGGTATTCGCCGCGTCGGCAGCGGATGTGCGCCATACAGTCGTGGGCGGCCGCCATGTCGTACGGGACGGAGCCCACGCCCTGGTCCAGGACGTGCCCCGGGCCCTGCGGGACGCGATCGCCGCCCTGCACGACTGACCGCGCCGAAGGAGCCCGAGGAGAGGTCCCTCACCATGAACAGCGCCAACGAGCCGACGAACACACCCCCCGCGACCGCCGGCCCCGACACGACGAACAGCACCGTCGCGCCGACGGCCACCACGGCCACCGTCATCACCAACATCGCCAGCCTGGTCACGAACGACCCCTCCCTCGGTGACAGCTCCCCCCTCGGACTGATCGAGAACGCGGCGGTCGTCATCGAAGGCGACCGCGTCGTCTGGATCGGTGAATCAAGCAAAGCACCCGCCACTGACAATCAGTTCGACGCCGACGGCCGGGCGGCGATCCCCGGCTTCGTCGACTCCCACTCGCACCTGGTCTTCGCGGGCGACCGCACCGCCGAGTTCAACGCCCGCATGTCCGGGCAGCCGTACAAGGCGGGCGGCATCCGCACGACCGTCGCGGCGACCCGCGCCGCCACCGACGCCGCGCTCGAAGCCAACCTGACCCGCTACCTCGATGAAGCCCTCCGCCAGGGCACCACCACCTTCGAGACGAAGTCCGGCTACGGCCTGACGGTCGAGGACGAGGCCCGCGCCCTGCGCATCGCGTCCCGCCACACCGACGAGGTCACGTTCCTGGGCGCGCACATCGTGTCCCCTGACCACGCGGACGACCCGGCGGCATACGTCGCCCTTGTCACCGGCGAGATGCTGGAGGCCTGCGCCCCGTACGCCCGCTGGATCGACGTGTTCTGCGAGAAGGGCGCGTTCGACGGCGACCAGGCCCGGGCGATCCTCACCGCGGGCAAGGCGCGCGGCCTGCACCCCCGTATCCACGCCAACCAGCTCTCGTACGGCCCGGGCGTGCAGCTCGCGGTGGAGCTGGACGCGGCGAGCGCGGACCACTGCACGCACCTCACGGACGCCGACGTGGACGCCCTGGCCCACAGCGCGACGGTCGCGACGCTCCTCCCCGGCGCCGAGTTCTCGACCCGCGCCGACTGGCCGGACGCCCGCCGCCTGCTCGACGCGGGCGCGACGGTCGCGCTGTCCACGGACTGCAACCCGGGCTCGTCGTTCTCGTCGTCCATGCCGTTCTGCATCGCCCTGGCGGTACGGGACATGGGCATGACGCCCGACGAGGCCGTCTGGTCCGCCACGGCGGGCGGCGCCGCGGCCCTGCGCCGCACCGACATCGGCCGCCTCACCCCCGGCGCCCGCGCCGACCTGGCCCTGCTGGACGCCCCGTCCCACGTCCACCTGGCGTACCGCCCGGGCGTCCCCCTGGTCTCGACGGTCTGGCGCGCGGGCGTACGCTCGGCGGGATGACGGTCTCGGCGTGACGCCCGTCTCGGCCGTGATGGCCGCCGTAACGGCCGCCGTAACGGCCGCCGTAACGGCCGAGACGCCCCCTTCTCCTCAACTGGCCCTCCCCGTACCGTCGTTCCCGTTTGGAACGGGCACGGCGATGGGGAGGGTTGTCGATGCGTCGCAGACGTCTGCTGCCGCTGGTTCTCGCAGCGGTCACAGGAGCCGCGCTGTTCACCGCACCGTCGGTCACAGCGGCACCACCGGTCACAGCGACGGCTTCCGAACCGTCACCGGACGACATCTACCGCCCCGTCCGAGGCCCCTCGGCCCCGGCCGACTACCGCTACCAGCAGAAGGCGGTGCCCGGCGAGGGCATCCCGCGCCGCGCCCATGAGGAGGCGGCGGCGCAGGCGGCGCGCATCCCCGCGATCGGCGGCCGCTGGCGGAACGTCGGCCCGACGGACATCGGCGGCCGTATCGTCTCGCTCGCCCTCGACCCGCTGCGCGCCGACACCCTGTACGCGGCCGCCGCCAGCGGTGGCCTGTGGCGCAGTACGGACGCGGGCGCCACGTTCCACTCGGTCTGGCCGGACGCCATGACCCAGGCGATGGGCGCGGTCGCCGTCGCACCCGACGGCACCCTGTACGCCGGTACGGGTGAGCCGAACCCGGGCGGCGGCAGCATCACGTACGAGGGCACCGGCCTGTACCGCAGCACCGACGGGGGCGCCCACTGGACCCGTATCGGCCTGCGCGACTCGGGCGCGATCAGCGCCATCACCGTCGACCCGGCCGACCCGCGCCGCCTGTACGTCGCGGCGGCCGGCTCCCTCTACAACGGCGGCGGCGACCGCGGCGTGTACCGCTCTGAGGACGGCGGCGCGACCTGGGAGCGCATCCTGGAGGGCGAGAACGCGTTCACGGGCGCCACGGAGATCGTCGTGGACGGCGACCGCCTGTACGCGGTGCTGTGGGACCACCGCCGCCGCCCCGACGCCCGTACGTACGGAGGCGTCGGCTCCGGGATCTTCCGGTCGACGGACGACGGCGCGACGTGGCAGCGCCTCGGGGGCGGCCTGCCGCCGCGCGGCGAGGACGTGGGAAGGATGGGCCTGGCGGTATCGGGCGACCGTCTGTACGCGATCGTGAACAGAACGAGCGGCTCCTTCGAAGGCTTCTACAGCTCGACGGACGCGGGCGAGACGTGGACGAAGGCCCCGCCGGACAAGGCGCTGGCCGACTCCCAGTCCAGCTTCGGCTGGTGGTTCGGCAAGGTGTGGACGGACCCGGCGGACGCGGACCACGTCCATGTGGCGGGCGTGGCGCTCCTCACGACGAAGGACGCGGGCCGCACCTGGTCGGCCGACTCCACGAGCATGCACGTCGACCATCACGCCATGGTGTGGGACCCGCGCCGCCCGGGCCGCGTCTACCTGGGGAACGACGGCGGCGTGTACCGCTCCGACGCGAACGGCGACGGCGGCTGGGTCAAGTCCCGCCACCAGCCGTACACCCAGCTCTACAGCGCCGCGATCACCCCGCAGGACACCAGCCGCGTCTCGGGCGGCGCGCAGGACAACGGCTCGATCCGCTCGTGGGGCGGCGACGGCTGGAACGAGTACCTCGGCGGCGACGGCGAGGAGAACCTGATCAACCCGACCGACAAGAACAACGTCTTCGCCTGCTACCAGTACGGCAACTGCTTCCGCTCCACGGACGGCGGCGACACGCTGACGTACTTCGCGAACGCGACGACGTACAAGCGCCGCAACTGGTTCACGCCGGTTGTTTTTGACCCGAGGAACCCGCGGATCCTGTACTACGGCGCCGAGGTCCTGAACCGCTCCACGGACGGCGGCGTGACGTGGACGCCGATCAGCCCCGACCTGACCGGCGGCCCGGGTACGGACCCGAACTACCCCAACTACGGCACGATCACGTCCATCGCCCCGGCGTCGGACGGCCGCACGATCTACGTGGGCACGGACGACGGCAGGGTCTGGTCGACGCGCGACGGCGGAACGACGTGGACCAAGCTGGCGGAGAACCGCCCCTGGGTGACGCGAGTCGTGGTGGACGACAAGAACCCCGCCCACCTCTGGACCACCCACTCCGGCTACCGCTCGGGCTCCCCGCTGCCGCACGTGTACGCCTCCACGGACGGCGGCCGCACCTGGCGCGACCTGTCGGGCAACCTCCCGCCGGCCCCGGTCAACGACCTGGTGGCGGCCCGCGCGGGCATCCTCTACATCGCGACGGACCAGGGCGTCTTCACCAGCCTCACAGGCAAGGGCCACTGGCTCCGCCTGGGCCGGGGCATGCCCCAGGTGCCGGTGGACGACATCGAGTACGACCCCACCCACAACCGCCTGGTGGCGGCGACCTTCGGAAGGGGCTTCTACGAGTTGACGACGCTGTAATCCTCCGGGGCGGCGGCCGCACGCGACTAGGTTGTACGGGGCCGCCCCCGCCGAGAGGACGACGCGACCCGATGCCCCGCACCACCCCGCCCCGCCCGCTCGACGTGGAGCGCCTGTTCCCCGAGCTGGCCGCGTACCGCCGTACGGCCACGCGGCTGCACCCGCGCCCCGGAACCCCGAGCGCCCGGGACAGCTCGGTGGGCGGCCCGCTGCTGTGGCCGGCGGACGAGCCGTGGCCGGTGTGCACGGACCCGCACCAGCGCATCTGCGACGGCCGGCGCACCGGCCACGTCCGCCTGCAGCGGCACCTCCTGGACGCGCTGTGGAACCGGGAACCGGCTCCCGGCGCACCGCCCGGCCCCACCGACGAGGACCGCGAGCTGCTGACGGCCGTCGATGAGGACGCGCGCGTGCCGGGCGGCCCGCCGCCCGGCGACCCGCTGCCTCTGATGGCGGTGGCCCAGCTGTACCGGCGTGACATCCCGGACCTCCAGCCGGGGCCCGACGGCGCCGACCTGCTCCAGGTCTTCTGGTGCCCGTTCGACGTGCACGGCAACGGCTGGCAGCCGTCGCTGCACCTGCGCTGGCGGCACGCGGCCGACGTGGACGGCGCCGCCGTCCTGCCCGACCACGACCAGCCGGAGCCGCCCGTGGTCGGCTTCGCGAGCCACGTCCCGGCGCCGTGCGTTCTCCACCCGGAGCAGGTCGTGGAGTACCCGTACGCCGACTTCCTCCCGGAGGACCTGCGCGACCGCGTCGACGCGTGGGAGGGCCCGGTGGAGGAGCTGGCGACGAAGGACGTCCTCTACCAGTACGACCTGTCGATCGCTCCCGGCTGGAAGGCCGGCGGATACGCGTCCTGGCACAGGACCGACCCGATGCCGATGGACTGCACCGCGTGCGGACGGCCCATGGAGCCGCTGCTCGCCATCGACAGCACCGAGTGGGACGCCGGCAGCCGCAGCTGGATGCCGCTGGAGGACCGGCCGCCGAACGGCCACCGCGCTCCGCACGGCAGCCACGCACCGACGGGGGTCACGGTCGGCCGAGGCGGCGAACTGTACGTCTTCACCTGCCCGGCCGACCCCGGCCACCCGCACGGCGTCGCCATCCAATAGGAAAACGCGTCGACGGCCGCCACCGCCCGGAATAGCGTGGACGCCCATGACCACCCTGGAGACGATCAACGACGTGCCGGTCCTGCTGTGCCCGCCCGAGGGCGACCCCATCCGCGGCGAGGCCGACGCCCTGGACCTCATCGGCGACGCCGGCTACCAGGGCGCCCAGTGGGTCGTCATCCCGGCGGAGCGGCTCGACGAGTCGTTCTTCCACCTCCACACGCGCGTGGCGGGCGACATCATCCAGAAGTTCGCCAACTACCGCCTGGGCGTGGCGATCACGGGCGACATCTCCCGCCACACGGAGTCCAGCCCGGCCCTGCGCGACTTCGTCCGCGAGTGCAACCGGGGCCGCCAGACCTGGTTCCTGTCCGGCACGGAGGAACTGGCGGAGCGCCTGAAGAGCTGACGTCGCCCGATCCCTCGCGCCGCTACGGTTCCTCACGCGACCGACCCCCCCGGACAGCAGGTGCGTGTTACCGTCGCGCCGTGTCCAAGGCCGAAATCGACGCCGTCACCGCCGAGTTCTTCGGTTCCTTCGACAACCGGGGCGGCAAGGCCGCCGGCCTGGAGCGGATCCGGCGGCTGGTGATTCCCGGTGGGGTGATCGTCATGACCGGCCCGCAGTTCACGGTCTACACCGTGGAGGAGTTCATCGAGCCCCGCCGACGGCTGCCGGCCGACGGGCGGCTGGTCGAGTTCTCCGAGTGGGAGACCTCCGAGCGCACCGAGATCGCGGGTGACATCGCGTCGCGGTTCGGTGAGTACCGCAAGTCCGGGATCCTGGACGGTGAGCCGTTCGAGGGCGGCGGGACGAAGACCATCCAGTTCGTCCGCACTGCCGAGGGCTGGCGGATCGCCGCCTTCGCCTGGTACGACGACCAGCCCTGACCGGCGCGGTAGCGGCGCGGTAGCGGCGCTGCACCGGTGCCCGGCCGGGCACCCCGCGTCCCGGGTCGGTCACAACTTGGGCGATTGACCCTGTCCTGGAGGGATGTCCACCGGTACCGTCCTGTTCCAGCAAGACTCAGGGGGAGACCGGGGGGTCCGAGTTGAGCGGTGCACGTGACGGTGGGGTACGCGACGGCGAGGTGCGGATACGGGCGCGGGTCGTCGCGCCGCAGGATCTGACCGCGCGTGAGGTCGACGTCTGGCGGGAGCTGCGGGCCAAGCGCGGCGGCGGGCCCGCCAACCCGTTCATGGAGCCCGAGTTCACCCTCGCCGTCGGCCGCGCCCGGCCCCGTACCGCCCGGGTCGCCGTGCTGCGCGGCGAGGACGACGAGCCGCTCGGGTTCTTTCCGTACGAGAGAGGGGCGCTCGGCATCGGGCGTGCCATCGGGTTCGGCGTGTCCGACTGCCAAGGGGCCGTCCTGCGGCCCGGGCTGGCCCTGTCCGCGCGCGGGCTGCTGCGCGCCTGCCGGCTCTCCGCCTGGGAGTTCGACAACCTCGAAGCCGGGCAGGACCTCTTCGCGCACGGCGTCGCCGAATCGTTCTCCTCGCCCGTCATCGACATCGGTGACGGGTACGCCGCGTACGAGGCGCTCCTGCGCGAGCAGTCGCCCAAGTTCCTGCGGACCACCCTCGCCAAGGAGCGCAGACTCGGGCGGCGGAGCGAGGCCGACGGCGGGCTGCGGTTCGTGTTCGACGAGGCCGATCCGCGCGCCCTGCGCACCCTGATGGCCTGGAAGTCCGCCCAGTACCGGCGCACCGGCCGCCGCGACCGGTTCGCCCAGGCCTGGATCAGCCGCCTCGTCCGCGACCTGCACCGCACCCGCGCACCCGGCTGCTCCGGTGTCCTGTCCGTCCTGTACGCGGGCGAGCGGCCCGTCGCCGCGCACTTCGGGCTCCGCTCCCGCACCGTGCTGTCCTGCTGGTTCCCCTCCTACGACCCGGCCTTCGCCAAGTACTCGCCCGGCCTCGTCCTGCACCTGCGCATGGCCGAGGCCGCCGCACGCGAAGGCATCGGCATGCTCGACCTGGGGCGGGGCGCCGCCGAGTACAAGGACTCCCTCAAGACGGGGGAGCTCCAGGTCCACGAAGGTGCCTGCGTACGGCCCGGTACGGGCGCCGCGCTGCACTGGCTCGGCCGCGAGCCCGTACGCCGCGCCCACAGCTACGTACGCAACCGTCCCCGGCTCGCCGACCACGGCCGGCGCGCCCTCAACCAGGTGGGGAGGCTTCGTGGGCGGACCCATGGGACCCATGGATGACGCACCCGGCGGTACGCTCGCCGCGCCCGTCGGTGTCCTGGAGCTCGACCTCGACGGGGCCGACGGCGCGCCCCTCTCCTTACGGCCCGCCCCCGGCGCCCCGCCCCCCGCACCCGGCGGGCCCGTCTACGTCCTCGTCCGCCTCCGCGGCCGGCCCGCCGCCACGCTGCTCACCCGCCTCCCGGACGGCGACGACGACCCCGCCCGCCACCTCGCCGCCCTCGCCCGCCGAAAGCTCGGCCGCCACCGGGCGGAACCGGAACCGGAACCCGAACCGGCCGTCCGCCCGCCCCGCGCCACCGTCGTCGTCGCCACCCGCGAACGCGCCGGACAGCTCGCCCGCTGCCTCGACTCGCTCCTCGGCCAGGACCACCCCGACCACGACGTCCTCGTCGTCGACAACGCGCCCCTGACCTCCGCCACCGAGGACCTCGTGCGCCACAAGTACGGTGACCGCGGCGTCCGTTACGTACGCGAGGACACGCCCGGCCTCGCCGCCGCCCACAACCGGGGCATCGCCGCGGCCGGCCCGGACAGCGACGTCCTGGCCTTCACCGACGACGACGTCATCGCCGACCCGCACTGGCTCACCGCCCTCACCGCGCCCTTCGCCGCGGACCCGCGCATCGGCTGCGTCACCGGCCTGATCCTGCCCGCCCGCCTCCGGACGCCCGCGCAGGTCCTGCTGGAGAGCCACGGCGGCTTCGCCAAGGGATTCGCGGTACGCGACTACGACCCGCACCGGCCGCCACCCGACGAGCCCCTCTTCCCGTTCACCGCCGGGCGCTTCGGCTCCGGCGCCAACATGGCCTTCCGCACCCGGGCGCTGAAGGCCGTCGGCGGCTTCGACCCCGCCACCGGCACCGGAACACCGGCCCGCGGCGGCGACGACCTGTACGGGTTCGTCCGCGTCCTCACCGCCGGGCACCGGCTCCGCTACACGCCCGACGCCGTCGTCTGGCACCACCACCGCGAGACCTGGCAGGACCTGCGCAACCAGGCGTACGGATACGGCGCCGGGCTCACCGCGTGCCTCACCGCCCTCCTCGTACGCCGCCCCGCCCTGCTCCCCGCGCTCCTCGCCCGGC
>NZ_JABWDV010000202.1 GCF_013362995.1 Streptomyces sp. TRM64462 | reverse complement strand
CTGCGGGACGAGGCCGACGCGGCGGCCCCGTACGGAGCGGGCCAGGGTGCGCTCGTCGGCGGCGAGCAGGTCGATGCCGTCGCTGCCGGGCCCGCCTCCGGCCACGACGGCGGAGCCCGTGGTCTCGGCGTTGCCGGGGAGCAGTCCGAGCAGGGCGGAGGCCAGCACGGACTTCCCGCATCCGCTCTCGCCGACCAGCGCGAGG
>NZ_JABWDV010000201.1 GCF_013362995.1 Streptomyces sp. TRM64462 | reverse complement strand
TCCCCGCCGCCCCTCGCGTCGTCCGCACGCCGTCCGCGCGTCGTCCGGCCGAGGTGCGGGGGCGACCGGTCCGTGTGACTCTGGCCGCGTCGCCGGACCGACCGGCGACGGAGGACGGAGCAGGCCATGAACCAGATCGGGGACAAGCCCGAAGAGGTCCGCAGGCACCAGGAAGAGGAGAAGCGGCAGGCCCGTAAGAAGGGGGACAAGGCCGCGGACCGGGCGGCGGAGGCCCCGGAGCGGGACCGCGTCGAGGGTGCCGTGCCCGACGACGAGGCGTACAGCACGTTCGACGCATACGAGGAGCCGGAGGACCGCCCGTAGGAACGGGGCGCCGTTCCGGTCCCGGGTCCCGTCAGACCTCCGTGACCTTCCCGTCCGCGACCTCCAGGCGGCGCGTGACGTGGACCGCCTCCAGCATGCGGCGGTCGTGTGTGACCAGGAGGAGCGTGCCGGGGTAGCCGTCGAGGGCGGACTCGAGCTGCTCGATGGCCGGCAGGTCGAGGTGGTTGGTCGGCTCGTCGAGCACCAGGAGGTTCACGCCCCGGCCCTGGAGGAGGGCCAGGGCGGCGCGGGTGCGTTCGCCCGGGGACAGGGTCGTCGCGGGGCGCAGGACGTGGGCCGCCTTGAGGCCGAACTTGGCGAGGAGCGTGCGCACATCGGCGGGCTCGGTGTCGGGGACCGCCGCGCAGAACGCGTCCAGCAGCGTCTCCTGGCCGTGGAACAGCCGCCGCGCCTGGTCGACCTCGCCGACGACGACGCCCGAGCCCAGCGCGCTGTGGCCCGCGTCCAGCGCGACACGGCCGAGGAGCGCCGCGAGCAGCGTGGACTTGCCCGCGCCGTTCGCACCGGTCACGGCGATCCGGTCCGCCCGGTCGACCTGGAGCGACACCGGGCCGAAGGTGAAGCCGCCGCGCCGGACCTCCGCGTCGCGCAGCGTGGCGACGACCTCACCGGAGCGCGGCGCCTCAGCGATCTCCATGCGCAGCTCCCACTCCTTGCGGGGCTCGTCGACCACGTCCAGACGCTCGATCATGCGCTGCGTCTGGCGGGCCTTGGCGGCCTGCTTCTCGCTGGCCTCGCTGCGGAACTTGCGGCCGAGCTTGTCGTTGTCGCCCGCCTTGCGCCGGGCGTTCTTGACGCCCTTGTCCATCCACGCGCGCTGCATCCGCGCGCGGCCTTCGAGGGCGGCCTTCTTGTCGGCGTACTCCTCGAAGTCCTCGCGGGCGTGGCGGCGGGCGGTCTCGCGCTCCTCCAGGTACGCGTCGTAGCCGCCGCCGTAGAGGGCGGTCCGCTGCTGCGCGAGGTCGAGTTCGAGGACCTTGGTGGCGGTGCGGGCGAGGAACTCGCGGTCGTGGCTGATGACGACCGTGCCGGCGCGCAGGCCGCGTACGAACGCCTCCAGGCGCTCCAGACCGTCGAGGTCCAGGTCGTTCGTCGGCTCGTCGAGGAGGAAGACGTCGTAGCGGGAGAGGAGCAGCGAGGCGAGTCCCGCGCGGGCGGCCTGGCCGCCGGACAGGGCCGTCATCGGCTGGTCGAGGCCGACGGTCAGGCCCAGGGCCGCGGCGGTCTCGTCGGCGCGCTCGTCGAGGTCGGCGCCGCCGAGGCCCAGCCAGCGCTCCAGGGCGGTCGCGTACGCGTCGTCGGCGCCGGGCGCGCCGTCGACCAGGGCCTGGGTGGCGGCGTCCATCGCCGTCTGGGCGGCGGCGACACCGGTACGGCGGGCGAGGAAGGCCCGTACGGTCTCGCCCGCGCGGCGCTCCGGCTCCTGCGGGAGGTGGCCGACGGCGGCGGTGCGCGGCGACAGGTGCACCTCGCCGTGCTCGGGCGCTTCCAGGCCGGCGAGGAGCCGCAGCAGCGTGGACTTGCCGGCGCCGTTGACGCCGACGAGCCCGATGACGTCGCCGGGGGCGACGACGAGGTCGAGGCCGGAGAACAGGGCGCGCTCGCCGTGGCCGGCGGCGAGGGTCTTGGCGACGAGGGTGGCAGTCATCAGGACGCCGATCCTAGGTCAGGGCGGTCCGGCGCGTTCGTACAGGGCGAGGGAACCCGCACCGGCGGGGCCCGGGACGGCCACAGTGCACGGCTCCGGTGCACGGCGCCGGTGCACGGCGCCGGTGCACGGCCCCGCCGGGCGGGCGCGATGGCGGCCGGGCCGGGCGGGGCGTGCGCCGGGTGACGGGTGACGGGTCAGCAGTGCCGTACGGGCTCTCCGTCCGTCAGGTGGTGGGCGGCGCGGCCGTCGAGGAGCAGCGGGACGAGGGCGCGCTGGGGCTGGCGCAGGGGGACGATGACGCCGCCCCGCGCGTCGCGGGCCGGGACGGTCCGTACGCCGTGCAGGGCCAGTTCGTCGGCGTACGCCGTGTGCCGGGCCTGGTCGAGGCGGTAGGCGCAGGGCGGGTCCTGGAGGGTCTCGCCGGGTTCGGGCGGGTCGTTGTCGGCGCCGCCCAGGTGGACGGGGCCGCGGTCGGCGTATCCGGTGAGCCGGGACGCCGCCGTGGCCGCCGCGATCCGGGCGCGCCGCTCGTCGACGAACCTGAACGCCCCGTCCAGGGCGGCGCGTTGGCCGTCGAAGCGCCGACGGTGGTTGACGGACGGGTCGTTCTGCTCGGCGTCCGTGAGGGCGTCGACACGGGTCTCGACGAGGAGGCCGACGGCGTGCTTGAGGCCGGTGGTGTTGCGCAGGATGCGCTCCTGGCCGTCGCCGGCGACCTGGCGGACCGGTTCGCCGGTGACGGGATCGGTCCAGATGCCGTAGACGCCGCTGCTGAGGCCGGCGCGCTCGGCCGTGGGCCTGACGTACGCCTCCGAGAGGGTGTGCGCCTCGTCGTGGACACGGGCGTGCGTGTTGGGGTTGCGGGGCCACAGGGAGAGCAGGTCCTTGACGTAGTACGGCCGTGAGGCGCTGTACTCGTGCAGGTCGAGGACGACGTGCGGACGGTGGTCGCGCAGGACGCGGGCGAGGGCCCGGGCCTCCGCCGTGCGCAGGGCGAGGTGGTCGCGGTTGACGTCGACGCCGTCGGCGTTGCGGCGGGTGTTCGCCGCGCGGCCGTCGGGGTTGGCGGTCGGGACGACGAGGACGGTCGTACGGGCGAGGAAGCGGCGGGTTGCGGGGTCCTCGGCGTACGCCAGGTCGCGGACGGTGGTGAGGCAGGCCTCGCGGCCCGACGGTTCGTCACCGTGCTGGCTGCACACGAGGAGCACGGTGGTGGCGGTGACGGGGCGGTCCGCGATGCGGACGAGCTGGAGCGGGCGGCCCTGGCGGGTGGTGCCGATGGTGGTCGTCGTCATGCGGTCGCTGCCCCGGTCGACGGCGGTGAGGAAGCGCTGCTCCTCGTGGAGGCCGGTCCAGCGGGCCCCGTCGCTCGTCTCGAAGCCGGTGCGGGGCGGTGCCGGGGTCTGGGGTGCCGTCGGAGCGGCGGCCTGCGCGCTGGCCGTCAGGGGCAGGGTGAGGGCGGCGGCGCAGGCGGTCAGGGCCGTCAGGGCTGTCAGGGCGCGGCTGCGGAGGGTCATCGGGCGGCTCCCGGGAGCGGCGGGTGGGAGCGCGGCGGGCGCGGGGCGGTAACGCCGGCGCGGGGCGTGGCGGCCGGGTCGGTGGCGCGGGCGCCGTCACGCGTGCCGTCGCGGGCCTCGGCGCCGGCGCGGGCGCTGTCGCGGTCGCCGGCGCGCGGGAAGGTCGCGAACGCGTACGCGAGGGGGCCGCCGACGACCGGGACCTTGGCGTGGGTGCGGGCCAGGTCCAGGGTGAGGGTCGGCCGCGATGCCGGAGGTTCGAGCAGGTCGTTGTCGGTGCCCGCGACGATCAGGGCCAGGCGGTGGCCGGCCGGGACGACGTGGTCGGCGGCGTGCAGCTTCAGGGTGACGGTGTGCGGCTTCCCCGGGGTCAGCGGGCGGCCCCGGTCCGGGTCGGCCCAGGTGCCGAGGTCGGCCCAGCCGCGGCTGAACACGGTGAAGTCGGCGTCCGTGGTCCTGGCCTTCGTCTCCTTGAAGCACGCGCTGTCGCCGGGTGTGCTCGCGCCCCAGCAGGTGCGTTCGGCGAGTGTGGTGATGCCTTCGCCGGGCGCCGCGTAGTCGCGGATCGTGTCCGGGCCCAGGTCGACGAGGACGGCCGACAGATGGGCGCTGGTGGTGGTCGGCGTGGCGGTGACCGTCACGGTCGCGGAGCCTGCCAGGCGCAGGTCCCTGGCGAGCGGGCGGGTCACGAATCCGGCCTTCGCACGCGTCGGCGTGTCGATCCGCGCCGCCCAGTCGAGCTCGCCGAGCGCCGGGTCGTCGGTGAACGTCTCGGTGGCGCCCGCCGGGGCCGGGAGGAGGCCGAGCGTGCCGACGCCGGGTGCGGTGCCGCGCCCGGGGCGCAGCGTGGTGGTGGCGGTACCGGCGGGCGGCCAGACGCGGTCCGTGGTCCACCGGTCGGGTGCGCGCTCGATGTCGGCCATGGGCTCCCGCTCGACGCCGTTGTCGTATCCGAGCAGATAGTGGTCGAACCAGCGGTGCAGGGTGCGGACCCACGCGGCGCGGCGGAAGTCGAAGGGGTCGACGTGACCCGTCTGGGAGAGCCAGATCTTCCGCTCGACGCCCTGCGCGGCGAGCGCGTCCCACCACTGGCCGAGGTGGCCGCTGCGGACGTTGAGGTCCTGCATGCCGTGGACGGCGAACACGCTGGCCCGTACGCGGGAGGCGTCGGGCACGTAGTCGCGCTCGGCCCACAGCGCGGTCCGGTCGCCGGAGCGCGGGGCGCCTTCGACGAGCCGGTCCTGCACGGCCTGGCAGCGGGCGCGGGCCTCGGGGCTGTTGACGTAGTGCGACAGCCAGTCGGGGCCCGCGTCGTACAGCGGGGCGCCCTGCGAGAAGTAGTAGTCGTACCAGGAGGAGATCGCGCCGATCGGGACGATGGTCTTCAGGCCTTCGACGCCGGTCGCGGCGACGCCGTTGGCGATGGTGCCGTCCCAGCTCTTGCCGATCATGCCGGTGGCGCCGGTGGTCCAGCTCGTCGCCCGGGCCCGTACGGTGCCGGTGCGGGTGGTGTAGGCGGCGGCGCGGCCGCCCAGCCAGTCGACGACGGCTTTGGCGGAGAGGATGTCGGAGCGGCCGCCGACGTCGACGCAGCCGTCGGAGCGGTTGGTGCCGGCGAGGTCGACGGCGACGAACGCGTAGCCGCGCGGCACGAAGTAGTTGTCGTAGTAGAGCGGGAACTGGACGGGGTCGCCGTTCGCGTCGTACGTCTTCTTCTGGCTCTCGTTGCCGCGCCCGCAGCAGGAGTAGTACGGGCTGGCGTCCATGATGACGGGGACCTTGCGGCCCCGCAGGGCTGCCTCGCGCGGCCGGATGATGTCGGCGGCCACCCGGTCGGTCCTGCCGTCGCCGTCGCCGTCGAGGCCGGTGTCGACCCACACGGATTCACGGACGGCGTCGTCGTACGAGTAGACGGGGGCGGATTCGCGGGGGCGGTCGGGCTGCCGGTCGGCGCCGTGGGCGCCGGCCGACGGGAGGAGTACGGCCGTCAGGACGGCTGTGGCCGCCACGACCAGGGTTCTGCTCCGCGCACGTATCGGCATGGGCGGAGACGGTACTGCGGTCAACTCCCCTGGAAAAGAGGGCGATTGGGCCGCAGAGGTATCGAGGCGCCCGGCGCGGCCGCAGGGCGCTCGTGTGGCACCGCACCCCGGACGGCGGCGCGGCCGCGCGGGAGCCGGAGTCCGCCGTGTGGTGGTTCCCGTACGACGACCACCCACCCGCTCGACAAGACGACCTTCGACGTCCCGGTCGCCGTCCCGGACGGCACGCAGGCCGTCAGCAACGGCGTGCTCCCGTCGCGGACCTCCCGGCTCGGCTGGACGCCGTTCGCCCGGGGGGGTCCCGGGACCCCGGGGTCCCGGGGTCCGG
>NZ_JABWDV010000200.1 GCF_013362995.1 Streptomyces sp. TRM64462 | reverse complement strand
GTCTTCGCGGCACGGGTCAGCCTGGTGGCCGTGCCGTGCAACCTGTTCGCGGAGCTGGCGGTGGCTCCGGCGACGGTGCTGGGGTTCGCGGCGCTCGCCGTGGCTCCGGCGGCGATGCCGGTGGCCCGGGTGCTGGCCGAGTGCGCGGCGTGGCCGGCCGGCTGGGTGGCGTCCGTGGCCCGCACCGGTGCGGCCCTGCCCGGCGCGCAGGCGGACTGGCCCGGCGGCTGGCGGGGCGGGCTGCTCCTGGCCGCCGTGACCGCGGTGCTGCTGGCCGTCGCGCGGCGGTTGCCGCGCAATCCGTGGGCGGCGCTCGGCTGCGCCGTCGTGCTGCTGCTCGCCGTGGTCCGGCCGGCGCCGGTCACCCGCCTGGTCACCGGATGGCCGCCTCCGGGGTGGGTGTTCGCCATGTGCGACGTGGGCCAGGGCGATGCGACGGCGCTCGCCGCCGGGGACGGTACGGCCGTCGTGGTGGACGCGGGGCCCGATCCCGAGCCGGTGGACCGGTGCCTGCGCGACCTGGGCGTGAGCAGGGTCCCGCTGGTGCTGCTCACCCACTTCCACGCCGACCACGTCGCCGGACTGCCGGGAGTGCTGCGCGGCCGGGAGGTCGGGCTCATCCAGACCACCGGGCTCCTGGACCCGCCCGCTCAGGCGGCGTTCGTGCACCGCACGGCAGCGGCGGCCGGGGTGCCGGTCGTCCGCGCGGCACCGGGGGAGCGGCGCCGCACCGGACCGCTCGACTGGCAGGTGCTCTGGCCGGCCGCGCGGGACATCGGATTCCTGGAGGCCAACGACGCCAGCGTCACGCTGCTCGTCCGCACCGGGGGCGGGGTGACGTTGCTGCTCCTCGGCGACCTGGAGCCGTCGGCGCAGCGGGGCCTGACGCTGGCTCACCCCGCGCTGCCGTCGGTGGACGTGCTGAAGGTCGCCCACCACGGCTCGGCGCACCAGGACCCGGGACTGCTGCGCCGGGTCAGGCCGCGGCTGGCGCTGGTGTCGGCGGGCCGGGACAACCCGTACGGGCACCCCTCGCCCCGTACCCTCGCCGGCCTGCGGGCGGCGGGCGCGGCGGTGCTGCGTACCGACCGGGACGGGGCGATCGCCGTGACCGGGGCGGGCCGGGACCTGAGGGCCGTCCCCCGGAACCCTCCGGCAGGACCCGAAACTGACGCGGACAACGGGACGGAGGCACGCGCCCTCACACCAGCCAGGCACCGTCCCGCACCAGCAGCCGGTCGGGCGGCTCGTTCTCCTCGCGCCACGCCTTCACGGTCCCGGGGGTCGCCCGCAGATCGCCGGTGCGCTTCGGGCGCTGGCCGCGTACCCGAGCGTCAGGGCCGACCTGGACGTCCGGGCCGTAGGAGGGGGTTGAACAATGGTGTCGTGAACGATGAGAACGACACGGAGATCGCGGACCTGCGGCACGTGCTGGTGCTGCCCGACCGGGACGCCGCGGAGGAGGCGGCCGAGGCGCTGGCCGAGCGGTACGAACTGGCCGAGGAGCCCCAGCTGGTGCGGGACGCCCTGGCCGGCGAGGACGACGCCGAGGACGCCCAGTGGCTCGTGGTGGTCGAGGACCCGGACGGCGCGCTCCCGGCCGCCGAGCTGGACGAGTTCGCCGCCGAGTGGGACGGCTGGCGCGAGGAGCCGTAGGCCCGTAGGCCGTGGCTGACACGAGGAGCACGAGGTGTAACGGGCCGCGGGGCCGCCTACGGACCCGGTGACAGCGGCGGCGGTGTCAGAGGTCCATGGGATGCTGGTCCCGATGGCTGCCAAGAACTCGACCGACGACCCCCTCGCCCCCGTCACCCTCGCGGTGGGGCAGGAGGACCTGCTGCTGGACCGCGCCGTCCAGCAGGTCGTCGCGGCCGCCCGGGCCGCCGACGCCGACACCGACGTCCGTGACCTCACCGCCGACCAGCTCCAGCCCGGCGCGCTCGCAGAGCTGACCAGCCCGTCGCTGTTCGCCGAGCGCAAGGTCCTGATCGTGCGCAACGCGCAGGACCTCTCCGCCGACACCGTCAAGGACGTCAAGGCCTACTTCGCCGCGCCCGTCGAGGACATCACCCTGGTGCTCCTGCACCCGGGCGGCGCCAAGGGCAAGGGCCTGCTGGACGCGGCGCGCAAGGCCGGTGCCCGCGAGGTCGCCTGCCCGAAGACGACCAAGCCCGCCGAGCGGCTCACGTTCGTACGGCAGGAGTTCCGGGCCCTCGGGCGTTCGGCCACGCCCGAGGCGTGCCAGACGCTCGTCGACGCGATCGGCAGCGACCTGCGGGAGCTGGCCAGCGCCGTCGCCCAGCTCACGGCGGACGTGGCGGGCACGATCGACGAGGCGGTCGTCGGCCGCTACTACACGGGCCGCGCCGAGGCGTCGAGCTTCAACGTCGCGGACCGGGCCGTCGAGGGCCGCGCCGCCGAGGCCCTGGAGGCGCTGCGCTGGTCGCTGGCGACCGGAGTCGCCCCCGTGATGATCACCAGCGCGCTGGCCCAGGGCGTACGGGCGATCGGCAAGCTGTCGTCCGCGCGCGGCGGCCGCCCCGCCGACCTGGCGCGCGAACTCGGGATGCCACCCTGGAAGATCGACCGTGTGCGCCAGCAGATGCGCGGCTGGACCCCGGACGGGGTCGCGGTCGCCCTGCGGGCCGTCGCAGAGGCCGATGCGGGCGTGAAGGGCGGCGGGGACGACCCCGAGTACGCCCTGGAGAAGGCGGTCGTCATCATCGCCCGCGCAGCCCGCTCCCGCCGCTAGCCGAGTGCATGCCGAAGGCCCCGGGGCCGTTCTGGGGAAGAACGGGCCGCCGGGGCCTTCGGTTCACGATGGTGAGCCCGTACCCGCGTGGCGAACGCAGGCCGCGTACGAGCTCGGGGTGCCGGTCAGGAGCGTGGTTGAGAGGGCCCGCTGTATCCCGTCCGGCGATCAAGTCGTCCGGTCGTACTCGTCGTACGAGACATGGGAGTCATACGAGTCGTGGACCGGGTTCCGGGGTCACCCCCGGATCTGAGGGAGCTCAGCCCTGCAGGGAGGCAACCTTGGACGCCAGCGCCGACTTCTTGTTGGCGGCGGCGTTCTTGTGGATGACACCCTTCGAGACAGCCTTGTCGAGCTTCTGGGCGGCCTCGCGAGCGGCCACGGTGGCCTTCTCGACGTCGCCGGCAGCGGCGGCCTCGCGGGCCTTGCGGATCGCGGTCTTGAGCGAGGACTTGACGGCCTTGTTGCGCAGGCGCGCCTTCTCGTTCGTCTTGTTCCGCTTGATCTGGGACTTGATGTTCGCCACGAAAGAGCCTTTTCAGGTTCGTAAGGATTTTTCGACTGCGTCCCGCCGCTGAGAGGGCCACGAGACACAGCTGCCCAGGCTACCAGCAGGCTTCCGGACAGCCCAAACCGAGCACAGGTCCCCGTCCGTGGGACCATGGAACCTACGTATCGATCCGACGTCGACCCGAGCAGGGACGCCAGGCAGGCGCCCGGCGTCTCGAGAATCAGGACCCTGCGTGCCCGCGACCCCTACCAACGTGCCCGAGCCGAGCCGTACCGACCCGGCACTGATCCGCAACTTCTGCATCATCGCGCACATCGACCACGGCAAGTCGACGCTCGCCGACCGGATGCTCCAGCTGACCGGTGTGGTCGAGCAGCGGCAGATGCGCGCTCAGTATCTCGACCGCATGGACATCGAGCGCGAGCGCGGCATCACGATCAAGTCCCAGGCCGTCCGCCTGCCCTGGGCCCCCACGGAGGGTGAGGACCAGGGGAAGACCCATATCCTCAACATGATCGACACCCCGGGCCACGTGGACTTCACGTACGAGGTGTCCCGCTCCCTCGCCGCCTGCGAGGGCACGATCCTCCTCGTCGACGCCGCCCAGGGCATCGAGGCGCAGACCCTCGCCAACCTGTACCTGGCGATGGAGAACGACCTCACCATCGTCCCGGTCCTCAACAAGATCGACCTTCCGGCCGCCCAGCCCGAGAAGTTCGCCGAGGAGCTCGCGAACCTCGTCGGCTGCGAGCCGGACGACGTGCTGCGCGTCTCCGCGAAGACCGGCCTCGGCGTCGAGGCGCTGCTCGACCGCGTCGTCCAGGACGTCCCGCCCCCGGTCGGCGTCGCGGACGCGCCCGCCCGTGCGATGATCTTCGACTCGGTCTACGACTCGTACCGCGGCGTCGTGACGTACGTCCGTGTCATCGACGGCCAGCTCAACAAGCGCGAGCGCATCCGCATGATGTCGACCGGCGCCACCCACGAGCTCCTGGAGATCGGTACGAACTCCCCGGAGATGCTCGCGGCCGACGGCCTCGGCGTGGGCGAGGTGGGCTACCTCATCACCGGCGTGAAGGACGTCCGGCAGTCCAAGGTCGGTGACACCATCACCAGCCAGCACAAGGGCGCCGAAGAGGCACTCGGCGGCTACAAGGACCCCAAGCCGATGGTGTTCTCCGGCCTCTACCCGCTCGACGGCTCGGACTACCCGGACCTCCGCGAGGCCCTCGACAAGCTCCAGCTCAACGACGCCGCCCTCGTCTACGAGCCGGAGACCTCCGCGGCCCTCGGCTTCGGCTTCCGCGTCGGCTTCCTCGGCCTGCTCCACCTGGACGTGATCCGCGAGCGCCTGGAGCGCGAGTTCGGCCTCGACCTGATCGCCACCGCGCCGAACGTGGTCTACCGGGTCCTGATGGAGGACGGCACCGAGCACACCGTCACCAACCCGAGCGAGTTCCCCGAGGGCAAGATCAACGAGGTCTACGAGCCGGTCGTCCGCGCCACGATCCTCGCGCCGTCCGAGTTCATCGGCTCCATCATGGAGCTCTGCCAGACGCGCCGCGGCACCCTCCTCGGGATGGACTACCTCTCCGAGGACCGGGTGGAGATCCGCTACACGCTGCCCCTCGCCGAGATCGTCTTCGACTTCTTCGACCAGCTCAAGTCCAAGACCCGCGGCTACGCCTCGCTCGACTACGAGCCCACCGGCGAGCAGAGCAGCTCGCTCGTGAAGGTCGACATCCTGCTGCACGGCGACAAGGTGGACGCGTTCTCCGCGATCACGCACAAGGACGCGGCGTACGCGTACGGGGTGCGGCTCGTCGCCAAGCTCAGGGAGCTCATCCCGAGGCAGGCCTTCGAGGTGCCCATCCAGGCGGCCATCGGCTCCCGGGTCATCGCCCGCGAGACCATCCGCGCCATCCGCAAGGACGTCCTCGCCAAGTGCTACGGCGGTGACATCTCCCGTAAGCGGAAGCTGCTGGAGAAGCAGAAGGAAGGCAAGAAGCGGATGAAGATGGTCGGCTCCGTGGAGGTCCCGCAGGAGGCCTTCATCGCGGTGCTCTCCAGCGACGAGTCCGCCGGCAAGGGCAAGAAGTAGTAAGAAGTAGCAATAATCAGCAATAAGTAGCACGAAGCAGCAACAAGCTGCGCAAGCAGGGCGAAGAGGCAGCGTGCCCGCTTCCCGGAAGCGCCCGTTCGGATGACGGACGGGCGTTTCCGCGCGCCCGGCCTCTTTTCACGAAGGCGCCACAGTCGTTATGAACCGGGTATGAACCTTGGGGTCGCAGCCTCTTACGCGGTGGACGACCGCGCTCTAACCTGATCCCGCTCGGTGGTTACTCGCGAGTTAAACAACAACCATCAGTTGAAACCCGCCTTTCACGCAGCACCTGCACCTGCCAGGCCCGCCGGAGGACGCCGTGAGCGACACACAGAACCAGATCGAGAACCGGCCGCCCTCCGTGGCGACCCTCTTCCTTGAGCGCGTGGCGAAGACCCCCGACGCCGAGGCCTACCGCTACCCGGTGCCCCCGGCCTCCGGCCAGGGCCCGGACGACTGGAAGTCGCTCAGCTGGGGCCAGACCGCCGAGCGCGTCTACGCCATCGCCGCCGGCCTGATCGACCTGGGCGTCCAGCCCGAGGAGCGCGTCGCCCTCGCCTCCGCCACGCGCGCGGAGTGGATCCTGAGCGACCTCGCCGTGATGTGCGCGGGCGCCGCCACCACCACCGTCTACCCGCAGACCAACGCGGACGAGGCCGCCTACATCCTGGCCGACTCCGAGAGCCGCGTGCTCATCGCGGAGAACGCCGAGCAGCTCGCCAAGGCCCGCGAGCGCCGCGCCGAGCTGCCCCAGCTCCACCACGTCGTGGTCATCGACGCCGCGGACGCCCAGCCCGCCGAGGACGACCCGGAGGACTGGGTCGTGTCGCTGGCCGAACTGGAGGAGCGCGGCAAGGCGCACCTGGAGAAGCACCCCGACGCCGTCAAGGACCGGGTCGCGGCCATCCGCGCCGACCAGCTCGCCACGCTCATCTACACCTCCGGCACCACCGGCCGGCCCAAGGGCGTGCGCCTGCCGCACGACAACTGGTCGTACATGGCCAAGGCCATCGCCGCGACGGATCTGGTCCGCCCCGACGACGTGCAGTACCTGTGGCTGCCCCTCGCCCATGTCTTCGGCAAGGTGCTGATCTCCGGGCAGATCGAGGTCGGCCACGTCACCGCCGTCGACGGCCGCATCGACAAGATCATCGAGAATCTGCCGGTCGTGCAGCCCACCTACATGGCCTCCGTGCCCCGGATCTTCGAGAAGGTCTACAACGGCGTCGCGGCCAAGGCCCGGGCCGGCGGTCCCGCCAAGTACAAGATCTTCCAGTGGGCGGCCGGCGTCGCCCGCGAGTACGCCAAGGCCACGCAGGACAGCTTCCGCCGCACCGGCAAGGCCACCGCGCCCTTCGGCCTCACCGCGAAGCACAAGATCGCCGACGTGCTCGTCTACTCCAAGCTGCGCGAGGCGTTCGGCGGGCGGCTCCGCGCCGCCGTCTCCGGCTCGGTCGCGCTCGCGCCCGAGATCGGCTACTTCTTCTCCGGCGCCGGCATTCACATCCTGGAGGGGTACGGCCTGACGGAGTCCAGCGCGGCGAGCTTCGTGAACCCGGGCGAGGCGTACCGCACCGGCACCGTCGGCAAGCCGCTGCCCGGCTGCGAGGTGCGCATCGCGGACGACGGCGAGATCCTGCTGCGCGGCCCCGGCATCATGGAGGGCTACCACGGGCTGCCCGAGAAGACCGCGGAGGTCCTGGAGCCGGACGGCTGGTTCCACACCGGTGACATCGGTGAGCTGTCGGCGGACGGGTACCTGCGGATCACGGACCGCAAGAAGGACCTGTTCAAGACGTCCGGCGGCAAGTACATCGCGCCGACCGAGATCGAGGGCTCCTTCAAGGCCGTGTGCCCGTTCGTCTCGAACGTCGTCGTCCTCGGCGCCGACCGGAACTACTGCACCGCCCTCATCGCCCTCGACGAGGCCGCGCTGCAGGGCTGGGCCTCCGAGCACGGCCTGGGTGGCAGGGCGTACGCCGAGCTGGTCGCGACCCAGCAGGTCAAGGACATGGTCCAAGGGTACGTCGACCGTCTCAACGAGGGTCTGCAGCGCTGGCAGACGATCAAGAAGTTCCGGCTGCTGCCGCGTGACCTCGACGTCGAGCACGGCGAGCTCACGCCGAGCCTGAAGCTGAAGCGGCCGGTCGTGGAGCGTGAGTACAAGAGCCTCATCGAGGAGATGTACGAGGGCGCCCGCGAGGCGTAGGCGGCGGGCGCGGCCCTGCGCTCCGCCCCGGGGGGCGGCCGCGCGCGGTACGGATCCGTTCGGCTCCCCACGCAGGGACGGCTCCACCACCGCGCGCGGCCCTTCCCGTCACTGGGGCCTCCACACTGGGGGCTCCGCCCCCAGACCCCCGCATTGCGCCTTGGGGGTACCCCC
>NZ_JABWDV010000199.1 GCF_013362995.1 Streptomyces sp. TRM64462 | reverse complement strand
GGGTGGGGGGACGGGTGCGGGTCAGCGGAACGTCACGGAGGCCTCGCCCGCGGCCGTGGTGACGGAGCCGGGGCAGAGGAAGCTGCCGGAGGTCTTGGCCGCCGTGAAGGCGCGGTTCTTGTACGACCTGGTGTTGCCGTCGCGGTCCCAGAGGACGTTCGTCGCCTTGTAGCGGCAGGACAGGAAGCTCTGCTGCCCGGTGATGTCGATGGTGTCGGCGCGGGCGGTGCCCGCGGCGTCGTCGAAGGTGAAGACGGGGTCGTTGTTGAGCGTGGCGGTGATGCCGCCGTCGCAGGCGAGGTTGCCGCCCGGCCGGTTGATGGTGGTGCGGTCGACGGTCAGGGTGTTCGGCGGGTCGGCGCTGGTGGCGGCGTCGGTCCAGGTGCAGGTGTTGCCCGCGACCGCGATCACGCCGTCCACCTTCTGCTCGGCGGCGGGCCCCGCGGCGGCCGCGGCGGCGGCCGGCGCGCCGAGGGCCAGTGCGACGACCAGACCGGTGACGCCCGACAGTTGCGCCCTGTGCCTCATGGTGTCCTCCTTGCCGGAACGTGGGGGGAGTCCGGAGAGTGCCACAGCACCCCTGAAATGTCAGGCGCACGTCAACTTTCTTGGCCGGTTTACCGGCAGGCGGCCGATAACCGCTCCCCCGCCCGGGTGGGCGTCCCGCACACACCACGGCCGGACGCCCCGCCCACCGCGCCGGCCCGCCCATCATGCGACGGTGACCTCCCCCCGCCGCACCACCCGTGCGCGCCGCGCCCTCATCGCCGGGGGCCTCGTCCTCGCCGGTGCCCTGTCCCTGCTCGCCCCGCCCACGCCCGCCGACGCGCGGGCGACAGGCCCCGGGACGGACACGGCGGCGCGGACCGCCGCGTACCGGGAGACCGCCGCGTACCTGGAGACCATCCGTCAGGACCCCGGCCGGTCGCGGGAGCTCCGGGAGTTCTTCCTGCGCCTGCCCAAGGGCGGCGACCTGCACCACCACCTCGGGGGCGCCGTCACGACCGAGTCCCTCATCCGGTTCGCCGCCGAGGACGGTCTGTGCGTCGACACGCGGACCCTGACCGCCGTACGGCCGCCGTGCGGCCCCGCGACACGGCCCGCCGCCGACGCCCGTACCGACCCCGCCTTCCGTACGGCGCTGATCAGGGCCTGGTCCATGCAGGACTTCCCGCCCGACCGGCTCGGCCACGACCACTTCTTCGCGACCTTCGCCCGGTTCGGCGAGGTGATCCGGCACCACGGCGGCAGACAGCTCGCCGAGGTGGCCGACTCGGTGGTCCGGCAGCACCAGCTCTACCTGGAGACGATGGTCACGCCGGTCCCCGACCTCGCCGTGGAACTGGCCACGGAGGCGGGCTGGGACGCTGACCTGGCCAGGCTGCACGGCAAGCTGCTCGCCGGGGGCCGCCTGGAGCGGCTGGTCGACGCGGCGCGGGCGGAGGCGGACGCGGCGGACGCCGAGTTCCGCGCCCTCTCCCGCTGCGGCGGCGAACAGCCCGCGCCCGGCTGCCGGCTGCTGGTCCGGAAGATCGCGCACGCGCACCGCAACAACCCGCCCGAGGTGGTGTTCACACAGCTCGCGCTGGGAATGCGGCTCGCGGAGCGCGACCCCCGGTTCGTCGCCGTCAACCTGGTCGAGCCGGAGGACGGGGCCGTCGCGCTGCGCGACTACCGCCTGCACATGCGCATGGTCCGGTACCTGCGGGGGCTCTACCCGGCGGCGCACGTCACGCTGCACGCCGGTGAGCTGTGGCCGGGCCTGGTGAAGCCCGAGCACCTCACCTTCCACATCACGGAGGCCGTCCGCACCGCACGCGCCGAGCGCGTCGGACACGGCGTCGACCTGGTCCACGAGGACGACCGGCAGCGGCTGCTGCGCCGTATGGCACGCCGCGAGGTGGCCGTCGAGGTGCCGTTCACCAGCAACGCCCAGATCCTCGGCGTCAGAGGCGGCGACCACCCGTTCACGACGTACCGCGCCCACGGCGTGCCGGTGGTGCTCGCCACCGACGACCCGGGCGTCTCGCGGACCGACATCAGCCACGAGTATCAGTACGCCGCGACGGCGTACGGCCTCGGGTACGGCGAGCTGAAGGACCTGGCCCGGGCGTCCCTGGAGTACGCCTTCCTGCCCGGGCGCAGCCTGTGGCGCGGCAACCCGACGGCGCGGGGCTACCAGCCTGTGGACGCGTGCGCCGGTACGGCTGCCCCCGGGCGGCAGGCGCCGCCCGGGCCCGCCTGCCGGAAGCTGCTCGCCGGCAGCCCGAAGGCGGCCGTCCAGTGGCGCCTGGAGGCCGCCTTCGCCGCGTTCGAGCGCCGCTTCGCCGCCCCCTGAGCGAGGGCCCGGCCGGGCTCGGCGCGTTCACCGGGCTCGGCGCGCTCAGGTGACCGTGTGCCGGGTGCGCTCGGGGGGTGTCTTCTCGCGGCGCTGCTCCACGAGGCCCAGCATGCGGGCCATCGCGTACAGCGGCGGCGCCGCCCTGCGGACGTCGCGGCGTGCGGTGGGCCCGGAGGCCGTGAGCATGCGGTCCATCTCGGCGATGCCCCGCCATATCGGGACCATGTGCCCCTGGTGCTGGATGTCCGGCTGCCGCCGGGCGAGCACGTCGCGCAGCGCGGCGCGCAGGATGCCCTCGCGGTCGTCGGACCAGAGGAGCCGGAACGCCACGCCGCCGTCGACGTCCATCACGTAGGCGGCGTTCGGCTTGGCGTCGAGCTGCTGGTGCAGCGTGCCGTCCAGATCGTCGACGGCGACCGTCCAGGGCAGCTCGTCCCGCTCCTTCAGCTCGCGGGCGTGGGCGGTCTTGCGCTGCATGGTGTCGGGCTGCGGGTACCGGTCGCCCGGGTGCGCCTCGCGCACGTAGAGCGTCACGAAGCCGACCCTGTTCCCGAACTGGCGGTGCAGCCGCTTCAGGGCCGGGTTGGCCGCCGCGGTCATGGGGCAGGTCACCGAGCCCATGGTCAGCAGCAGGGGCTTGTGCCCGATGAAGTCGGACCTGGAGATCCGGCCGCCGTCGACGGTGGGCAGGTCGAAGTCCGGCATCGCGTGGCCGGGGCCCGGTCCCCCGCGGAACCGCAGGTCGTCGATGACCAGCCTGGAGTGGAAGTGCGGATAGCGGTACGTCATGGTGTCCGGGTTCCCCCGTGGGCCCTGTCCATGACGCTGGACACCGCGGCGAACGTGAGACCGAGCAGCAGGCCGTAGACCAGGTGCGCGCCGAGGCTGGAGCTGGTCACGTCGTTCCATTCGAAGACCGGCATGCCCATGTTCGCCGGCATGATCCACAGGGCCCCGAAGAGCCACCAGACCGCGCCGTAGAACAGGCCCAGCACCGCTCCGGGCAGCACCCTGCCCGCCCAGGGGCCGAGCAGCGCACCGAAGCCGGCTCCGGCCGTGAGGGCGATGGCCAGGTGGATCAGCCAGCCGGCGAAGGCGTTGTCCGAGCCCAGCAGGCCGGCCACCATCATGATCATCGCGGTGTCCTCCATGGGCCGGGACACGGACATCCAGATGCCCATGCCGACGCCCCCGACCAGACCGGCCGCCGCGCCCCAGGCCGCGTGCACCGGAATGACCGCCGTCCGTGGGGAGATGTGTGCGCTGGTCGCCATGTCGTCACTCCTTCGTGTCGGCGGATCTTCCTCAGTGACGACGCTAGGAGCGGCCCGCCCCGACGAATGTGAGCGCCGTCACAGAGGCCCCGGGGCGTCCGTCCTAGCGTCCAGCCATGACCGGCGACGACCTGCCCGCCCAGGCTGCCGGGCGGGCCCCCGACCGCTACTGTCTGAGCCAGGGGGCAGGGTCCCTGGCTCGGCCCGCCTGGGGCGCGGCGCCGCCGCCGTGGGCCCCCGGCCGGCGCGAGGAGAGGTCCGTGATCATCAACGGCGGCGAGGGCGAGGACAGGATCTGGTGCCTGTCGGACGTCGACATCTTCCGTGATCTCAGCGACCGCGAGAAGGACGCCATCGCCTCCTCGGCGCCGATGAAGACGTACGCGGCCGGTGAGCTGCTCTACGTGCCGCACGAGCCGTGCGAGGTGCTGTTCATCCTCAAGCGCGGACGGGTGCGGATCTTCCGGGTGTCCGCCGACGGGCGTGCCCTGACCTGCGCGATCCTCTCCCCCGGCACGATCTTCGGCGAGATGCTGCTGCTGGGCCAGCAGATGTACGGGAACTTCGCCGAGGCCCTCGACGACGTCGCCGTGTGTGTGATGCACCGGGCGGACGTCGACCGGTTCCTGCTGTCGGACGCCCGGATCGCGGCACGGATCACCGAGATCCTGGGGCGCCGCCTGGCCGATCTGGAGGAGCGGCTGTCGGACAGCGTCTTCAAGTCCGTCCCGCAGCGCGTCGCGACGACGCTGGTCACCCTCACTCCGCACCAGGGTCCTTCGGCGCTGCCGCTGCGCCCCGGCGCGAAGCACCCGCAGGTGGCGTTGACGCACGAGCAGCTCGCCGCGCTGGCGGGGACGTCGCGGGAGACGGCGACGAAGGTGCTGCACCAGTTCGCGGACCGCGGGCTGCTGCGGCTGGCCCGCGGCCGCATCACGGTGCTCAAGCCGGACCGGCTGCGCGACGAAGCGGGCTGACGGGCGTGGACGAGTCGGCGTGGCAGCGGTTCCTGCGGGAGTTCCACGGCTCACGGCCCGGCATCACGGAGCGGTTCCTGGGGCGGGCCGACGCGTCGCCGTACGTCTGGCTGGCCGAGCCGCTGCGGGACGTGCGGGGCGCGGTGCTGGACCTGGCGTGCGGCTCGGCGCCGACGCGTGCCGTACTGCGGGACGCGGCGTGGGTCGGGGTC
>NZ_JABWDV010000198.1 GCF_013362995.1 Streptomyces sp. TRM64462 | reverse complement strand
CCGGCACCTCACTGGAGGTGGCCGGGGCCTACTCCTCCCGCCACAACGGCGGCCGGTCCGGCGTCGGCCGCACCGGGCCGAACAGCACCCGCCGGGCCACGCGCGGCGCGAACAGCGACTCCACCGGCTTCACCAGGGACAGCACGCCGCGGAACGCGGTACCCACCACCGGGTCGCCGGCCGCCCGGACCTGTACGCGCGCGAGGTACCAGTTCGCGGGCCGCTCGGCCGGGGTGACGCGGGCCGCGTCGCCGAGTGCGCCCGGCATCTTCTTGTCCGAGCCCGCCGAGATGTCCCACGCCTGGCGCGACGCCCGGAACAGCGCCCGCTGGACCCGCCGGGTCGTGGGCGTACGGCGCGGGTCGGCCAGCGCGTCGCGCAGCGCCTCCGCCGCGAGCGCCGCCACCGTCATGCCCTGCCCGTAGATCGGGTTGAACGTGCACAGCGCGTCGCCCGTGGCGAGGAACCCGGCGGGCGAACGCCCCGTCAGGTCGTACCGGCGCCGTACGTTCGCGGTGGCGCGGAAGCCGTACACCGGCGAGTCGGGCTCGGCCTTCGCCAGCCAGTCCCGCACCAGCGGGTCAGGGAACCGCTCCGTGTACGCCTCGAATCCCTTGTCGTCGGTAGGCGGTTCGGCACCCCGCAGCCCGGACAGCGTCACGAGGAAGCGGCCGTCCTCGACGGGCAGCACCACCGCGCCGTACGTCTGACGGGGGTTCGGCACCAGGAAGAGGCCGAGCGCGTCGGTGTCGTCGGCGTGCCGCTCGTTGCGGTACACGCGGGTCGCGTACGCGAGTCCCGTGTCCAGCGTCTCCTCGCGCGGCGCCTCCGCACCGATCGCGGCCAGCCACTTCGGGGCCCGCGTGCCGCGCCCCGAGGCGTCCACGACCAGGTCGGCGGCGAGCAGCCGGGGCTCCGCGTCCCGGTGCGCGGCACCCCGCTCCCGCACCAGCACGCCGCGCACCCGCGCCACGTCCCCGGCGAGCCCGACCACCTCGGTGCCCTCCAGGGCCTCGACCCTCGGATCGGCCAGCACCCGGCGCCGTACCACCTGCTCCAGCTGCGGACGGGAGCCGCAGAAGAAGTGGAAGGTGGGGTCGGTGCGCCGGAACCACCGGCCGGCCTGCAACTGCACCATGTCGCGGGGCACACCCACGCGCGGGGCGCCCGCCGCGCGCAGTTCGTCCACCACACCCGGCAGCAGCCGGTCCATCGCCCGCTGCCCGGCCTCCAGCAGCACGTGCAGATGCCGGCCCTGCGGAACACCCGCCCGTGGCTCGGCCTCCTGCGGGAAGCGGTCCCGCTCGACGACCGTGACCCGCTCGGCGTGTTCGGCGAGCGCCCTGGCCGCGAGGAGCCCGGCGACACTGCCGCCGATCACCACCGCGTGCCGCGCCCCTCGCCCCGCCACCGGACCGCTGCCCAACTGGTCGGCCATGTCCGCCCCTTCGCGTCGAGGTTCTACGACTGACCAGTATCCACGGTTCGTTGGGGCAGGTCGCGGGCGCCGAGCCGGAGGTGCTCGATGTGGTAGACGGCTTCGTCGAGGAGCTGCGCCACATGGTTGTCGTAGAGGCTGTACTCGATCCGGCGGCCCTGCCGCACCCCGTGGACCAGGCCCAGCGCGCGCAGCAGACGGAGCTGGTGGGAGACGGCCGACTGCTCCATGGCGATGGACTCGGCCAGCTCGGTCACTCCGCAGGGGCCCTGCCGCAGCCGGGTCAGGATCATCAGCCGGGACGGCGTGGCGAGGGCCTGCAGGGTGGCGGCGATGGTGGCCGCGGCCTCGGCGTCGAGGCGGCCCGTGGGGGTTGCCCCGCCGTTCGCTCCATGTCCCATGAAGGTCATCGTAGCCGCGCATCACATCGTACGAATGAAGAGGTCTTCATGTGTTCCGCTATGGTGGTGGCCGGCCGCGCAGCCCTGCCCGTCCCATTTCCCGTCCCGTTCTTTCGTTCCCACCCATGGAAGAGGTGTGCCCGATGGCCTCCCCGGTGCTCGACACCCGCCAGGCGCCCCCGTCCGCCGTACCGCCGCCCGCCCGCCGGGCCCGGCTGTCGGCGCTGCCCGAGGTCCGCTGGGCCGCGCTCGCCACCGCCGCGTTCCTCGCGGCGCTCCCGCTCGACCTGGCCGGCGCGCCCGCCTGGGCGTGGGGCCCGCTGTACGCCCTCTGCTACGCGGCCGGCGGCTGGGAACCGGGCTGGGCCGGGCTCCAGGCGCTGCGCGAGAAGTCCCTCGACGTGGACCTGCTGATGGTGGTCGCCGCACTCGGCGCCGCCGCCATCGGGCAGTTCCTCGACGGCGGGCTGCTCATCGTGATCTTCGCCGTTTCGGGCGCCCTGGAGGCGCTCGCGACCCGGCGCACCGCCGACTCCGTGCGCGGCCTGCTCGACCTGGCGCCCGCCCGCGCGGTCCGGCTCCGCCCCGACGGCACGGAACAGCCCGTGGACGTGGCGGAGCTGACGGTCGGTGACACCGTCCTCGTACGGCCAGGGGAGCGGCTGCCGGCGGACGGCACCGTCCTCGACGGCACCGGCGACGTCGACCAGGCCACCATCACCGGCGAGCCGCTGCCCGTCCCCAAGGCCCCGGGCGACCAGGTCTTCGCAGGCACCCTCAACGGCACCGGCGCCCTGCGCGTCCGGGTCGGCAAGGACGCGGCCGACTCGGTCATCGCCCGCATCGTCGCCATGGTGGAGGAGGCCAGCGCCACCAAGGCGCCGACGCAGCTCTTCATCGAGAAGATCGAGCAGCGCTACTCGGTGGGCGTGGTCGCCGCCACGCTCGCGCTCTTCGCCGTGCCGCTCGCGTTCGGCGGGGCGTTCGAGGAGACCCTGCTGCGCGCCATGACCTTCATGATCGTGGCGTCGCCGTGCGCGGTGGTCCTCGCCACGATGCCGCCGCTGCTGTCCGCCATCGCCAACGCCGGGCGCCACGGCGTGCTCGTCAAGTCGGCGGTGGTGATGGAGCGGCTGGGTACGGTCGACCGCGTCGCCCTGGACAAGACCGGCACGCTCACGGAGGGCGCCCCGCGCGTCGCGGAGGTCCGGCTGCTCCCGGCCGCCGCCGGCGCGGGCCTGGACGAGGCGGAGGTGCTGGCCCTCGCGGCCGCCGCCGAGCTGCCC
>NZ_JABWDV010000197.1 GCF_013362995.1 Streptomyces sp. TRM64462 | reverse complement strand
GTCGGCGCCGAGGTCGGCGAACGCCTCGTCCAGTCCGGCCAGGGGCCCCGCCTCCTCGGCGTGCAACGCCGACCACTCGACCTGCTCCCGCGCCTCGGCGCCGGGCGCGGTGACGGCGGCGACGGCGTGCAGGACGTCCAGGTCGACGGCGTACGACAGCCGTACGAGCCCGGCCCGCCGCTCCTCGTCCGGGTACGGCCGGTGCAGCCTGCCCTGCAGGCCCACCAGGTCGGCGACGCGCCGCGCGAGCGGCAGCCCCACGGCCGGGGCGAGGCGGCCGGCGAGCGTGCCCCGGTGCTCCCGGTGCAGCAGCGCGGCCAGCACCCCGGCGAGCCGCGCGTCCCCGTCGCCGCCCGCGAGCCGCGCACCCGCCTCGGCGGCGGCTGTCGCGTGCCCTTCGCCACCGCCCACAGCCGCGAGCAGCCCGTCCGCGTCGGGCACCGCCCCGGACCGCACGTCCCAGAGGGCGGCCCGCGCGGACAGCCCGTTCGGGGTCACTGCGGCATGCATCCAGTGCGTCCCGGTCTGCACGTGCCCGGGCCGCACCCATTTCGCCACGCGCCGCCCGAACTCCTCGGCCATGAACCCGTCGGCGGTCCGTACGACGTACCCCTCCTGCCGCCCGGCGTCCACGCGCAGCCGCCGCAGCGCCCGCTCGTCGAACACCCCGCGCCACAGCACGGCGGGCACGGGAATCCCCAGCCGCCGCAGAAACTCCACGGTCCGGTCCCAGTCGAGGCACCGCCCTTCGGCGTCCCACACGGAGAACCCGTAGAAGTAGCTCTCCAGGTCCTCGTACGGAAGCGAGTGCCGCGCGTACATGTTCTCGCCGCACACCCGCCACCCCTCCGGTATGTGCGCCGCGATACGCCCCTGCAAGCCCTTCACCCAGGCCCGCGAGGGATGGTGCGCGGAGTCCAGCGACCGGGCGTGCAGCCCGTCGGCGTACAGGGTGGTGTTCTCACCGTCGAGCTTCTCGGTGACGACGACCTCGCGCCCGGCGAACCCCGACAGATCCGCGACCCGCACATCGTCCCGCGCGGCCCCAGGGGACCAGGGCAGATGCGGCGTGCGCGGATAGTGCGTACGCATGGTCGAACCAGCCCCCCGATGACAGTGCCGTGCCGGGCCACTGTAGGAGCCGCGCCGGCGCCGCTCGACCGATTAACGGCACCACCACGGCACCACAGGGACAGGGGCCGACCCGCCCGAGGGTGCAGGGTCGGCCCCTGTCGGCTGAGGCTACTCGTCCCCGAAGAGCTTCTCGGCAGAGGTGACGGTGAGGGCGCGGAGGAGCCAGGAGCGCATGACTTCCGGGTCCTCGCAGTCATTCACACGCTGCCGAACGCTGTCGGGTACCGAGATGTCCCGCTGTTCGAGGATGAGAAGGATGTCCTCCGCGCGGCTCTCGGCGCGGATGCCGTCAGAAAGGGGGGACTTGTAGAAGGAGAGATCCACGGCCACCAGGTTCCTCCAGTAATCAGCGGCCGGGCGGTTGCCCAGGCCCTGTGCGATGAATTCGACGACGGGATTGACGAGGTCTTCGGCCTCATCCCGCAGAGCGGTGGACAGCGCGTCCAGTATGGCACTGACCGCCGGGTTCGAGGCGTGCGTGATCGCGGACAGAGTGGCGAACGCCAGGTCCTTTTGCGCCTCGTCAGCGCTGGTGATCACGGGCATGTTGTGTGGTCCGACCACGAGGGGGCGCAGCGTGAGCGTCGCCCAATTGGCCGGGCCGAAGTGCGTGGGCCGCTCGGCCCACTCGGCCGTGGCACGGTCCTGGCAGACGACCAGCAGGACGGGCGGAAGTCCGTACTTTTCGTACAGGTACGAGACATAGTAGGCCCACGTGCGTGGTTTCCCGGGATCCTTCTTGCCCTGAGCCTCCACGGCGACGAGGAAGCCGCCGTCGGCTGCGTTCCGGAGATGCAGCAGTGTGTCGACGCGGCGTTCGACAGGCCGGGACTCGGTGAGATCGGTCGGTAGAACGGTGACCGAGGTGAGCGGGGAGAAGGGGACGCCGAGCACCTTCGAGACCCGGGAGAAGAGTTCCGGGTACTCCTGGAAGATGCGGTGCATCGCCTCATGAGGTGAGCTGACCACAGGGCTCCTGTTCGGATGAGTGATGGATGGGTGGGCAAGGGGTGACGCGGCAGTCGCCGCACACCCCTGGTTCGGGAGCGTGGAACCCGCGGTCGCAGCGGTCGCAGTTCTGGACCGGATCGATGCGGGGCGGCCCCGCGCTGGGTGGCGGAAGCTCGGCGGTGAGCCGGTGGGCGAGGAACGCCGCCGGGCGGTGCAGCGGCTCGGACGGCAGGTACGCCGTCAGGGCGTGCCGTACGCTCTCGGGGCTGGCGCCCCGTTCCAGCCAGGCGGCGACGCCGGGGGCGAGCTGCGCGGTGTCGCGGGCGGACAGCAGCAGACGCGGGTCGTGAAGGCGCAGGCCGGCGAGCAGCTCGGTCGCGGCGCGCAGGAGGGACTCGGCGGGAAAGGCGGGCTGCGGTACGAGGAGGGGCGCGGGGGGTCGCCGCGGTGGCCGGGCGGCGGCCGGTGGCGGAGTCCGCGGGGCGCGGGCCTCGGGGACACGGCGGTCGGCGCCGGGCTGGTTGCAGGAGAGGGTACGGGTCACGATCTGCCCGTCCGGGCAGCGTTCCCGTACGCGCCGCAGGTACCCGTGCGCCTCCAGCTCCCGCAGTGCGCCCGCGATCCGGTTGGCACCCTCGGGGAAGCGGGCGGCGAGGCTCTTGATGTCGACGCGGGCGCCGGTCGGCAGCGACTGGATATGGACGGCGAGCCCGATGGCCAGCAGCGACAACTCCCGGTGCTGGGCAAGGTGGTTGCCGACCACGGTGAAGCGACTGGTGTGCCGGGTGTTGAGGTGAACGACCCCGGACGGGTGGTGTCCGGGCCGCTTTCCAGCAACTCGGGGCGAGGCGTGCGCGGGCACGCTAGGGTGCTGAGCATCCATTGGGAAGCTGTCTTCTTCCTAGTTGGTCAGGCCCTCGCACGGGAAGCCACTCCCGGCGGGGGCCGACGTATGTCTGCGGTATATGTCACGGCGAGCCTAGAACGCCCAACCCGCCCCAACACCAGCCCAATTGACCAAGTTCACCCGACGGGGTGAGGCTGTCCGACCGGGGGGAGGGGCGGGGCTTGGAGGGGTCCTTTCTCTCCGTCTGTTCCTTGGGAAAGACCACCGGGCCCACCGGCACACGGCCGCCCGTGCTCCGGTACGAGGTCGATCTCGGCCCACACGGTCTTGCGCGGAACCGGCCCCTCCGCTACGCCCCACCGATCGGCCAGCGCCTCGACGAGTACGAGCCCGCGCCCGTGCTCACTGTCGGGCGGCGGCGACTGGGCCGGCGCCGGCGGCAGCCGCTCGCCCCGCGTGTCCGTCGCCTCGATACGGAGGGCCCGGTCGCGGTCCGTGATGTGCAGCTCCAGCAGGAAGTCCCGCCCTGGCACGCGCCCGTGCAGGACGGCGTTGGCGGCGAGCTCGGCCACGAGCTGGAGCGCGGTGTCCGCGACAGGGCGGGTCAGCTCCCGGCTGCGGAGCCACACGGCGGCAAGCTCGCGCCCGAGCCGGGCGCCTTGACGGGAGGCGTGGAGCTGCATGGTGAAGTCGCGTGCGGGCGCAAGGAATTGAGCGCTTCTGTGGTCCATGTCACAGATCCTGGTGGCGGCGACTCTGTGGCGGCCAGTGATCCGACTGATGCGTACAGTCACTGTCCAGGGCCTGTCCGCCGCCGTCCGGCCTGTCCGGAGAGGCGTACGGGCAAGAGGTGCACAGGTGTGGCTGCACGTTGGAGGTGGGGCGGATGACGGTGCATGACGCGGACGAGCCGGGCTGGGGAGTGGACCCCGGCGACGAGTGGGGTGCCACGGTTGTCGCCACGGTGGGGCGCCAGCTCAAGCTGCGCAGGGAGGCACTGGGACTCAAGGCGGGCGAGTTCGGCGACGCCATCGGGTACGGCGAGGACCTGGTCTACAAGGTCGAGTCGGGTAAACGGATTCCCCGGCCGGAGTACCTGGACAAGGCGGACAAGGTCCTGAAGGCGGGCGGCCTCATCGCCGCGATGAAGAAGGACGTGGAAGAGGTTCGCTACCCGAAGCAGGTCCGGGACCTGGCGAAGCTGGAGGCGCGGGCGGTTGAGATCGGCGTGTATGCCAGCCATGGCGTCCATGGCCTGTTGCAGACAGAGGGCCACGCGCGGGTGCTACTGGAGACGCGGCAGCCCGCGTACTCACAGGACGAGGTGGAGCGAGGCGTGGCGGCACGTATGGCCAGGCGCTCCGTCTTTGATCGGTCGCCGGTGCCGTCGCTCAGCTTCGTCCTGGAAGAGGCGGCGCTACGACGCCCGATCGGAGGCAGAATGGAGTGGCGTCGGCAGCTCGAACGTCTCCTGGAGGTCGGCCAGTTGCGCAACGTCTCCCTCCAGGTGATGCCGACAGGTGTCGAAACCCATCCTGGGCTGGACGGCGGGATCGAGGTCCTGAAATTCGAGGACGGCACGGTGATCGGGCGCTCCGCAGGCGCGTTCAACGGCCGTGCGGTATCGGCCCCAAAGCGCGTTCGAATCCTTGAACTTCGCTATGGAATGATCCGGGCTCAGGCTCTCACTCCCCGGGAGTCACTGGCCTTCGTCAAGCAAGTGCTGGGAGAGACATGATCCGCAAGACCTCTACCAGGGGCGGCTCCTCGCTGGAGTGGTGCAAGAGCAGCTACAGCAGCAGCGGCAACGAAGCCACTTGCCTTGAGGTCGCCACCACCCCCGCCACCGTGCACATACGCGACTCCAAGAACACCGACGGCCCCCGCCTGGCCGTCACCCCGCACGCCTGGGCCCGCTTCGTCACGTACGCGCGGCAGCCCTGACCGGCTTGATGTGCGCGAACGCGCTCCGCGCGTTCCACGTCGGGAAGGCCCGTACGAGCCATGCCGGGCCGTGCAGCCGGATGCGGTCGTCGCGAACGGCGTCGGCCCAGGCCAGCTGGCCCGCATGCCATTTGATGAAGGCCTCCGCCTCCGCCGTGATGTAGAGGTCCTCGTCCAGACCCGGGTACGTCCGGCAGATCTCGGTCTCGCCGTGCTCGATCAGCAGCCAGAACCGTTCGTCGGCCCGGCGGTCGCCGGGGAACGTGAAGTCGAAGCCGATGACGACACGTTGGTCCGGGAGCCGGTCCCGGCGCAGCACGTTGCACATCGACCACAGCGCCACGAACGGATCAAGGTGCTCGGGAGCGATTTCGAGCCAGTGCGCACCCCACTCGCCGAGCGCCTTGCACACCTCGAACAGGTCGTGTCCGGCGGGCGTGAGCGCGTAGTGACGTCCGCGCCCGCCGGGCTTGGGGGACGACACGACGACGCCGAGCCGTTCGAGCTGCCTCAGCCGCTGCGAGAGCAGGGTGCGGGAGAGGCCCGGCGCACCCTCCAGGATCTCGCCGAAGCCGGCGCAGCCCAGGTGGAGGTTGCGGATGATCAGCGGTGTCCAGCGCTCCGCGAAGATCTCGGCGCCGCGGGCGATGGGGCAGTACTGGCCGTATGTCCGCACTGTTCCAGTATCTCCGGCTTTCGGAGGTTTCGAGTACAGATTCTTGACTTCACAGCCACAGTGCACGGTGCTGCGATGGAGGTGAGGAGGAACAGCGACCTGCGAGGAGGCGGGCGCGATGAAGATCGACGGGTTCCGGGGCCGGCTCATCACCGCCGATCACCCCGAGTACGACACCGCCCGCGCCGTGTGGAACGGCGCGGTCGACCGGCGCCCCCGGCTGATCGCCCGGTGCACCGGCACCGCGGACGTGGCGGCCGCCGTCCGCTTCGCGCGGGACCGCGGCCTGGAGATCGCCGTACGGGGCGGGGGCCACAACGTGGCGGGCAGCGCCGTGTGCGACGACGGGATCGTCATCGACCTCTCGGACCTGCGGGCCGTGTCGGTCGATCCGGTCGCCCGCACGGCCCGGGTGCAGGGCGGCGCCCTCTGGGGGGACGTCGATCACGAGACCCAGGTGCACGGCCTGGCCACCACGGGCGGCATCGTCGGCCACACCGGCGTCGCCGGGCTCACGCTCGGCGGCGGCATCGGCTACCTCATGCGCAAGCACGGGCTCACGGTCGACAACCTGCTCGCCGCCGAGGTGGTCACCGCCGGCGGCGACACCGTCCGGGCGTCCGCCGACGAGCACCCCGATCTGTTCTGGGCGCTCCGGGGCGGCGGCGGCAACTTCGGCGTGGTCAGTACCTTCGAGTTCGCCCTGCACCCCGTCGGGCCGACCGTGCTGGCCGGACCGGTCTTCTGGGCGGCCGACGACACCGCCGAGGTGCTCCGCTTCTACCGGGACTTCGCCGCCGAAGCACCCGACGAGCTCGGCACGGTGGTCAGGCTCGGTACGGTCCCGCCGCTGCCGGTCATCCCCGAGGAGCTGCACTGGCGGCCCGCCGTCGCCGTCGTCTGCTGCCACGCCGGGGCCACCGAGGACGGTGAGCGCGCGGTGAAGGCCCTGCGGCAGTTCGGGACGCCGCTCGTGGACCTCGTCTCACCCAAGCCGTACGCCGCCCATCAGCGCTCCACCGACGACACCGTCCCCCACGGGTGGCACTACTACTGGAAGGCCACGGACCTCACCGACCTCTCCGACGACACCATCGCCGTCATCGCCGACCACGCCTACCGCGCCGGCTCGCCCCGGTCGTACGCGGTGATGTTCCACATGGGCGGCGCCGTCGCCCGCGTTCCGCACGGCGCCACCGCCTACGCGGGCCGGGACGTGCTCCACAACATCAACATCGACGCCGTGTGGCTGCCCGGCGAGTCGGATGAGCACGCCGCCGCCGAGACCGCGTGGGCGCGGCGGTTCCTCCAGGCCCTCCAGCCGCACCGCGCCGACGGCGTCTACGTCAACTTCCTCGACGCCGACGACCCGGCGGACCGCGTGCGCGAGGCCTACGGCGACGACACCTACCGGCGACTCGCCGAGGTCAAGGCCGCGTACGACCCCGACAACGCCTTCCACCACAACAAGAACATCCGCCCCGCTTGAGGGTTCCCTCCAACGTGTCATGATCGACGCATGGGATCCAACGTCTTCTTCGACATCACCATTGACAACCAGCCGGCCGGCAGGATCGTTTTCAAGCTGTACGACGACGTCGTGCCGAAGACCGCTCGCAACTTCCGCGAGCTGGCGACGGGCGAGCACGGCTTCGGCTACGAGGGTTCGTCCTTCCACCGGGTGATCCCGGACTTCATGCTCCAGGGCGGCGACTTCACCAGGGGCAACGGCACGGGCGGCAAGAGCATCTACGGCGACCGTTTCGAGGACGAGAACTTCACCCTCAAGCACTCCAAGCCCGGCCTCCTGTCCATGGCGAACGCGGGCAAGAACACCAACGGCTCGCAGTTCTTCATCACCACCGTCGTCACCTCCTGGCTGGACGGCGCCCACGTCGTCTTCGGCGAGGTCGTCGAGGGCATGGACGTGGTGAAGACCATCGAGTCGCACGGCTCGCCCAACGGCGCCACCAGCAAGAAGATCACCATCGCCAAGTCGGGCACGGTCTAGGCGTATTGTCCGGACAACACGCCTAGAACCCGCAGTCGGCCGCGGACCCACGCGGCACGCGGCCGACCGGGCAGGGCCCGGCCCCCGGCGCCCTACTTGATCTTGTACGAGCAGGGCTTGGCGACCTTGCCGTTGTCGTTGTCCGCGACCTTCTTGCCGTCCACGGTGATCGTGCAGGAGGCCGCGGTCAGCATCCCGTTCCCGTCGGTGATCGTGCCCGGGGTGACGAGGACCAGGCGGCCGACCTCCTTCTCGGCGCCCACCGGCGTGATGGTCGCCGTCTTCTTCCACGGCAGCGTGACCGTCTCGGTCTTCGATTCGTCGAGGGTGTACATGACCATGGTCGAGCCGGTGCCCCCGACCTCGATGGTCACCTCGTACGACGTGCCCGTGTCCGCCTCCGCCTGGCCCTCGGCCTTCCCGGACGGCGTGGCCACGGCGGACGGTGCGCCGCTCGCGCCCTCCGTCCCGCTGCCGCCCTTGGCGTCGGCCGCGCCGCCACAGCCCGTGAGCAGAGCCGCGACCGCCATCACTGCCGCTGCCGCCATCGTCCTGCGCATGTCTCCCCCATGATCGTCTCGTTCGGGCAGGCGATCCTAGCCGCCGTACCGCACCACCCGGCCGACGCGCCCCCCGCTTCATCACATGATCATCACATTCGCCCGACGCATCTTGTGGTCGTCCCGCCCCGCCCGTGAAATGCCCAGGTCAACACCACCGTGAGCAGGCGAGGGACATGAGCCGGAACGAGACGACCGACGAGCCCGCGGGCTGGCGCACCGGCCCCGCGTGGCAGGAGATGAACCGGACCTCGCGCAGGCGCCGCCGGGCAAAGGCCGTGACGGCGGTCGTCCTCGTCGCCGGCCTCGCGGTCGTCGCCGTCCGCCCGGAGCTCGTCACCGACCACTTCCCGAAGCGCGAGACCCACGCGGCCGCACCGCTGCCCGCCGAGACGGCCCGGCCCTCGACCGCGCCGCCCGAGGAGCTCTTCCCCGACCAGCCCACCCTGAAGGAGCCCTTCCGAGGCTCACCCGCCCTCCGCTGGGCGGACGGCGCGGCGGGCATCCAGCTCCCGGAGGCCAAGGCGGTCGGCGGCATGAGCGAGAAGCAGGTCGCCCACGCCCTGGCCGCCACGAAGGAGTTGCTCGTCGCCTCCAACATCGACCCGGCCACGCTGCGCGGGGAGTACCCGAAGGCCGCGCTGGAGCTGCTCGACCCGCTGCAGAAGGACGGCCGCGGGCTGATGGAGAAGGCCCTGCGTACGCCGAGCGAGGAGGCCAACCCGGTCCTGCTCTTCAGCCGCTTCGACCCGTCCGAGGCGCGGGTGGTGCGCGATCTGGTCAAAACGCGGGGCCGTATTACGTACGAGAAGGGGCGGAGCGGCGGGGAGCTGCTGGTGCACGCCGACTTCACCTTCGTCTACCCGGTCGTGAAGACGAAGACGGGCAGTCACGAGGAGGTCGACCGGACGATCGTCCGCCGGGAGCTGACGTTCGCCCTGTACGACCCGCAGGAGTACGGGGGTACCCCCGGCAAGCTGTACATGATCGAGTGGGCGCAGAGCACGGGCAACGACGACTGCACCCGAGCCGCGGACGGGTACTTCCACCCGGTGTTCGCCTCCGACCTCATGGGTGGGACCCCACCGGGCGTGGACCCCTCCGTCGAGGCCGTCGACCCGTACGACCGCAGCAAGGGCCTCGACGACCTCCCGCAGGAGTGCACCGAGACCACCAGGACCTGACGGGCCCCGGCGAGCGGGCGCGGCACCCGCGTGGCGTGCGCCCCCGCCGAGTCCCGGGGCGGCGGTCCGGGCGGTTCCCGGAGCGTCGCCGGGCACGCGGGCCCCGG
>NZ_JABWDV010000196.1 GCF_013362995.1 Streptomyces sp. TRM64462 | reverse complement strand
GCGCTCGGGCGGACCTCCTCGCGGAGGGACGGGTCACGGAGCGACGGCGCGGCCGTCGTCGGCTGGGGCGGCATGGAACGGGCGGCGGGCACCGACGCCACCGGCTGGCCCACCGGGACGGTCCGCGTCGCGCCCGCCTCCGCCGGGGAGTGCTCCGGGTTCGACGCCGCCTGCTGGGCCGTCGCGCGCCGCGACCCGTAGCGGCGGTGCACCGCCTGCTTGGTGACGCCCAGCGCCGAGCCCACCGCGTCCCACGAGAACCCGAGCGAACGGTCGAAGTCCACCGCGGCGGTCACGAGGGTCTCGACACTGTCCCGCAGCTCCTGGGCGAGCCGGACGGTGGGGGCCGGAGCCCTGCCGTAGACGACGAAGCCCGTCGACGGGCCGGAGCGACGCGGGCGGTAGACGTTGCCCAGCTGGGCGGTGAGCGTGCGCAGAGCGTCCACCTGCCGGCGGACCCGCTCGATGTCCCGCACCAACAGGTGCAGGCTGGCCCTGGCTTGGGCGTCGTGGGTTGCGTGGTCGGCCATTTACAAGCCTCTCGAACCGGCGTTGAAAAGGGGCGGGCCGCATCCGAGGGCGGCCCGATTCGGTCAATCTCTCTTGACAACGCGCCACCCTCCGCCGGGGTCACGCAGCAGGGGCGTATCCGCATATGCGCAGGGCGCACGGATATACGTACGCCCCCCGACCGGCCGCGCCCCTAGACTGGTGCGTCGGCCGACCGCCGCCCGTACCCGAACAAGCGAGGTAACCCCGAGTGAAGCTCGTCTTCGCAGGCACCCCCGAGGTCGCCGTGCCCGCCCTGGACGCCCTCATCGCCTCGGAGCGGCACGAGGTGGCCGCCGTCGTGACCCGGCCCGACGCGCCCGCCGGACGCGGCCGCCGGCTCGTCGCCAGCCCGGTCGCCGAGCGCGCAGCCGAGGCCGGCATCGAGGTGCTCAAGCCTGCCAGGCCGCGCGACGAGGCCTTCCTCGCCCGGCTGCGCGAGATCGCGCCCGACTGCTGCCCGGTCGTCGCGTACGGGGCGCTCCTGCCGAAGGCGGCGCTCGACATCCCCGTACACGGCTGGGTGAACCTGCACTTCTCGCTGCTCCCCGCGTGGCGCGGCGCCGCGCCCGTCCAGCACGCGCTGATGGCGGGCGACGAGGTGACCGGCGCGTCCACCTTCCAGATCGAGGAGGGCCTCGACTCCGGCCCCGTCTACGGCGTGATCACCGAGGAGGTCCGCCCCACCGACACCAGCGGTGACCTGCTCACGCGGCTCGCCTTCGCGGGCGCCGGGCTGCTCGCCGCCACCATGGACGGCATCGAGGACGGCAGCCTCAAGGCCGTGCCGCAGCCCGCCGAAGGCATCACGCTCGCGCCGAAGATCACCGTCGAGGACGCCCGCGTGGACTGGAGCGCCCCGGCCCTCCGCGTCGACCGGGTCGTACGCGGCTGCACGCCCGCCCCCGGTGCCTGGACGGTCTTCCGGGGCGAGCGGCTGAAGCTGGTGCAGGCGGTGCCGGTGCCGGACCGTACCGACCTCGCGCCGGGCGAGCTGGCCGCCGCCAAGAACAACGTGTACGTCGGGACCGGCTCCCACGCCGTCGAACTGCTGTGGGTCCAGCCCCAGGGCAAGAAGCCGATGCGCGGCGCCGACTGGGCCCGCGGGGTACGGATCGCCGCGGGCGAGCGGCTCGACGCCTGACGGGATCGGGGGCGGAGCCCCCGACGCCGGGAGCGGGGTGCCGGTGACGGATTACGCTGGGAGGGTTCGACCCGAATCGAAAGCGGAGCACCTTTTGAGCGAGCAAGGCCGTCGCCGTCCCTCCAAGCCGTACCGCCGCCCCAAGAAGGACCCCGTCCGGATCCTGGCCTTCGAGGCGCTGCGCGCCGTCGACGAGCGCGACGCGTACGCCAACCTCGTCCTGCCGCCGCTGCTGCGGAAGGCGCGCGAGCAGGGCGACTTCGACAGCCGGGACGCCGCGCTCGCGACGGAGCTGGTGTACGGGACGCTGCGCCGCCAGGGCACGTACGACGCGATCATCGCCGCCTGCGTCGACCGGCCGCTCCGCGAGGTCGACCCGCCGGTGCTCGACGTGCTGTCGCTCGGCGCGCACCAGCTGCTCGGCACCCGGATCCCGACGCACGCGGCGGTGTCCGCGACGGTCGAGCTGGCCCGGGTGGTGCTGGGCGACGGCCGGGCCAAGTTCGTCAACGCCGTGCTGCGCCGGATCGCGCAGCGCGACCTGGACGGCTGGCTGGACGAGGTGGCCCCGCCGTACGACGACGACCCCGAGGACCATCTGGCCGTCGTGCACTCGCACCCGCGCTGGGTGGTGTCGGCGCTGTGGGACGCGCTCGGCGGCGGCCGGGCCGGCATCGAGGACCTCCTGGAGGCGGACAACGAGCGCCCCGAGGTGACCCTGGTCGCCCGCCCCGGTCGGTCCACGCCCGACGAGCTGCTGGACGTGCTCGGTGACGAGGCGGGGCTGCCGGGCCGCTGGTCGCCGTACGCGGTACGGCTGGCCGAGGGCGGCGAGCCGGGTGCCATCGACGCCGTACGGGACGGCAGGGCGGGCGTCCAGGACGAGGGCAGCCAGCTCGTCGCCGTCGCCCTCGCCAACGCGCCCCTCGAAGGACCCGACGAGCGGTGGCTGGACGGGTGCGCGGGCCCCGGCGGCAAGGCGGCCCTCCTGGGTGCCCTGGCGGCCGGACGCGGCGCCGCCCTGCTCGCCTCCGAGAAGCAGCCGCACCGCGCCCGGCTCGTCGAGCGCGCCCTGGCCGGCAACCCCGGCCCGTACCAGGTCATCGCCGCCGACGGCACCCGCCCGCCGTGGCGGCCCGGCTCCTTCGACCGCGTCCTCGTCGACGTGCCGTGCTCCGGTCTGGGCGCCCTGCGGCGCCGCCCCGAGGCCCGCTGGCGCCGCCGCCCCGAGGACCTGGACGGCTTCGCCCCGCTCCAACGCGGGCTGCTGGCCGAGGCGTTGAAGGCGGCCCGGATCGGCGGCGTCGTCGGGTACGCCACGTGCTCCCCGCACCTCGCCGAGACCCGCGCGGTCGTGGACGACATCCTCAAGGGCCGGGGCGGCGCCCAGGACGTGACGGCCGAGTGGATCGACGCCCGCCCCCTGTTCCCCGGCGTCCCCGCGCTGGGCGACGGCCCCGACGTCCAGCTCTGGCCCCACCTCCACGGCACGGACGCCATGTATCTGGCCCTCCTCCGCCGTACGGCGTGACGCGTCCGCCCGCGCCGAACGCGTCCGCCCGAGCCGAACGCGTCCACCCGTGCCGAGCTGATCGAGCCCTGGCCCGAGAATCGCCGGGATTGACCGAAGTGCCCCGTGTTGTGCGGGGGCTTCGAGGGGAGCGGGGCGAGGAGGCGGGCCCGGGCATGGCAGGCTTGGCTCATGGCCCAGATCAACCCCAGCATCCTGTCCGCCGACTTCGCGCGGCTCGCCGAAGAGGCGAAGGCTGTCGACGGCGCCGACTGGCTCCATGTCGATGTCATGGACAACCACTTCGTGCCCAACCTCACCCTGGGCGTGCCGATCGTCGAGTCCCTCAGCCGCGCGACGGACACTCCGCTGGACTGCCACCTCATGATCGAGGACCCCGACCGGTGGGCCCCGCAGTACGTGGAGGCGGGCGCCGGGTCCGTCACCTTCCACGTGGAGGCCGCCGCCGCGCCCGTGCGGCTCGCGCGGGAGATCCGCGCCAAGGGCGCCCGCGCCTCGATGGCGCTCAAGCCCGCCACGCCCATCGAGCCCTTCGAGGACCTGCTGCCCGAGCTCGACATGCTGCTGATCATGACGGTTGAACCGGGCTTCGGCGGGCAGGCGTTCCTCGACATCATGCTGCCCAAGATCCGCCGCACCCGTGAGCTGATCTCCAAGCACGGCCTGGAGCTGTGGCTCCAGGTCGACGGCGGTGTCTCCGCCTCCACCATCGAGCAGTGCGCCGAGGCGGGCGCCGACGTCTTCGTGGCCGGTTCCGCCGTGTACGGGGCCGACGACCCGGCCGCCGCCGTGCGCGAGCTGCGTGAGCAGGCGGCCCGCGCCACCTCGTCGGCCGCCTGGGCCTGCGGCCACTGAGTCACCGGTGGGCCACCGGCAGATGAACGCAAACCAACAGGACTGATCAGTGACCGCCGGATCTGCAAGGATGGGCGATCCGGAGTGCGAACAGCAGTGAGGAGAACGCGGTGTCTGCAATGTCGGCGGGACGACCAGCCCTGCGGATGGGACCCGCGGAGCTGGTGCAGGCGGCGGCCATGGCCCGCCGCTTCTACCTCGAGGGCAAATCCAAGATCCAGATCGCCGAGGAGTTCGGCGTCAGCCGCTTCAAGGTCGCCCGTGTCCTGGAGACGGCCCTGGAACGCGACCTCGTACGCATCGAGATCCGCGTACCGGCCGAGCTGGACGCGGAGCGCTCCGACGCGCTGCGCGCCCGCTACGGTCTGCGCCACGCCGTCGTCGTCGAGTCCCCCGCCGAGGGCGAGGACGAGTCGCCCGACCCGGAGAACCTCGGCGAGGTCGCGGCCGACCTGCTCGGCGAGCTGGTCGACGAGGGCGATGTCCTCGGCCTGGCCTGGGGCCGCTCCACCATCCACATGGCCGCCGCCCTCGACCGGCTCCCGCCGTGCACCGTCGTCCAGCTGACCGGCGTGTACGACGCGGGCACCGCCGAGCGCGGATCGGTCGAGGCCGTACGCCGCGCCGCCCAGGTCTCCGGCGGCGAGGCCCACCCCATCTACGCGCCCATGCTGCTGCCCGACCCGGCCACCGCGGCCGCGCTGCGCAACCAGACCGGCATCGCCCGCGCCTTCGAGTACTTCGACAAGGTCACCGTCGCCGCGGTGTCCATCGGCTCCTGGGAGCCGGGCATCTCCACCGTCCACGACATGCTCAGCGACGAGGAGCGTGCCCACTACGCGTCGCTCGGGGTCGCCGCCGAGATGTCCGCGCACCTCTTCGACGCCTCCGGCCGCCGTGTCGGGCGCGACCTGGGCGAGCGCTGCATCACGGTCGAGGCCGACCGGCTGCGCCGTATCCCCGAGGTCGTCGCCATCGCCGGCGGCCACCGCAAGGCCGCCGCCATCGGAGCCGTACTGCGCTCCGGGCTCGTCACCAGCCTCGTCACCGACACGGCGGCGGCCGACTACCTGCTCACCGAGTCCGAGCCCGGGCCGCGGCCCGCCCTGGAGCGCTTCGACCCGGACAACTGACCCGACCGGCAGGTCACGGCGGAACGCACAAGTCCGGTTTGTAGGAATCTCCCAGGTCACCCGCTGTGACCTGGAGGTTTCGCCTGGGGTTCGAACGCCCGTCGGCATGGGAGAATGAAGTACGTGCGTTTTCCCCCCGGCTGAGATGCCCGGGGGCCAACTCCGAACGACTGGGATGTTCTGCACGTGCGTTTCCTCAATGACCTGAAGCCGCCGTACGACCTCACGTACGACGATGTGTTCATGGTGCCTAGCCGCTCGGCCGTGGGCTCCCGCCAGGGCGTCGACCTGTCCACCCCGGACGGCTCCGGCACCACCATCCCGCTGGTCGTCGCCAACATGACGGCCATCGCCGGCCGCCGTATGGCGGAGACCGTCGCCCGTCGCGGCGGCATCGTCGTGATCCCCCAGGACATCCCGATCGACGTCGTCACCGACGTCGTCTCCTGGGTCAAGAGCCGTCACCACGTCCTCGACACGCCGATCGTCCTGGACCCGCACCAGACCGTCGCCGACGCCCTGTCGCTGCTGCCCAAGCGCGCGCACAACGCCGGCGTCGTCGTGGACGGCGACCACAAGCCGGTCGGCGTCGTGACCGATTCGGACCTCACCGGTGTCGACCGCTTCACACAGCTCTCCGAGGTCATGTCCACGGACCTGCTGCTCCTCGACGCCGGCATGGACCCGCGCGAGGCGTTCAACACCCTCGACCACCACAACCGCCGCTACGCCCCGGCGGTCGACGGCGACGGCCGCCTCGCGGGCATCCTCACCCGCAAGGGCGCCCTGCGCGCCACGCTCTACACGCCCGCCGTCGACTCCAAGGGCCGGCTGCGCATCGCCGCCGCCGTCGGCATCAACGGCGACGTGGCGGGCAAGGCCAAGCAGCTTCTCGACGCGGGCGTGGACACGCTCGTCATCGACACCGCGCACGGCCACCAGGAGTCGATGATCAGCGCCATCAGAACGGTCCGCGGCCTCGACCCGCAGGTGCCGATCGTCGCCGGCAACATCGTCGCCGCCGAGGGCGTCCGCGACCTCATCGAGGCCGGCGCCGACATCGTCAAGGTCGGTGTGGGCCCCGGCGCCATGTGCACCACGCGCATGATGACCGGCGTCGGCCGCCCGCAGTTCTCCGCCGTCCTGGAGTGCGCCGCCGAGGCCAGGAAGTACGGCAAGCACGTGTGGGCCGACGGTGGCGTCCGGCACCCGCGCGACGTCGCCATGGCGCTCGCCGCCGGCGCGTCGAACGTCATGATCGGCTCGTGGTTCGCGGGTACGTACGAGTCGCCGGGCGACCTCCAGCAGGACGCCGACGGCCGCCTGTACAAGGAGTCCTTCGGCATGGCGTCCGCGCGCGCCGTCCGCAACCGCACCAGCGAGGAGTCCGCGTACGACAGGGCCCGCAAGGGGCTGTTCGAGGAGGGCATCTCCACCTCGCGCATGTACCTCGACCCGGCGCGCCCGGGCGTCGAGGACCTGATCGACTCGATCATCGCGGGCGTCCGCTCCTCCTGCACCTACGCGGGCGCCGGCTCGCTGGAGGAGTTCGCCGAGAAGGCCGTCGTCGGCGTCCAGAGCGCCGCCGGCTACGCCGAGGGCAAGCCGCTGCACGCCAGCTGGAGCTGACCCGCCGCCACGCCTCAGGAGCCGTCCCCGCCGAACGCGCGGGGACGGCTCCCGTGCGTTCGGCGGGGACGGCTCCCGTACGTTCCGGGACCCGCCGGAGGCGGCCGCGCGGAGCACCTGCGTTTCGGCCCTCAAGCACCCCAATGTGTGGATTCGTGCGGCAGCGCGCAATAATTTCCCGTCCGCGTGCGAAGTGCGCAATGATCATCCGCTGATGCGCAACATCGGTGCATTACGACTGCGACGCTCCGCCTCGTAGGCTCAGGCCCCGTACCTGGAGTGGCGGTGACCGCCTGCTCGGCGGTTCCCCCCTTCCCTGGGTCCTTCGCGGGCTTCTTCCCCCTGCCCCGCGCCGCCGTCGGTCGCCGTCGTCCCGTCCCCCGCAGCGATGAAGGAGCCACGCAGTGCTGGACCACGGCGCAGCCCCACCGGCCACCTCCCCCTCCGCACCCCCCGCCCCGAAGTCCTCAGGGCTCGCCGCGCTCGGGCGCCGCAAGCCGGTGGAGGTGCTGGTCAGCGAGGGTGGCCAGGGCGAGGGCGGCTCGCTCCGCCGCTCGCTCTCCATGTGGCAGCTGACGATGATCAGCATCGGCGCCACCCTCGGCACCGGCATCTTCGTCGTCCTCGGCGAGGCCACCCCGCTCGCCGGTCCCGCGGTCGCGATCTCCTTCGTCATCGCGGGCCTCACCGCCCTCTTCTCGGCGCTCTCCTACGCCGAACTGGCCGGCTCCATACCTGTCTCCGGCTCGTCGTACTCCTATGCGTACGCAACGATGGGTGAACTCATCGCCTGGGTCTGCGGCTGGTGCCTGGTCCTGGAGTACGGCGTCTCGGTCTCGGCCGTGGCGGTCGGCTGGGGCGAGTACCTCAACGAGCTGCTCGACGGCACCATCGGCGTGACCATCCCCGAGGCCGTCTCCGCCCCGCTCGGCGAGGGCGGACTCATCAACCTCCCGGCCCTCGTCGTGGTCCTGCTGGCGATGGTCTTCCTGATGGGCGGCGCCAAGGAGAGCGCCCGCATCAACACGATCATGGTCGTCGTGAAGATCGTGACGCTGCTGCTCTTCATCGGCATCGGCTTCCTGGGCATCAAGGCCGGCAACTACGCCCCGCTGGCCCCGCTCGGTGTCACCGGCATCAGCGCCGCCGCGGCCACGCTGTTCTTCTCGTACATCGGCTTCGACGCCGCCTCCACCGCCGGCGAGGAGGCCAAGAACCCCAAGCGGGACCTGCCGCGCGCGATCATGCTCTCGCTGCTGATCGTCACCGTGCTGTACTGCCTGGTCGCGCTCGTCGCCGTCGGCGCCATGCCGTGGCAGGACTTCGAGGGCACCGAGGCGGCACTCGCCCAGATCATGAAGGACGTCACCGGCCAGAGCTTCTGGGGCGTCGTCCTCGCCGCGGGCGCGGTCGTCGCCATCGCCAGCGTCGTCTTCGCCGTCCTCTTCGGCCAGACCCGCATCCTCTTCGCGATGTCCCGCGACGGCCTCGTGCCCAAGGTCTTCGCCAAGGTCGACCCGAAGACCGGCGCGCCGCGCGCCAACGTCGTGATCGTCTCGCTCTTCTGCGGCACCCTCGCCGCGTTCATCCCGCTGGGCGAGCTGGCCAACGCCACCAGCATCGGCACGCTCTTCGCCTTCGCGCTGGTCAATGTCGCCGTCGTCATCCTCCGCTACACGCGGCCCGAGATGAACCGCACGTTCAAGGTGATGCTCTTCCCGGTCACGCCGATCCTCGGCTTCCTCTTCTGCGCGTACATGATGTACAGCCTTCCGGGCGTCACCTGGATGTGGTTCGGCGGCTGGATGGTCGCGGGCCTCGTGTTCTACTTCCTGTACGGCATGCGCCGCTCCCGATTGGCCACAGCAGAGAAGTGATCCACCCCTAGTGCGACTCAACGACCTCGACGAACGCATCGTCCACGCACTCGCCGAAGACGCCCGCCGCAGCTACGCCGACATCGGCTCGCTCGTCGGACTGTCCGCGCCCGCCGTGAAACGGCGTGTGGACCGGCTGCGGGCCGAGGGAGCCATCACCGGCTTCACGGTCCGGGTGGACCCGGCCGCGCTCGGCTGGGAGACCGAGGGGTTCATCGAGATCTACGCACGCAGCAACACCTCGCCCGAGACCATCCAACGCGGTCTCGAGCGCTACCCGGAGATCGCGTCCGCGTCCACCGTGACGGGGGAGGCGGACGCGATCGTCCAGGTCTTCGCCTCCGACATGCGCCACTTCGAGCGCGTGCTGGAGCGCATCGCGGGGGAGCCCTTCGTGGAGCGCACCAAGTCGGTCCTGGTGCTGTCGCCGCTGCTCCGGCGCTTCTCGTCGGGCTCACCCGCGTAGCCCCGCGGCGGCGCCGCGGTTGTCGGCGGGGGTCGCTCCCGGGGGCAGCTCCCGGGGTCAGCTCTCCGGGTACTCGAAGCGCCAGGGCAGCACGGTGAAGTCGCCGGTGCCGTGCTGGACCTTCTCGAAGGGGGCCGAGCCCACGCACGGCGGCACCTCGAACGTCTCCGGGGTCATCCAGCTGTAGCCGAGCCGGTCGCGCTTCCCGATGTCGTGGACGGTGATACCGACCCGCTTCCCCCGGAACGGCTCCGTGTCCGTCTCCGTGACGACGCCCGTCACCACGGCGACCTTGCCGCCCGTGACCAGACAGTCCACCTTCGCCTTGGCCCAGCCGCCCCGGCCGTCCTTGAAGTGGCTGAAGGAGAACGTTCCGGTCGCCTTCAACGGCTCCACGTTGTCCTCCGCCGCCAGGTGCGCGTCGAAGCTGAACGTGATGTCGTCGCCGGCCGGGCGGTACAGCTTCGCCGTGCCGGTGAGCGCGGCCGCCTCCCGTGCCTTCCCCGGGCGGTGCCCCTCCTCCCCGGAAGCCACGGCGGAGCCCGCGGCCCCGGCCGTGAACAGCAGCGCGGCACCCAGCGCGGCGATCTTCGTACGACGGTTCATGGTGGTCCTCTCTCCCCTGTTCGGACGCCCACCACCATCCCGCCGCGCTCGCCCCGGGCGCATCGCGCCGCGGTCCCGTCCCTCCTCCGCCGCGCGGCGGGGAACCTCTCCGACCTCGGGTGGAAGCGCCGCGCAACGAATCACCGCCGAGGCGGGAAACCGCGCAACGCTTCGGCGGTCGGTCCGCAACGGTCACGCCTTGTCCGGGCAGAAGCCCGGACCGTACCTTTTTGGCATCCCCCCGTCCTTCCCGCACCAGACGAGGACCCACCCATGCCGCTGCTGCGCATCGCCCTGCTCCAGAGCTCCGGAGAGCCCGGTGACGTCGCGGCCAACCTGAAGGTCCTCGACCAGGCCGCCGCACGTGCGGCCGCCACGGGTGCGGGGCTGCTCGTCACGCCCGAGATGTTCCTGACCGGGTACGCGATCGGCGCCGGCGTCCACCGGCTCGCCGAGCCCGCCGACGGCGACGCGGCCGACGCGGTCGCGGAGATCGCCGGACGGCACGGCGTCGCGGTCGCCTACGGCTACCCGGAGCGCGACGGCGAGACGGTGTTCAACGCGGCGCAGCTCATCGGCGCCGACGGCACCCGCCTCGCGAACTACCGCAAGACCCACCTCTTCGGCGGCTTCGAGCAGCGCTGGTTCACGCCCGGCGACCGGCCCGTGGTCCAGGCCGACCTCGGCGGCCTCCGGGTCGGCCTGATGATCTGCTACGACGTGGAGTTCCCCGAGAACGTCCGGGCGCACGCCCTGGCCGGAACGGACGTCCTCCTCGTACCGACCGCGCTGATGCACCCGGCCGAGGTCGTCGCGGAGGCCGTCGTCCCCGTACGGGCCTTCGAGAACCAGCTGTACATCGCGTACGCCAACCGGACGGGTCCCGAGGGCGACTTCGAGTTCGTCGGCCTGTCCGCGCTCGCCGGACCCGACGGCACCGCCCGGGCGCGCGCCGGCCGGGGCCCCGAGCTGGTCGTCGGCGACGCCGACCCCGAGCTGCTCCGCGGGTCGCGCGAGGAGAACCCGTACCTCCGGGACCGCCGCCCGGCCCTCTACACCTCCCTCACCTCGGCCGGTCCTCTCGGCTGAGCGCCCTCACCGCCCCGCGCATCCCTCATCTCCACCCCCGTGCAAGGAGTCCGTACCCCATGACGTCCACGGTGCCCACCGCCGTCCAGCACACCGACGCGCAGCCGCCGATCACCATGTTCGGTCCGGACTTCCCGTACGCGTACGACGACTTCCTCGCCCACCCGGCCGGCCTCGGCCAGATACCGGCGACCGAGCTCGGCACCGAGGTCGCGATCATCGGCGGCGGCCTGTCCGGCGTCGTCGCCGCGTACGAGCTGATGAAGATGGGCCTCAAGCCCGTCGTGTACGAGGCCGACCAGCTCGGCGGCCGTCTGCGCACCGTCGGCTTCGACGGCTGCGACGACGAGATCAACTGCGAGCTGGGCGCCATGCGCTTCCCGCCGTCCTCCACGGCGCTCCAGTACTACATCGACCTGGTGGGCCTGGAGACGGCGCCGTTCCCGAACCCGCTCGCCGAGGCCACCCCGTCGACGGTCGTCGACCTGAAGGGCGAGTCGCACTACGCGGAGACCATCGACGACCTGCCGCAGGTCTACCGCGACGTGGCCGCCGCCTGGAACGCCTGCCTGGAGGAGGGCGCGGACTTCTCCGACATGAACCGCGCCATGCGCGAGCGCGACGTGCCGCGCATCCGCGAGATCTGGGCCAAGCTCGTCGAGAAGCTCGACAACCAGACCTTCTACGGGTTCCTCTGCGAGTCCGAGGCGTTCAAGTCGTTCCGCCACCGGGAGATCTTCGGTCAGGTCGGCTTCGGCACGGGCGGCTGGGACACCGACTTCCCGAACTCCATCCTGGAGATCCTCCGCGTCGTCTACACCGAGGCCGACGACCACCACCGCGGCATCGTCGGCGGCAGCCAGCAGCTTCCGCTGCGCCTGTGGGAGCGCGAGCCCGAGAAGATCGTCCACTGGGCGCCCGGCACGTCGCTGAAGTCCCTGCACGGCGGCGACCCGAAGCCGGCCGTGACGCGGCTGCACCGCACCGCCGGCAACCGGATCACGGTCACCGACGCGAACGGCGACATCCGCACGTACAAGGCGGCGATCTTCACGGCCCAGTCGTGGATGCTGCTGTCGAAGATCCAGTGCGACGACTCGCTCTTCCCGATCGACCACTGGACGGCGATCGAGCGCACCCACTACATGGAGTCCAGCAAGCTCTTCGTGCCGGTCGACCGCCCGTTCTGGCTGGACAAGGACGAGGAGACCGGCCGTGACGTCATGTCGATGACGCTCACCGACCGGATGACCCGCGGCACGTACCTGCTGGACAACGGCCCCGACAAGCCGGCCGTCATCTGCCTGTCGTACACGTGGTGCGACGACAGCCTGAAGTGGCTGCCGCTGTCCGCGAACGAGCGGATGGAGGTCATGCTGAAGTCGCTCGGCGAGATCTACCCGAAGGTCGACATCCGCAAGCACATCATCGGCAACCCGGTGACCGTGTCCTGGGAGAACGAGCCCTACTTCATGGGCGCGTTCAAGGCCAACCTGCCGGGCCACTACCGCTACCAGCGGCGCCTGTACACGCACTTCATGCAGGACCGGCTGCCCGAGGACAAGCGCGGCATCTTCCTCGCGGGCGACGACATCTCGTGGACGGCGGGCTGGGCCGAGGGCGCCGTGCAGACCGCGCTGAACGCGGTGTGGGGCGTCATGCACCACCTGGGCGGCGCGACCGACCCGAAGAACCCCGGCCCGGGCGACCTCTACGACGAGATCGCGCCGGTGGAGCTGCCGGAGGACTGATCACCGTCCCGGGGCGAGCGGTGTGAGCAGCATGCGCCCCACCAGGCCGACGGAGCGGTCGAGGCGTTCGGTGAACTCCTCGGCCAGCTCCGCGCCCCACCGCCCCGGCACACGGTCGAGCTGCCAGAGCGAGCGGGCCGTGAGCCAGGCGCCGTCGCGGGCCCGCTCCAGGCTCCAGCAGCCCAGCAGATGCGTCAGCGGGTCCGCGACCTCCAGCAGGTCGGGGCCCGGCATCAGCTCCTCGCGGATGCGCTCCTCCAGCACCACGAGGATCTCACCCACCTGCTCGAACTCACCCTCCAGCTCGGCGGGTTCGCAGCGGAGCGTACGGCAGGCGTCCACGACGGCGAGCGCCAGGTCGTGCCCGATGTGCGCGTTGATGCCCGCGAGCGCGAACTGCAGCGGGCGTACGCCGGGATGGCGCCGGTACTGGAACAGCGGCCGCCAGCAGGCCGGCGGCCGGCCGCCCGCGGCGACCGCGTCCACCGCCGCGAGGTAGCGCTCGGCGAACCGTACCGCCAGCGTGACGGCGTCCCGCCGGTCCCGGGGCTCGCCGAACGCGCCCGCGCCGCCCGCGACCTGGCGCCCGATCTCCTCCGTGACGGTCAGATAGACCTGGTTGAACACCGCGACCCCGTCCCCCTCGGGCCACAGCGAACGGAACGCCCGCATCCGGTCCACGACCGCGTCCATCGACGGACCGTCGCCGCCGGTCCTCCGGGTGAACTCATCGATCTGCCCCATGGGGGAAGGGTCCCAGTCGTTACCCTCCCTGGGGAGCCATCGGGCAGGGCTTCCCCGTAACGGGGGAACGCCCGTGGGGAGGGGGCTTCACGGTGGAGGGCGCGCGGACACGGCGCAGGAGGGAACGGCTCGAACGGCGCCGTACGAGACGGCGGCACGCGATGGCGGCCCTCGCGTCCGCGGTCGTCGTGGCGG
>NZ_JABWDV010000018.1 GCF_013362995.1 Streptomyces sp. TRM64462 | reverse complement strand
CCTGTGGCCGACCCCGCGCCTGTGGCTGGCCCCGTGCCTGCGGCGGGTCGCGCGCCTGTGGCGGTGCCCGTGCCTGTGGTGGGCCCCGCGCCCATGGTCGGTCCCGTGCCTGCGGCGGGCCCCGCGCCTGTGGTCGGCGCCGCGCCCCCGGCCGGCCCTGCACCCCCGGCCGGCCCCGCGCTTCCGGTCGGCGGCGGGTCCGTGGTCGGTCCCGGGACCGGGCTTGGGCTGGCGACCGCGGACAGGACCTCCTCCACGGCCACGTCGACCAGGCCCGCGAGTGCCGCCTCGCGCTCGCTCGCGGACAGCGCGGCGAGCCGTTCGGGCGGCTCCTCGTGGAAGTACGCGTCGAAGAACGCCCGCACGTCGGCCGGTTCCGCGATCCGCGCCCGGTCCCGTTCCGTGCTGTTCCGCAGCTCGTGCGGGAGCTGGCGCATCGACGCGCCGTACCCGAGGAGGACGAGCCGCGGCGCCTGCTCGCGGTGCACGGGCTGGTGCTCGTAGATGGCCAGGGCGAGCTGGCCGATGAGGTCCCACACGTCGGAGCCCGGGTCGAGCCGGTCGCAGTCGTCCAGGACGAACCAGAAGACGTCGTCGGCGCCCGTCGCCCGCAGCACGATCTGGTGCACCGCCTCCTCCAGGGAGGGCAGCGGATCGTTCAGACCGGTCCGTTCCTCCCCCGCACCCGGGAACGGCAGTGGCAGCGCGAGACCCGTGCGCGGGTCCGCGACGAACGTGGCCAGCCGACGCACGACCCGCGTCGCCGTGGACGTCCGGTCGAGGATGACGCGGGCGGGCAGGAAGCCATGGTGCTGGCCGATGTGCCGGATGAACGTGTACGTGTACGAACGGCCGCTGTCCGGCTCGCCGTCCACGACGAGCACCGACTTGTCGGCGTCCGCGACGAACGCGCGCAGCGTGTCGCGCAGGTCCGCGCGGTCGAGGAAGACCTCCGTACCGTTCTTCAGGACCGAGCTGCGGAACTCGTCGCGTGACCGGTGCACCAGCTCGTCCTCGCGGAGCCGCGCCAGGTACTCCCAGGCCGTCACGGCCTCCTGGCGGGCCGCCAGCCGGTCGTTGCGCACCAGCGCCTCCAGCAGCCGCACCTGCGCCGCGATGCTCGTGCGCGAGGCACGGACGAGCGCGCGGGCGTTCTCCGCGCTGACCGACGTCAGGGGGAGCGAGCCGACGAACTCGGGCGGGAGACCGGCGTGGCGCAGCTCCGTGTGCGGGTCCGTGGTGTCGAGGAGATACGTCTGCGCCCAGGTGGTGACCGTGTCCCATTCCGTGGTTTCCAGCGGCATAGCGCACCTGCCCGGTGGTCGTGGCCCTCCCGGCCGCCGTCCCGCTGCCGTCCCCGGCCCCGTTTCCCGCCCTCCTGGTCATGGTCACACCGCGTGTGCGCGCCTGCAATTCGGCGTGTCGCGCTGCGCGGGGCGCGCCCAAGGGCGCGGGCTCAGGGGACGCGCGTGAACGTGCGCCGCACCGGCTCCCGCACGAGCGGGTCGGACAGGTACTCGGTGATGCCGTGGTGGTTCTCGCCCGCGTTGCGGACCAGCAGGTCGGTGATCCGGCCCGGCGGGGCGTACTCGGGCCGCAGGGTGTGGTCGAGCGCCACGACGTCCCGTGCGTCCGAGACGTTGAGCCACAGCGCCGTACCGGACGGCATCGCGGGCGGCGCCGCCAGACAGTCCTGCACCTCCGTGACACCCAGCGGCGAGCCGAGCGTGACGAACAGGTCCACCTTCGGGTTCCGCGCGGCCAGCACCTCGTACGCGATCACGCTGCCGAGGCTGTGCGCGACGACCACGAGCGGCGCCGCGTACTCGCCGGCGGCGTCCAGCGCGTCCGACACGGCCTGGCGCATCGCCCGGCCCCTGCCGCCGAAGAAGTACGCGTGCGTGTCCTCGAAGGAGTGCTTCACCAGCCGCCGGAACAGCGCCGTACGGGCAGGGCGCGGCAACGGCAGCGCCTCGGGCAGCGGCCACTCACCCTGGCCGGGGCGCGGCTCCTCCGCCAGGGCCAGGGCCTCCGCCAGGTACGTCATGTCGCGCAGCCAGCCGCCGAGCGCCCCGCCGCGGGGCTCGTGTGCGGTACGCGCCACGAAGTGGGCGGGGTCCTCCAGGGCGGCCTGCGCGGCCCGCGCGGTCACTGCCGTGTCCGAACCGGAGGCCGCGTTCCCGTCGCCGGTCCCGGTCCCGGTTCTGGTGCCGGTCCCCGCGTTGCCCCCGGGACCTGCCCCCGCCCCGGCCGCCCCGGCCGTCCCCGCCCCGGCTCCCGCCCCCGCCGCCGCGAGAGCCTCCGCCTCCGCCTCGGCCTCCGCTTCGGCGACCGCCCGCGGGCGCCCCTCCAGCGGGTCCGGCACGGGGTCGGGCAGCGGTTCCGGGTGCAGCAGCGACGCGTAGTACGCGAGGTGGGACGCCTCCTCCATGTCGCGCCCGAACAGCGCCCGGTCCCACTGGGACCTGAGCAGTTCGGCGCGCGGCTTGGGGCCGCTTCCGTGGACGTACACGATCCGGGGTCGCATCGGGCCTCCTGCCTCAGATGTCCATGACCGTCTCGTCGGGCGAGGCCAGCCGCCGCCACCGCGCCTCCGGGGCCCGCGCCGCCGGCATCACGTCGGCGTCCGGCAGTGGCCCGAGGTCCAGGCCGGTCAGCTCCACCACGTCCGCGACCGGCACCTGGTACGTGCGGAACGCGCCCAGCGGCGGGGGAGCGCCCGGCACCGCACCGGCCAGGGCGCGGTCGGCGTCCCGGCTGAGGTCGGGGCTCTGGTCCAGCACGTACGCCGTCGCGGCGAGGCCCCCTTCGTGCACGAACCCGGCCACCTTCCAGAAGCGCATCGGCACCTGGATGCCCCGGTACGGCGGGTCCGAGTCGTGCAGCACGGGCCCGGTGAGCACCACCAGCCTGCGGTCGAAAAGCGCCGCGTGGTCGAGGAGGTGGTTCTCCAGGCCCTGCCACACCTGCTTGCCCTGGTTGAACACGTCCGCCTGCGGAGCGGCGTTCGTGTAGTGGAACGTGTCCGCGTCGGCGCGTACGGCCATGGCGACCGCGCCCCACACCGGGTCGAGCCTGCGCACCAGGTGCCCGCGGTCGAGCGAGTTGTTCTTGTAGATCTCGGGGCCCGCCTGCCAGTCCTCCGACACCCGCGGGTCGTACCGCCAGTCGTCGTCGCGCGGCACGTCCTCCACGAGCTGCTCGCCGTCGACGCACACGGCCGTGGCCGCCGCGAGCCTCCGGTCGGGCCGCAGGACGACGCTGAAGTGCGTGTACGGCAGGACGACGGTCTCGACGCCGGGCAGCGCGAGCACCGGCAGCGGCACCACGGGGCCGAGGAAGCCCTCGTCGAAGCCGGAGCGGTCGGCCAGCGCGTCGTTCCGGCGACCCTCCGAAGAATCGGAAGAGATCATGATATGACCGGTACCGCGCCCTGCACCGCCCCCAACGCCCCGCCCCCGCACGCCACCCCATCAGCGCACGCCGTTCAGGGGAATCACAGGCCCGGACCGGCGCGGCGGGTTCACGGCGCGCAAGGCCGCGGAAGGGATCGGGCCGACACCTCGAACGGCGACAGCGACACACATGCCGTGCGGCGCTCCCGCGCTCCGGCGGGCGCTCCCGCGCTCCGGCGGGCGCTCCCGCGCTCGGGCGGGCGCTGCGGCGCTGCGGCACTCCGGCCGTGCCGCTGCGCTGCGGCGCAAGGAGACCCTCCATGGCTTCCGGCCTTTCCCTGCACATCGGGCTGAACACCGTCGACCCCGACCGCTACGACGGCTGGGACGGGCGGCTCGTCGCCTGCGAGAACGACGCCCACGACATGGCCGCGCTGGCCCGCGCGGCCGGCTTCTCCGACACGGTGCTCCTCACCGCCGACGGTACGGTCGACGACGTCACGCGTGAGCTGCGCGCGGCCGCCGCGCGGCTCGTCCCCGGCGACGTCCTGCTCCTCACGTACTCCGGGCACGGCGGCCAGATCCCCGACGAGACCGGCGGCGACGAGGAGGAGGACGCACTCGACGAGACGCTCGTCCTGTACGACCGGCAGTTCCTCGACGACGAGCTGCACCGCGAACTCGCCCGGTTCCCCGACGGCGTACGCGTCCTGGTCCTGCTGGACTGCTGCCACAGCGGCACCGGCATCGAGGTACGGGACCTGCTCACGCCGGATGCCCTGCGGGAGCAGTTCGGCACCGCCGACCGCGACGCGATCGAGACCGTGTCACGGCTCATGCCGGTCGCGCGGCAGGGCGCCGTCTACCAGCGCGACAAGGCCTTCTTCCAGGAGCTCCAGCGCGAGCTGCGCGCGGAGGCGGGGCCCGGCGCCCGGGCGGGCGGCGGCCGGCGGGAGGCCGACGCGCTGCTCATCTCCGCGTGCCAGGACAACCAGCTCGCCTCCGACGGCCCGGTCAACGGCAAGTTCACCGAGACGCTGCTGGACGTCTGGAACAAGGGCGCGTTCCGGGGCGGCCACCGCGCCTTCCACCGCGCGATCGTGCGCCGCATGCCCGCGAGCCAGAGCCCCAACCTGTACGTCGCGGGGCGCCCGGACGCGGCGTTCGTGGCCCAGCGGCCGTTCACCGTCTGAGGGTCAGCCGAACAGCGCGGGCACCCGGATCGTATGGACCGGCCGGCCGTCCGGCTGTGACGACCACGCGTGGTTCTTGACCTGCGGCCGTGGCCGGGGCCCGGGACGCGGCCGGGGCGGGGACTGCGGCGGATGCTCGGTGCGGTGTTCCGTCGCCGTACGGGCCGGCAGGCGCCCACCGGGCATGCCCGCCGCATCCGTCGCCGCCGCCGTCGCCGTCGCCGCATCCGTCGCCGTCGCCGTCGTCGTGTCGGCGGCGCGCGGACGCTCGGAGGAGCCGCCCGCGGCTGCTGCTGCCGCTGTCACCGCGCTCACCGTCCTTCCCTCGGAAGTCTTCTCCTTCAGGCCCCTCAAGGCACCGGCGACACCCGCCCGTTCTCGTGGTGGGGCGGGAGCCCGGGCATCACCGGGTACGGGTGCGGGGGTCGCATGCCCACGCCGGGCACCACCGCGCCGACCGCCTGGCCGGCCAGGGCGGACACGATGTCCGCCGCCGTGAGCAGCCCCGCGAGGCGCCCGTCGTCGCCCGTCACCGGCAGCGCGTCGCACTCGTTCGCGTTCATCACGTTCACGGCCCGCCGCACCGGGTCCCGGTGGTGGACGACCACGCACCGGCGGGCGCGCACCAGATCACCCGCGTACCGCCGCGACAGGGACACGGCGGGCGCCGCGCACGCCACGGCCAGTTCGGCCCTGTCCAGGACCCCCGCGCAGCGGCCGTCCGGCCGCACGACCGGCAGATGCCGCGCCGCCGACCGCTCCAGCAGCTCCCACGCGACCAGCAGCGTCTCACCGGCGGCGACGCTGACCACCGACGTACGCATCACGTCCGCGACGCTCCGCGCGAGTACGGGGCGCTCCTCGGCGGGCGGCCCGTCCTTGGGGCGGGGGACATCGTCCTGGACATCCTGGTGGGCGGGGTTCGCGGAGGTCCTCTCCTCCAGCGCGTGCTGCCTCATGACGCCCTCCTGGGCGGTCGTGGCCGGACCTTCACGTTCCACTACCCTCCACCCTGCCACTCTCGCGCCGTCCACGTCGTCCACGTCGCTCACAGCCCCTGAGCCGCCTCCGCGGCCGGAGGCTCCGCCGGGGGAAGATGCCGCAGGAACCACGCCGTGGCCAGCTCCTCGACCTGCTCCATGGCGCCCGGTTCCTCGAACAGATGGGTCGCGCCCGGCACCACCTCGATCGCGTGCTCGCAGCGCAGCTCCGCCGCCGCCTGCCGGTTGAGCGGCAGCACCTGCGCGTCGGCGCCGCCCACGATCAGCAGCGTCGGCGCCCGTACGGCTCCGAGGCGCGGCCCCGCGAGGTCGGGCCGGCCTCCGCGGCTCACCACCGCCGCGACCTCCGCTTCCGGCTCGGCCGCCGCCCACAGCGCCGCCGCCGCGCCCGTACTGGCGCCGAACCAGCAGACCGGCGGGGCGTGCGGATAGGTGCGGCGCAGCCAGGCGGTGGCCCCGGCGAGGCGGCCGGCCAGCAGCGGGATGTCGAACACCAGGTCGCGGTCCCGGCCCTCCTCCTCGGTGAGCAGGTCGAACAGCAGCGTGCCGAGCCCGTTCCGGTTCAGTGTCCCGGCGACCGCCCGGTTGCGAGGGCTGCGGCGGCCGCTGCCGCTGCCGTGCGCGAAGACCACCACGCCGCGCGCCACACCGCCCGGCAGCGCCAGGTCGCCGTCGAGGCGGACGCCCTCGACGTCCACGACGACCGGCTCCTCGCTTCTCCCGGCTCCGCGAGCAGGGGGTGCCTCGGGCGTCCCGGGCGTGCCCGGTGTCCCGGGCGTCTCCGGCAGGGGGTGCAGGGCCAGCAGCTCGGTGACCTCGTCGTCGTCCGTCTGCGCGAAGTCGTCGTACCACTGCCCGACCGCCCCGAACCACTCCGGCGTCGACAGGCACACCACGTCGTCCGCCTCCTGCCGCAGCAGCGCCACCGCGTCGGGCGGCGCCACCGGTACGGCCATGACGACCCGTGCCGCGCCGTGCGCCCGTGCCACCCGGCAGGCCACGAGGGCGGTCGACCCGGTCGCGATGCCGTCGTCGACCAGCACCGCCGTACGCCCCGCCAGCGGTACGCCGGGCCTGCCCCCGCGGTACCGGCGCAGCCGCTGCTCCAGGACGGCGCGCTCGGCCTCCTCGACCCGCGCCTGGTCCCGCTCGCCGACCCGGGCGGACCGTACGACGGCCTCGTTCACGACCCGTACGCCGCCCTCGCCGATCGCGCCGAAGCCCAGCTCGGGGTGGGTCGGCACGCCCAACTTCCGTACGACGAGGACGTCCAGGGGCGCGCCGATGCCCTCGGCCACCTGGTGGGCCACCGGGACCCCGCCGCGCGGCAGCCCGAGCACGACGGGGTCGTCGAGGCGCAGCCGCGCCACCGCGTCGGCCAGCAGCCGTCCCGCGGACGCACGGTCGGTGAACCGCAGATCATCGGTGAACCGCATGACGTCCTCCCGCTCTGCCCCTGTCCGTCCGGGCCGCCCGGGCCGCCCGGGCAAGTCCCGGGCAAGTCCCGGGCAAGTCCCGGGCAAGTCCCGGGCAAGTCCCGGGCAAGTCCCGGGCCCGTCCCGGAGGCATTCGGGCCCCTGCGGATGCCCGACGTGCCGGAGTGGGCGCACCATGGAGTGACGACGAGGAAGGTGGAAGCTGTGCGGGCGAGTTTCACCATCGGACGCATCGCCCAGGTCCGCGTCGGGGTCCACTGGAGCGTCCTGTTCATCTTTGCTCTCATCGTATGGGGCCTCGCGCAGGGCCGCTTCCCCGCGGCCCACCCGGGCAGGGAGCCGGTGCTGTACTGGGTGGCCGGGCTGGCCACGGCCGTCGTGTTCTTCCTGTCCCTCCTCGCGCACGAGCTGGCCCACGCGGTGGTCGCCCGGCGCAACGGCGTGGAGGTCGACGACATCGTGCTGTGGCTGCTCGGCGGTGCCGCGCGGCTCCACTCGGAGGCGCCGAAGCCGGCCGCCGAGCTGCGCATCGCGGGCGTCGGGCCGCTGGTCAGCCTGGTGCTGGGCGGGGTGTTCGCGCTCACCGCGTGGCTGCTGATCCTCGCCGACGCACCCGGGCTGCTGGCCGAGGCCGTGGTCTGGCTGGCCGCCATCAACATCCTGCTGGCCGTCTTCAACGCCATACCCGCCGCCCCGCTGGACGGCGGGCGGCTGCTGCGGGCGGTGCTGTGGTGGCGTACGGGGGACAGGCTGCGGGCGACCGCGGGGGCGACGGCGGCGGGCCGCGGCTTCGGGTGGCTGCTGGTGGCCCTGGGTCTGCTGGTGTTCCTGCGCACCGGGTCGTTCGGCGGGCTGTGGCTCGGCCTGATCGGCTGGTTCCTGGTGGCCGCCGCGACCGCGGAGGGCCGGCAGGCGCAGCTCCGGGGCGTGCTGGCGGGCGTGCCGGTGCGGCAGGCGATGACGCAGGACCCGGTCACGGTGCCCGCCGGGGTGACCGTGGCGTATTTCCTGGCCGACCCGCGCTACCGCTACCGCCACTCGGCGTTCCCCGCCGTGGAGGGCGACCGGCCCGTCGGCCTGATGACCCTGGACCGTGCCCGCGCCGTCCCGGAGGACCGGCGGGGTGTCGTACGGGTCGGGGAGGTCATGGCGCCGCTGTCCGAGGTGACGGTGGTCGGCCCGGACGATCCGCTGGCGGACCTGCTGCCGCGGATGGAGGCGGGCGCCGACCACAAGGTCCTGGTCACGGACGCGGGCGGCCGGCTGGTCGGCATGGTGTCGTCGTCGGACGTGAGCCGCACGGTGACGTGGCTGATGTCGGCGGACTCCAACCGCCGCCCGCCGCGGTGGGGTTAGGCGGAGTCCGGCGGGTCTTTCCCCTATCCCGCCCCTTCCCGAAACTGGGGCTTCGCCCCCAGACCCCCTGTCGCGCCTGGACGGCGCTTGTCCTCAATCGCCGGACGGGCTCAATTGAGCCCCTCCGCCGATTGAGGAGCGGGGGTTCGGGGGCGGAGCCCCAGTTTCGGGAAGGGGCGGGGTGGGGAAAGACCCACCGGACCCGGTCGGCGCCACCGGCCCGCCCCCGAGCCCCCGGCGTGCCTCAGCCTCCCCGGTACAGGCGGTCCGCGCCCACCAAGGTGACCGCGCCCTCCGTCTCCGCCGCCCGCAGGGCCGGGCCGAAGCCCGCGCTGCTGTAGCAGACGAGGACGGTACGGCCCACGTCCTCGCCGCGCTCGGCCAGCAGGCCGGTCAGGCGGCGCAGCCACTCCAGGTGGTGCACGTCCATCACCTCGCCCCAACGGGCGAGCCCCACCGACAGCAGCGGACCCGGCCGCCCGTCGCCCGGCACCTGCTCCTGACCCCTGACCACAACCTCCGCGCCCGGCTCGCCCGGGCCCGCGAGCGAGCCGTACCCGACCTGCCCCGGCACCGCCCCGAACGTGTCGGGCGTGGCGTGCTCCCGTACCCACGCACGGCACACCTCGGCGAAATCGGCGCGCGCCACCGTCGACTCGAACGTCTCGCGGGCCCGCGACCACACCTCCGCAGCGACACCCCCGCGCCCGCCGTCCGCGTCCCGCTCCAGCAGGGTGCGGTACGGCCGTACGACGGCGTGGTCGAAGGCCAGCAGCGGCTCCGCGACCCGCAACCTGGTGAGGTGCGGGCGCAGCGCGTCCGGCTCGGCGCGCAGCAGCTCGCAGTCCTGGAGGAGCGCCAGCGCGTGCGACACGTCGCCGAGCGAAGCGCCGACCCGCCCCGCGACCTCGCCGGGCGTGGAGGCCCCGAGCGCGACCGCCGCGAGCACCGAGTGGCACAGGGCGCGGTCGCCCCGGTCCGCCTCCTCGTGCACCAGCCGCGGCGCCTCGTGGAACAGCGGCGTCCGCGGATCCAGCGCCGTGCCGCACACCCACGCGTCGAAGTCGTCCGGCCCCTCCGGCACCCGCCCGCCGACGAACGCCCGGCGGTACGCGGGCGTGCCGCCCACCACCGCGTGCACGCGCAGCGCCAGGCGGTGGTCGTCGATCCCCCAGAACCGGGCCGCCTCGCGGAACCCGAACGGCCGCACCTCCAGGTCGAGCGCGACCAGGGCCTTGAGGGGCGAGGGCCCGCAGAAGAGCCTGCGCATCACCGGGTGGGAGCTGCCGCTGAGCAGCAGCCGGGCCCGCCCGCCTCCGGTGCCTCCGGTGCCGCCAGAGCCTCCGGTGCCGCCAGGGCCGCCAGGGCCTCCGGAGCCTCCGGCGCGCTCCGTGACGTCCGCGTACCGTCGGAACGCCGCGAGCAGGGCGGCCGCGAGCGCCGGGCTCTGCGCCACCAGGCGCGGGAACTCGTCCAGTACGACGGGCACCGGCTCCGGCCGCCGCGCGCCGAGCGCCAGCAGGGCGTCCAGGGCCTCGCCCCAGTCGCGCGGCGGGGGGCGCTGCGGGCCCTGCGCGCCTCCGGTGTGCCGCGCCAGCTCCTCGCCGAGCCGCCGCAGCGACTCTGCCTCGACCGCGTCGTCCGCGCAGAACAGGAAGCCGCCGTCCACGCTCTCGGCCAGCGCCTCCAGCAGGTACGTCTTGCCCTGCCGCAGCCGTCCGGAGACCACCCCGAGGCGCGGCCCCGGAGCGGGGTCGCGGGTGAAGCGGGTGAGCGCGTCCCAGGCCTCGTCGCGGTCGAACACCGCCTCGGGCTTCGTGACCGTCCGGGTCGCGGCGTATCCGGTCATGTCCCTGGCCTCCTCGGCCCCCCGGCACTGTCCAGCGTGGCAGACCCCGGCCCAGCGCGGGTACCCGGATGCGGACGTATCCTGAAACGAGGTGGTCCTTCTTTCAACAGCTCACTGACAACCGCTCATCGAGCCATCGAGCAATTGAGCAACCGAGCAATCGAGCCGGAGGCCACAATGGATGTACTGGTACTCATCGGACGCATCCTCTTCTCCCTTCTCTTCCTCGCGTCGGCGGCGAACCACCTGGTGCTGAACACCAAGGGCATGTCCGCCTATGCCGCGAGCCGCGGCATCCCGGCCCCCGCCCCCGCCACGATCGGTGCGGGTCTCGTGATACTCGCCGGAGGGCTCAGTGTGGCCCTGGGTATCTGGGCCGACCTCGGCGCCCTGCTGTTGGCGGTGTTCCTGTTCCCGACCGCGGTGCTGATGCACGGGTTCTGGAAGGAGCCCACGCCCGAGTCACGGCAGGGGGAGATGACGCACTTCCTCAAGGACTGCGCACTGGGCGGCGCCGCCCTGATGCTGCTGGCGTTCTTCTCGTACGCAGGCAGCGACCTCGGTCTCACCATCACGGGCCCGCTGTTCGACATCCGCTGAGGCACCGTCAACAGCGGATCCTGCGGGACAGCCCGCGTACACCCCGTGTCGGAGTTGGGCCGAACGGGTGAGGGGCGCGAGGATGGTGCGCATGAGTAGGTACGAGAGGTACGACGTCACCGACGAACAGTGGGAGGGCCTCGCGCAGGTCGTCCCACTGCGAGGGCGCGACGAGTGGCCGTCCAGGGTCGACCACCGCACGATGCCCCAGGACCGGGAGGCCGAGGCGCAGCGCCGCATGATCGTGCTGCGCGTCCAGGTCTTCGCGGACGCGCGCGAGGTCGCCGAGTACCTCGTCGCGAAGATCCCGGTGCTCCTTGACCTGACGAGCGCCGACACCGAAGTCGCCAAGCGCATCCTGGACTTCAGCAGCGGAGTCGTCTTCGGGCTGGGCAGTGCGATGCACCGCGTCGACCGGAATGTGTTCCTGCTGGCGCCCGCCGGCACGGAGGTGGAGGGCGCGGCCGCGGCGGCGGTCCCGCACGCGTAGCTCGTTCGTAGGAAGCCTGTTCGGGCGGAACGGTTCAGCGTGCCACGCGCTCGTACGGTGGCCGACCATGGACCTCACCAGGCGTGACGTCACGCTCACCGCACCGCCCCCACAGCGGGCTACGGGCGCCGGGCAGGGTGCCACCACCCACCCCCCTGCCCACCAGCCCGCCCCGACCCACCAGCCGAACGCGCCGCGCCAGGCCGGCGCGGCTCATCCGGCGGATACGGCTCAACAGACTGGCGCCGCGCGTCCCGCTGGCCCGGTTCGCCAGGCTGGCCCGGGTGCCCCGGCGCGCCAGACCGGCGCGGCTGGCCCGGCTGGCGCGGCTCAACCGGCTGGCGCCGCGCGCCCGGTCGAGGCGCCTCGCCCGGCTGCCCCGGCGCGCCAGGCCGGCCCGCTCCGTCAGGAGGGCCTGACCCGTCAGGAGGGCCCGTCCCGCCCGGCTGCCCCGGCTCGTTCGCCCCGCCAGGCCGGCCCGTCCCGCCCGGGTGGCCCGGCTCGGCCGCATGTCACCGAGCTGCGTCTCTCCGCCTTCAAGTCGCACCGCGGCACGGTCCTGCCGATCGGTCCCGTGACCCTCTTCGCAGGCCCGAGCGGCAGCGGCAAGACCAGCGCGCTGGAGGCGTACGAGGCGCTGGCCGGGCTCGCCGCGGGCACCGCGCTCGGGCGGCTGTTCCCGGACCCCGTCGGCTGTGTACCGGAAGGCGCCGCGCCGGACGCGCAGGGCCGCCGGGGCTTCCGTATCGGCTGCACGGCCGACGGACCCGCCGGAACCGTACGGCTCGACCTCGCCGTCCAGGCCGAGCCGCACTTCCGCGTGGCCGGCGAGCGGCTCACCGACGGCGAGGGGCGCACACTGCTGACGACCGCGCTGCGCGACCCGCGCCGCCGGGTCGTGCACGCCGAGTGGCACACGGCGGGTGCCGCGGGTGTCACGCGCGCCCCGCTGCCCGACGACCGGCTGGCCACGGCCCTGCTGCCGCTGCGGGTCGCGGGCAAGACGGACGGTCAGCGACGGGTGCTCGCGGCGGCCGAGCAGATGGTGCTGGCGCTGCGGTCGGTGTTCGCGTGCGACCCGCAGCCCCGGCGGATGCGGCGCCCCGTGCCCCCGGGTGACGGGCGGCTGCGGCACGGCTGCGACAACCTGGCGGCCGTACTGCACCGCACCCGCGCCGACTGCCGCCACCGGCACGCCCTGCTGGCCGCGGCCGCCCGCGCCGGCTGCGCCGGGCCGGTACGGGGCCTGGACGTGGAGCGGCTGCCGGACGGCACGGTCCGGGCGGTACTGGAACGGGGCGGGGCGGCCGGCGGTACGCCCCTGGAGCGGCTCGGCGACGGGGAACTGCGCTACCTGGCCCTCGCGCTGGTCCTGCTGACCGGCCCCGGTGTGCTGGCCGTCGACCAGGCGGCCGAGGTCCCCGGCGCGATGCAGTCGCTGACCGTGCTCGCGGACGGCTTCGACCGCGGCCTCGACGCCCGCCAGGCCGGCGAACTCACCGCCCTGGCCGCGCGGATCAGCGCGGACCGCCACATTCGGCTGGTCGGCACCGTCGGCGGGACGGGCGCGGGGGCCGGGCGCACGTGTCCCGGCGCGACGGTGGTAGACCTGGGGCCGTGACCGAACTGGATGTACAAGGACTGCAGCGCAGGCTCGCCGAGTTCGCGGCGTCGCGCGCCTGGCAGCCGTACCACACCCCGAAGAACCTCGCGACGGCGCTGAGCGTCGAGGCCGCGGAACTCCTGGAGATCTTCCAGTGGTTGACCCCGGAGGAGGCCGAGCGGGTCATGGACGACCCGGAGACGGCCCATCGCGTACGGGACGAGGTGGCCGACGTGCTCGCGTATCTGCTCCAGTTCTGCGGGGTGCTGGGCGTCGATCCGCTGGAGGCGCTCTCCGCCAAGATCGACCGGAACGAGCTCCGTTTCCCCGTGGGGCGTCCGCCAGGGCGGGCCGCACGCACGGATCGTCACTCTGCGGAGTGATCGACTTATTCACACTGAGCTTCGTGTCCACAGATTTCCGAATTCCCCTGGCTTTTGTGCTCGGACAGCTTCACTCTGGGTAGTGACTCAGTGAGCGGAAAGTCGTACGAACGGGGGCGGCGTACATGGATGCGGAACGGCTCATCGCGAGCAGCAGCCGCGACCTGGCGGAGAGCCGGTCGGCGCTGGACATCATGACGGCGGCCTGGCAGGCGCAGTGCCTGGCCCAGGCCGTCGGGGAGCAGCTCGCACTGTGCGGGACGCCGGAGTTGAGAGGCGAGGCGCGCGAGCTGGGCGAGATCGGCGGCCGGTCCTGCGCGGCCGTCGGCCCGGACCACCCGGCGTGGCGTACGGGGGCGCGGGCGGAGCGGCTGACGGAGATCGGGGACGAGCGCCGGACGTTGACGGCGCTCGGCGTGCTGCTCGGAGAGGTGGGCATCGCCCTGGTGGGCGTGGCGTGCGCCACCGACGAGGAGGGGCTGTACTGGCAGTGCATCGAGGCGATCGACGCCGCTGACGAGTCGAGCGACCGGGTGCGGGGAATGCTGCGCCGGCTCACCGTGCGGGACCGTGCGAGACCTCCCGGAGTCCCGGTCGGCGGACGGACAGACCACCGGCGAACGCCGGTTGAGACGGCGACGCCCGTCGACGCGGCCCCGTCGCCCACCGCCTGGACGGGCCCTGAAGCCCTGCCGCACGACCGGCCCGTCCGCGAGGGGACCGAAGGCGAACGGGCCGGCCGTGCGGAACGCGGCCGACGACGGGCCGACCGCGAACGGGCCGACCGCGAGCGGGCGGTGGAGGTGGCGGACCCGGCGGACTCGGCGGCCGGGTCATGACCACGAACGTGCGGCGGACGCCCTCGGCCGAGGGCTCAGAGGGCGCGGCGCGCCGGTGTGGCGCCGTCCTCCTCGGCCGGACGCTGCGCGGAGGACTGCAGATCGGCGTCCAGTTGCGACAGGTCGGCGTTGAGGGCCGCCATCAGCTCCTCCATCTGCTGCAGCAGACCCTTCGGGGCGCCGGCGCCCTGCTGCTCGGGCATGTCCGGCGCGGACACGGCCTGTTCGGGCACGGCTTCCTGCGACATCACGGCCTCCTCGGCCCAGGCCCTCCCGGCGGGGGAGGGCGACAAGAGAGCGACGCGCCGACAGCTGCCGCCGGCACGCGGGCCGGGCGGTCCGGCACCGCCGAGCCAACGACCACCACCGCCGACCGGTCACGGTCCGTCACATTCGGGTTGACGGTGTTCGAACGGGCAGGATGGTCGTATGGACGTACGCATCTTCACAGAGCCTCAGCAAGGCGCGGACTACGACACTCTCCTCAAGGTCGCCAAGGCCACGGAAGACCTCTCGTTCGACGCCTTCTTCCGCTCGGACCACTATCTCCACATGGGCTCGGTGGACGGCCTGCCCGGACCCACCGACGCCTGGATCACCCTGGCCGGCCTCGCACGCGAGACCCGGCGGATCCGCCTCGGCACACTGATGACGGCCGCCACGTTCCGGCTGCCGGGCCCGCTCGCCATCCAGGTGGCACAGGTGGACCAGATGTCGGGCGGCCGTGTCGAACTCGGCCTGGGGGCCGGATGGTTCGAGCAGGAGCACGCGGCGTACGGCATCCCGTTCCCGAAGGAGAAGTTCGGCCGCCTGGAGGAGCAGCTCGCCATCGTCACGGGCCTGTGGGGCACGGAGCCCGGCAAGACGTTCTCGTACGAGGGGAGGTACTACCAGCTGACCGACTCACCCGCCCTGCCCAAGCCGGCGCAGCAGAAGGTCCCGGTGCTGATCGGCGGCCTCGGCGCCAGCCGCACGCCTCGGCTCGCCGCCCGGTACGCCGACGAGTTCAACGTCCCGTTCGCGTCCCTGGCGGACACCGAGCGCCAGTTCACCCGCGTCCGCACCGCGGCCGAGGTAGCCGGGCGCCGCCCGGACGACCTGGTGTACTCCAACGCCCTGGTGGTGTGCGTCGGCCGGAACGACGCCGAGGTGGCCCGCCGCGCGGCCGCCATCGGCCGCGACGTGGCCGAACTGAGGACCAACGGCGTCGCCGGCTCCCCCGCGGAGGCGGTGGACAAGCTCGGGAGCTACGCCGAACTGGGCTGCACCCGCGTCTACCTCCAACTCCTCGACCTCCACGACCTGGACCACCTGGAGCTGATCTCGTCCCAGGTCATGGCGCAACTGGGCTGACGCGTCAGG